>JBBDIT010000014.1:9184-14045 GCA_040880285.1 Pseudomonadales bacterium | reverse complement strand
GCCGCCTGGATACGCGTCTTTGGCATGGTTAACTCCGCGCCCGGCTTTTACGAGCAGCCTGCCGTCATCAACGGCTTTACCGACTTGATCATTGAGGTGTTCGGACCAGAAGTTGGCCGCCACGCTCGCAGTGCGGTAGGTCTCGCTGAGTTGCCGTTCCGAATCCCGGTGGAGATCGAAGCTGAAGTGACCCTGCACCCAGCGTAGGAAACTGTGGGGTCGGAGTAGTGACTCCGACCCCCTTACTGCGCCTGGGCAAAATTCTCTGCGACAAAATCCCAGTTCACCAGGTGCCAGAACGCGTCGATAAAATCGGGACGACGGTTACGGTAGTCGATGTAGTAGGCGTGTTCCCAAACATCGCAGGTCAAAAGCGGCGTGTGGTCTCCTTTAATTGGATTGTGAGCGTCTGACGTGCTCATGACTTCGAGCTTTCCGCGCTTGTTCAGGACCAGCCAGCCCCAGCCAGACCCGAAATGGCTCACGCTGGTCTCGGTAAAGTTTTCCTTAAAGGCTTTGAATGAGCCGAATGTCGCTTCGATGACCTCTGCAAGTTCGCCTTCAGGCTTACCGCCAGCGTTCGGGCCCATGCAGTTCCAAAAGAACGTATGGTTCCACACCTGTGCGGCATTGTTGAACAGTGGACCTGAGGACTTTTTGATAATCGACTCAAGGCTCATGTTCTTGAACGGGGTGCCATCAATCATTTCGTTCAGTTTGTCCACATAGGCCTGGTGGTGTTCGCCATGGTGAAACTCAAGAGTTTCGGGCGACATATGCGGCATGAGCGCATCTTTTGAATAGGGTAGGGCAGGAAGTGTGAACGCCACAGCGGGACTCCTTTTGGTCTTCATTTATGACTCGCAGCTTGATAGAGAGGTATCACTGTCGGTAACAGTTTCTCGATTTCGCGTACGCGACTCGCTTGCGCAGGGTGTGAGCTGAGAAATTCCGGCGGCGCTCCACCCTGGTTGGCGTTGATCATTTTCTGCCACAGGGTCACGCCTGCGCGAGGGTCATAGCCAGCCCTTGCAGTCAGTTCCAGACCCATGCGGTCCGCTTCGGTTTCATGATCGCGACTGAACCTCGTTGCAACCAGGGCCTGGTAACCGGCGCCGGCCAGATTGGTAGCACCTTCACCAACACCGAATACCGCAGCACCGATGCCGATAGCGGTCTGGGCTGCCATGGCGTTGGAAACCTGCTCTCTCGAATGCTCACGCAGGGCATGGGCAATCTCGTGGCCCAGCACAATAGCGATTTCGTTGTTAGTCAAATTGAGTTGGGTGATCAAGCCTGAATACACCATGATCCTGCCGCCAGGCATGCAGAAGGCGTTGAGCGACTCACTGGTGATGACGTTGACTTGCCACGGCCAACCGGGGGCATCCCTACGGAATACGCCGGTCTGTGCTTGCAGGCGCGCCGCAATATTGCGTACCCGATTGAGCATCGCTCCATCTTTGTTCAGTACGCCTTTGCCGGTGGCATCGGCTTTGAGTTGGGTATAGGCCTCGTGGGCCATCTGGTCGAGTTGTTCAGAAGAAACCAGTAGCAGCTGTGAACGGTCTGCCCCCACATTACTGCCCATCGTCGTGGTTTCGCATCCGGAAACGCTTATCAGGGACAACCCAAGACAACTTGTGACCAGGATCTTTGTAACGGTTTTCATTTCATTTATTCCCGAGTCTGATTGCTGGGCGTCTGCCCGGATACTATGTAGGCTTGGTTTATTGTTATCTGTTCGCTGTCGTACTTAGTGGTGAGAGGGACAAGTGCAAGAGGAAGAGGATCGTTATCACGCGGGGACTATCAGTCGGATTGCGACGGCTACCAACATCGTGGGCGTGGGACTCGCCGACGCCGCGTCGTATGCACGAAGCTTACTGTTGCTGGGTTCTGACGTTACGTGATGGCGAGCAGCATGCTCACTCATGCTGCCGGTGGGGAATCTGAATAAAGTTCAAGATGTTGATCGTCATTCATAGGAGAGTTTGAGATAAAATGACCAGGGATAGATGACCATGGTCATAATTAATGGAAGAGATCAGCAAGTCGAAATTCAAGCCCCATGCGCTTGAGATCATGCGCCGGGTACAAGAGACTGGACAGGGGATCATCATCACCGATCATGGTAGGCCGGTACTTGAGCTGCGACCCTACAACTCTTGCGGAGTCAGCGATACCTCGACGGATTATCTGAAAGGCAGCGTGATCGAGTACCTCAGTCCCGATGATCCCGTTACAGAGGACTGGGACGCTAACGAATGATCGTTCTGGACACGCACGCCCTGGTCTGGTGGCTGAGTGACAAGCGCAGGTTGTCGTCAGTGGCGAGGCGTGAGATCGACAAACAGGTGGGCCGGGGGAACAGGCTGATCGTCTCGTCCATCTCAGCATGGGAGATCGCCATGCTCGTCCAGAAATCTCGATTGACTTTGACGATGGATGTCTTTGACTGGTTGGCGCACGTTGAAAGGCTGCCTCAGTTCCGTATTGTTCCGGTCGACAACCGCATTGCACTACGCTCGACTTCGCTACCGGAACCGTTTCACAAGGACCCGGCGGATCGAATGATCGTTGCGACGGCGCAACAACTGCGAGCAGTCATCGTAACGGCGGACCGAAAGCTTCTTGACTATCCACATGTCGAAACGATCTGGTGACTGCCACGTGCGAGCCTCAGCTGGCGCAGCTCGTTGGTCGCGCCCAGGGCAGGCAGCGTGACGGGTCAGCCATGGCGTCAATGTAGCGGAGATTGAAACCACGCCGTGACGACGACTACGCCGAAGTCTCGATGAGTTCCGGTGTGCCGGTATTGGGTATCCAAACGAATGCATCCTGGTCGAAATGGACTGCCAGTTGTAGTGCCTTGTCCTGGGTAATACCGAGGACAAGATAACTGTCTTCTGACCAATTGCCATCCGGATGCTCACCCCGCCCGGGAAAGTAATTGAGCCGCATCTGTTCGATCAGGGCCAGCAACTGCAATTGCCGGTCGATATTCTCATTCAGGTCCAGCGGTTGACTGTGCGGATTCCATGCCGTAATAAAAGCCGCCGACTCGACGTTAAAACTCGCGAACAGTATGCGTACGCCGTCGTTGCGCTCATCAATCTTAAGGATGAGTGGCGGGTCATCGTCTACTACATAGTCTGTTTCGCGATAGGCCTTGATAAGGTCCTCATCCATGGTGCGCTCGCCTTTCTCCCACATCCAGACTTTTATCGTTAGAGTACGATACCATACTGGGTTTCCGGGATTGTCAGGACCGACCTATGCTCAACAAACTCGATGATTATCCTGTTCACCAGACGCCGGAACCGCTGGCTCATCCGGCGACCAGTGATCGTAATGTGTATGACCGCACCTGGTTTAACGGTTATGCACCCGACGGCTCCTATTATTTTGGCATCGGTCTGGCGGTCTATCCGCATCGCGGTGTCATGGATTGTGCGTTCAGCGTCGTTAAGCCGGGTGGCTTGCAGCACTGTTTTTTTGCCTCGCGGCGCCTGCCGGATGAACGCACCGACATGACGGTGGGTCCCTTTCGGATAGAAATACTCGAGCCCATGCGCCTTACACGAGTGGTACTGGATACCAACGAAACCGGCCTTGCGTGCGACCTGGTATTTTCAACTCGGACAGCGGCGATCCAGGAGGCGCGTCAGGTGTTGTGGTCTGGTACACGCCGGGCCATGGATGCGACCCGGTTCGACCAGTTCGGTCGCTGGCAGGGCCGGATTACTACGCCGGATGGCGAGATTGACGTGGACGATGATATTTGTCTTGGTACCAAGGACCGCTCCTGGGGTGTCCGCGGTGTGGGAGAACCGGAAACCGGGGGTGCGCCGAACCGGCCCGGTGGCGCGTTCTTTTTGTGGGCGCCGCTGTTTTGGGATGACCACATTTCACACGCGATCTTTTTCGACGGCAACCGTGGCGAACCGCTGGTTCGTGAGGGCCTCACTGCACCTTTGTATGCAAATGAAGCGCAAGTCCCCGGGGTCGAAGACGGTTTGGTGGATCGAAAGCTGACGGCGGTACATCGGGTTCAATATCACAAGGGCACGCGCCTTGCGAAATCGGCCGAGATCGACCTGATTGAACTGGATGGGGCGACCCGAACCATCGCTCTTGAACCCATCCTGACATTCCAGATGAAGGGCCTTGGCTATTCGCATCCGGAGTGGAAACAGGGGATGTGGAAGGGGGAGCTTGCGATCGGCAGTGATTCTTTCGACCCGCGCCAACTCGATATGCTGGACCCGCATAACTTGCACACACAGCAAATTGTAAAAGCTTCCGACGGCCAGCGATCCGGTGTTGGTGTGTTGGAGCAAATTTGTGTGGGGCCCTATGCCCCGGCCGGATTTGTCGATTATCTGGACGGTGCAAAATAAAAAGTAAGCCCGGCAATGGCCGGGCTTACTCTACCTAACGGTTCTCTTTAGCCACCTTTTTTGGCTTTTTTCTCTTTACGTTTTTCTTTCAACGACTTGGCGGGTTTGCTTTTGTCGTTCACTTTCTTTTTATCTCTACCTTTGGCCATAATAGAAGTTCCTTAAAAGTGATGAAATCTTGTCGGTCTCAACGTTCGATTAACACTGGTGCTTCATTGGCGGGTTCCTCCTCTTCACGGTTTCGTGGGCTCAGGTGAGCTGCAAAGAAGAGGGGAAGTCTGGTATTGAATCAGGTGCTCGGCGACCAGGCGTAAGTTGAGTGGTGCCGGTCCCGGATTGATTGAATCTCTGCCTTTGCAGCGATTAGTGTGCCTGGATCATCATCGTCGTTGGTTCATCCCTATTTGGGGTTTAACTCAGTGCTAGTTTCCTTCAAACGCTGAACGGAGTCAAAGCCC
>JBBDIT010000014.1:3654-9084 GCA_040880285.1 Pseudomonadales bacterium | reverse complement strand
TCGTGATTTTCGCCTTCGGCGAAAACACTGCCGCTTAGAGGTGTTCGAAGTGGGTTGCTGATTTTGCGCGCCTTGCGCGCAAAACAGCTTGGTACCGAGGGTCGGAATCGAACCGACACTCCCTTGCGGGAACCGGATTTTGAATCCGGCGCGTCTACCAGTTCCGCCACCCCGGCACAGAAAGCCACACTTCAGGAAATTGAAGGACGGCGAGTATAACAAGGCTGCAAGGCACTGGGAATAAGGTTTTACCGGCGCGCCCCGGACCCGGCCCCGGGTTTATCTCGGATTACCGTTTATCCAACATTTAGGTCTTTGCGCTACACAGGATCACAATATGTGGGTAAAATGGTTCGGTTATAGTGCGTGATCCCGCCTGGAGTGACAAAATGCGATTGGACAGAATCGACAAGGATGAAGAAATTCTGGTGGACATCATTTCCTGTGAGAGTGATCCGGAGTTACAGGATGTCCACGTTACCGGCAGGACAGTCGATGTGTCCGAAGAAGGTATGAAGGTGACGATGACCGTGTCCGTGCCTGAGAAGACCCATCTTGGCTTGCGTCTCAATCTGGATTCGAATGTTTTTCGCCTTGAGGGAGATGTCCGCTGGACTCGCAGGGATGGCCAGGTATTTGTTGGCGTCATGCTGGATCCTGAAAGTGCTGATTACGAGAAGTGGACCAAAATGTTTGATCTCGGTATTGAACAGATCGAATAACCGGTAGATTTCAGCCCAACATTTCATTGAAGCCGGATAGCCAACCGACCGGCTCTGGCCCCGGTATCGTACGTTTACCATGAAAGTTAGCGACTTCGAGTTTGAACTGCCGCCGCACCTGATTGCCCGTTATCCCGTAGCGGACCGTGCCAGCAGTCGGCTCCTTCATCTCAACGCCACCACCGGTGAGATATCACACCTGGGGTTCCGCGCCATCCTGGATCAGGTGTCCGACAATGATCTGATGGTTTTCAATGATACGCGCGTTATTCCGGCGCGTTTGTTTGGCCACAAGGAAACCGGTGGCCGGGTAGAACTCTTGCTGGAGCGTGTGCTCGGTCACCAGTTGGCGCTGATGCAGGTGCGCAGTTCCAAAACGTTGAAACCCGGGAGCTATGTTGCATTGGATGAGGGCAACTACCGGCTTCGGGTTGAACGCAGGGCCGGCAGCTTCTATGAGCTGTCATTCCCGCCGCCCGGGGTTCTGGAGATTGCCAATGACGTCGGCCACGTGCCCTTGCCACCTTACATTGACAGGGAAGATGAAGCTGCCGACCGGCAGCGCTACCAGACGGTGTATGCCAGGCAAGAAGGTGCGGTGGCAGCACCCACGGCAGGTCTCCATTTTGATAAGGCACTTATGCAGGCCCTTGCCGACAAGGGTGTCGACCTGCAATTTGTAACCCTGCATGTGGGAGCCGGTACCTTCCAGCCGGTTCGGGTTGAAGAAGTTGAATCCCACAAGATGCATGCTGAGGCCATCACCGTCAGTGAATCCGTCAGTGAGGCGGTCAACGCCTGTAAAAGCAAGGGTGGCCGCGTGATTGCGGTCGGCACCACCTCGGTTCGGTGCCTTGAGACGGCGTGCGCCAGCGGCAGGATTCAGCCTACCTGCTGCGATACGGATATCTTCATATTTCCCGGTTATGAGTTTCGATGCGTGGATGCAATGATTACCAACTTCCATTTACCCGGTTCGACCTTGATGATGTTGGTTAGCGCGTTTGCCGGTATCGAAAATATCAAACGGGCATACGAAGTCGCGATACAAGAGGAGTATCGGTTCTTCAGCTATGGTGATGCTATGCTGATGACCCGATGAAGTTTCACGTAACCCATACCGATGGCGCGGCACGTCGCGGCAGATTGACGCTCGCCCATGGCGAGGTGCAGACACCGATTTTTATGCCTTGCGGTACCTATGGTGCGGTCAAGGGGATGACGCCCCAAATGTTGTCCGACCTTGGCGTACAAATTCTGCTGGGTAATACCTTTCACCTGTTCCTGCGACCAGGACCAGCGATCATTGAAAAAATGGGCGGGCTACATGGATTCATGGGCTGGGACAAACCGATACTGACGGATTCCGGTGGTTTTCAGGTGTTCAGCCTCGGTGACCTGCGCAAGATTAGCGAAGAAGGCGTTAACTTCCGGTCGCCGGTCAATGGCGATGAAATTTTTCTCAGCCCGGAAATCTCCATGCAGATTCAGGCCTCGCTCAATTCTGACATCGCCATGGTGTTTGATGAGTGCACACCTTACCCTGCGGACAAGTCTGCAGTGCGGGATTCGATGGAATTGTCCCTGCGCTGGGCGAGACGCAGTGCCGGGGCATGGCCAGGGCGAAATGCCCTGTTTGGTATCGTGCAGGGGGGCGTTTATCAAGATTTGCGTGACCTGTCCCTGCAGGGCCTGACGGATATTGGATTCGATGGTTATGCCATCGGTGGCCTGTCCGTGGGTGAACCCAAGGATGAAATGATGGCGGTGGTGGAACACACAGCGCCGCTAATGCCAGCGGACAAGCCCCGCTACCTGATGGGAGTGGGTACGCCGCAGGACCTGGTCGAATGTGTGCAGCGGGGCGTCGATATGTTCGACTGTGTGATGCCGACTCGCCATGCCAGGAATTGCCACATCTTTACGTCCCGCGGTGTCTTGAAACTCAGGAACGCGGTTCACCGTGACGATGAACGCCCACTCGATGAGGGCTGTCAGTGCTATACCTGCCAACACTTTTCCCGTGCTTACCTGCATCATCTTGATAAGTGCGGTGAAATGTTGGGTGCACAACTCAATACGGTACATAACCTGCACTATTACCTTGACCTGATGGCGGGGCTACGGGAGGCCATTGAAGTCGGTGAATTAGGACCCCATATCGAATCAATCTATGATGGTTGGGGCGGCGCGCGTGGTAGTGTTGTCTCCGGTTTGCTCGATAACCCTAATTCATAGAAAATACGGCCCTTTCCTACACAGCCAGGACATACGTCACTATGCTTGATTTCTTGATTCCAGCTGCCCAGGCAGCAGATGCCGGCGCGCCATCCGGTGGCGGTCTGCCGGGCCTCGATATCTTTATCATCGTTGCTTTTGCGCTCGTCTTTTACTTCATCGTCTGGCGTCCGCAGAGCAAGCGAGCCAAGGAACATCGTGAACTGGTGGCCAGTATCAGCAAGGGCGATGAGATCGTTACCAACGGAGGCGTGATTGGCAAGGTAAACCGGGTCGAGGATCAGTATCTTGTCGTCGAGATCGCGCCTAACGTTGAAATGAGGTTGCAGAAAGGTGCCGTGGCCGCTGCGCTACCCAAAGGCACCATCAAGCAAATCTAGGCGGTCGAGTGATCAATACCTATCCTTTATGGAAAAACCTGTTGGTTGTAGCGGCGATCTCTTTTGGGATCATCTATGCGATGCCCAATATCTATCCACCGGATTTCGCCATCCAGATCTCGTCAGCTGACAGTGGTGGAGTCGTAAGCCAACGCATACTCGACCGCGCCGTCAGCGCACTTGAAGAAGAAGGGATGAACCATATTGGTATCAGTGTCACTGATGACGGTAATGCGCTGATTCGTGTACCTGATGACGATACCCAGCTTAAAGGCAAGGAAGTTGTCGAGTTCGCATTGCATGGGCTGGCTGACAGATATGTTGTGGCGCTTAATTCCGCTCCTACGACGCCAGCGTGGTTGACCAGAATGGGCGCTGAGCCTATGAAGTATGGACTTGATTTGCGTGGCGGCGTTCACTTTCTGTTAGAAGTCGATACTCAAAAGGCGATTGCCGATCGGCTGGAGCAACTGGAGTCGGACGTCAAACGTACCCTGCGAGAAGAAAATCTTCGCTACCGTGATGTTGTCACTGAAAATCGAATTCTCAAGGTTTCATTTGATGATGAAGCAAAGCGTGATGAAGCACGGACCTTGCTCCAGGGAGCCTATAATCAATTCACGTTTGGTAATGGGCAGGATGAAAACTATTTCATCACCCTGCAGATCACCCAGCAGACAATTGATGAGATTGAAACCTTTGCAGTCTCACAGAATGTCCAGACCATCCGCAATCGGGTCAATGAGCTGGGTGTAGCCGAGCCTCTGGTGCAGCGCCTTGGGGCCAGTCGGATCGTAGTTGACTTGCCGGGGGTGCAGGATACAACCCAGGCCAAACGCATTCTCGGCAAGGTCGCAACGCTGGAATTCCGGATGGAGGCGCTGCCTGATGCGCCGCGCTCGACAACCATTGAATACGATTACGAGGGGCGTACAGCACAATTGGAGCGCAATATTATTATCCGTGGTGATCGCGTGATTGATGCCAAGGTCGGATTTGATCCGGACTCAGGTTTGCCCCAGGTAAATATCACCCTCGACAGTGAAGGTGGCGAGAAAATGCACCGTGCCACCCGTAACGACATCGGGAGGCGAATGGCGGTCATTTTTATCGAGACCAAAACCCGCGACGTGCTGCGTACCATTGATGGTGAAAAGCAACTGGTGCCTGAACCCTATGTAGAGCGTCGGCTCATCAGTCTTGCGACTGTCCAGGCCGCGCTCGGCGTGCAATTTCGAATTACCGGGCTGACGGCGAGCGAAGCGAGAGAATTGGCACTCCTGCTTCGCTCCGGTGCGCTCGCAGCCGACATGTTCATCGTGGAAGAGCGCACTGTCGGCGCAAGCCTGGGCGACGAAAATATCCGAAAGGGAGCGATTTCCGTTGCCGTTGGCCTTGGTCTTGTCCTGTTGTTTATGGCGGTCTACTACCAGGTATTCGGGCTTGCAGCCAATGTGGCTTTATTGTCAAACCTCGTATTGCTGGTAGCTTTGATGTCCAGTCTGTCCGCAACGCTGACCTTGCCCGGTATCGCGGGCATCGTATTGACTGTCGGTATGGCGGTGGATGCCAACGTCCTGATCTTCTCTCGTATCAAGGAGGAGCTTGCCAACAAAATGTCACCACAGGCAGCGATCAATGCGGGTTTCGACCGCGCTTTTGTCACGATTCTCGATGCCAATATTACGACCCTTCTTGTGGCTGTTATTCTTTACAGCATCGGCACCGGGCCGATCAAGGGTTTTGCAATCACGCTGTCTATCGGCATTGTGACGTCGATGTTTACGGCAATTATTGGCACGCGTGCCATCATCAATTTGATCTACGGTGGCCGCAAGGTCGCCAGGCTGGCGATCTGATATGACTGAATTCAAATTTGATTTTATGAAGTATCGCTTCGTTACAGCCTGGATATCAGGCGCATTGGTCGTGGTTGCCATTGTGTCGTTGGCAGTCAATCAGTTGGAGTGGGGGCTCGATTTCACGGGCGGTACGCTGGTAGAAGTCGTGTTTGAGCAATCTGTGGATCCGCAGGCACTAAGAGAACAGCTCTCAGAAGCCGGCTATGTTGGCCATGTGGTGCAGTACTT
>JBBDIT010000014.1:1723-3554 GCA_040880285.1 Pseudomonadales bacterium | reverse complement strand
GGGCTATTTTCGATTGCGCGTTGGGATTTCGATCTCACGGTACTCGCTGCAATCCTCGCCGTCATCGGTTATTCCCTCAACGATACCATTGTGGTGTCTGACCGCATTCGTGAAAATTTTCGCAAGATGCGTCGGGGCGATGCAGTCACTATCGTCAATACGTCGTTGAACCAGACCCTGGGCCGAACAATGGTAACGTCTTTGACGACATTGCTGGTACTCATTGCTTTATTGCTGCTAGGTGGCCCCATGATCCGCAGCTTTGCCGAAGCGCTGATTATTGGTGTCGTGGTGGGCACGTATTCCTCCATCTTTATTGCGGCCAACCTGCTTATTGCGATGAATATCACCAAGGAAGATCTTGCGATACCGGTCAAGGAAGGAGCGGACGACCCGGACCTGTTAGGCAGCTAGGAAATCTCTGAAGCGATGGATGGAATTCATGACCTCGGCGGTAAACACGGCCACGGCAAAGTAGCACGGGACGCGGGTGGCACACCCGCTGACGAACCGGCCTTCCATGAGCGGTGGGAAGCAAAAGTATTCACCATGTCACGAGTGCCCGGCGCCATCGGGGTCAATAACAATACCGACCGGTTTCGCCACGCGGTCGAACGGATGGATCCGGTGGCCTACCTGACGCATACCTATTACGGTCGCTGGCTGGCAGGTATTGAAACGCTCCTGGTCGAAGGCGGCATTTTTGAGACCGAAGAGATTACTCGCAGGGCGATCGAGTTGGGTGGTGAATTCCATGATCTGGTTGGGGCAAGACCGAAAGCGCATCCAGATCCGTTGGGTGAAGTACTTGCGGCGCCGAGTGCGGCGAGGGATGTCACCAGACCTCCACGCTTTTCGGTGGACGACAGGATTGTAACCGTGCCAGACGTCAAGCCGGGACATACCCGATTGCCGGCTTACGCCCGTGGCAAGCCGGGCCGTATCCACGTGTGTCATGCTGCCTGGGTTTATCCCGACACCAATGCCCATGGGCGGGGTGAAAATCCCCAATACCTTTATACTGTTGAATTCACAGGCAGGGCGCTCTGGGGGAAGGAGGGTGACCCCGCCCTCAAGGTCTACCTCGATCTTTTTGAGCCTTACCTTGAATCCGTATCTGGAGCAGAATAAAGCGATGAGTAAGGATCACAGTGACAAACCTGGCCACGATCGGGAAAAACGACCAGCAATTCGTGCAGAAGCGCTTGAGTCATTGCTGATCGAAAAAGGGTTGCTGTCAGCGGATCGCGTCGACGAGATGATCGCCTTTTACAATGAGCGCACGGGTCCAATGAATGGCGCGAAACTGGTGGCACGGGCCTGGTGCGATCCGGATTTCAAGGCACGCCTGTTGGCAGACGGATCGGCTGCGATCGCGGAGTATAACTTTGAAGGCGGTCAGGTCGACAAGCTGGTCGTGGTTGAAAATACCGATAAGGTTCACAACGCCGTGGTTTGCACCTTATGTTCCTGCTATCCGTGGGCAGTGCTCGGGTTACCACCGCGCTGGTACAAGGATCCTGCTTATCGATCTCGTATCGTGCGTGAGCCGCGCACTGTACTGACGGAGATGGGGCTTGACCTGACTGACGATGTGGAAATTCGTATCTGGGATTCCAGTGCGGAAGTGCGTTATATGGTGTTGCCGCAACAGCCGCCGTCCAGCATCGGGCTTGCTGAAGAAGCGTTGGCCAGATTGGTAACACGCGACTCAATGATTGGTGTGGAGCGGCTCGATGGAACTTGATGGTGTAATTGCGCCGCCGATGGAAAATGGCGAATTGCTGTTCGACGCACCCTGGCAGGGACGTGTATTTGGTATCGCCCGTGC
>JBBDIT010000014.1:0-1623 GCA_040880285.1 Pseudomonadales bacterium | reverse complement strand
TAACCATGGGTGCCAGTGCTTTGAAAACCTTTGGCGACGCTGCAACGATGTCGCCGGATGCAAGATGATTGTTTGAGCCGTCATAATCGCCGGTAAGCCCGCCTGATTCGTTGACCATTAGTACGCCTGCCGCCATATCCCAGAGGCTCAGGCGCCGCATCCACATGCCGTCCAGACGACCCGCGGCAACATAGGCAAGATCCAGCGCGGCACTTCCGGCCTGGCGCATTTTGACACCGTCCATCAGTAACGCCTGGTATAGCCCACTCTGGGCTTGTGCTATTTCGTCGTTCTCACGTCCCCCGGTCGATAGCGCCGCTCCATGGAGCGTTTCAGTTTTACTCACTCGAATACGTTTACCGTTCAACTGGCACCCGTATCCGCGACTGGCAACGAATTCTTCCTGTCGAAGTGGGTCGAGGATTACACCGTGTTCCAGCCGGCCCTTGTAAATACAACCGATCGATATGCAAAAATGTGGAATACCACGAACAAAATTGTAGGTACCGTCGATCGGGTCGATAATCCATTCAAAGTCGGACTCGAGCGAATCGTCGGTCTTTGTGCCTTCCTCACCGCGGAACGCATGAGTCGGATACGCCTGCCGGAGCGCCTCGATGATGAGGTACTCGGACTCCCTGTCGATATTGGTGACGAAGTCGTTGGGCGCTTTCTCGGACACCCGGATCGTGTCCGGACGATCGAAAGCGCGTGAAATTGTCTTGCCGGCAAGGCGCGCGGCACGAAGTGCCATGTTGGCCATGGGCTGCATAGGCGTAATCCGATGTTAAAGAGCGATATTCGTTGGCCGCGCATAATACCAGAAGCAATCGAGAGTCAGTAGTTGGATCGCTGGACTTGGCGATAGAGATCGGCAAGACTGCCGCGCATGAATGAACAGCCCAATGAGCTCCGGGATGTCCGGATCGTGCTCGTAGAAACCACGCACCCGGGAAATATCGGCGCTGCCGCCCGCGCCATGAAAAATATGGGCCTTACCCGGCTGGTGCTGGTGAATCCCCTGGATTTCCCCCATGAGAAAGCCGTGTGGCGATCTGCCAGCGCCAGCGAGGTGGTGGAATCGGCGCGTGTCGTCAACTCTGTCGATGAGGCCATCGCCGGCTGCCATCTGGTTATTGGGACCTCGGCGCGGGATCGCCGTATTCCCTGGCCAATGCTGGACCCTGCCCAATGCGGTGAGAAAATTGCCACCGGGCGGCAAGCCGGGTCGGATATTGCCATCTTGTTCGGGCGCGAATCCCGGGGGCTCAAAAATGAAGAACTACAAAAGTGCCACTACCATGTAAACATTCCCACCGCGGCAGAATACAGCTCCCTGAACCTTGCGATGGCGGTCCAGGTAATTTGTTACGAGATTCTCAAGGCGCATTCGGGCACAACTTCGGGAACCCAGTGGGACCAGAAGTACGCGACGGCAGAGGTAGTGGAGCACTTCTTTGACCATCTGGAACAGACGATGATTGACATCGATTTTCACGATCCAGAGAATCCGCGCCAGCTGATGACCCGGATCAGGCGGCTCTTCAACCGCGTCCGGCTGGACCAGATGGAGGTCAATATCCTGCGTGGGCTGTTGACCGCCGTCAACAACAAGATCGGTAA
>JBBDIT010000013.1:27392-45147 GCA_040880285.1 Pseudomonadales bacterium | reverse complement strand
ATTCGTTGCGAGATCCCTATATGCGATGTCGATGGTAGATATACCAGGAACCGGGACGCCAGGGACATGTTCGACGTCGCCCGGGCACCTTTTGTACCAATCGGTTCTTTTGTCACCTGCACCAGCACTTCCTGCCCGTCGTGAATAACCTCACGTATCGGCGGATAACTAAAATCAGGGCCCCGGCTTTCCAACACGGCCTCATGCGAGTCCACCAGGTCAGTGATATGAACAAAGGCGGTACGAGCCTGCCCTATATCAATAAAGGCACTTTGCATGCCCGGAAGGATTCGCACCACCTTGCCTTTATAAACATTTCCCAGGATACCCCGCGTATGAAACCTTTCGATGAAGATTTCCTGAAGCAATCCCTGCACAACAACGGCCACTCGAGTTTCGTGTGAGGAAACGCTGATAACAATTTCTTCCGACATGTGTCGATACTTCCTGTCCTATTCATAATCTTTTACCGTTCAGTCCATCAAGGCAATCTATATCGAATTCCCGCAAAGCAAGTGTGGTTTCCATAAGCGGCAAGCCCACAACGTTGGAATAGCTTCCGTTAATCGACTCCACTAAAATCGCGCCGAGGCCTTGAATTCCATAAGCTCCGGCCTTGTCTGCTGGTTCTCCAGTCAACCAGTAGGCTTCACACTCCTTTACGCTTAGTTGCCTGAAAGTGACGATAGTTTCGACCGAGAAAGATATCTCGCGAGTTCCCTGCGCAACAGTGACGGCGGTCATGACCCTGTGGGCCCGCCCGGAGAGTCGCTGCAGCATGGATAGCGCCTCTTGCCGTTGTGCTGGCTTGCCAAAAATCTCGTCATCGACGACAACCACAGTATCTGCGGAGAGTACGACGCCAGACTCGCCAGCGGCAAGGCCGAGTCGGGCCTTCCGGGACTTTTCACCTGACATCCGGGCCACGTAAGCCTCAGCGCTCTCTCCCGGCAAGACACCTTCATCCACTTCAGGCACGAGCACCCGGAATTCAAGTCCCAGTTGCCTCAATAAATCCATTCGGCGAGGTGAACCGGATGCAAGCCATAAAGTGCTCATTCTTGAATCTGGCGCATCTTCACAATCGTCTCAGGTCACATTGAAAATGCGACGCAGGTACCGTAAGACCAGAAATACCCAGGGCCACACCAATGCGCTGACTACCGAAGGTAATAGATACCAAAGACTCCACTCCGCCTGGCCCACAACACTTTCTATCCAGAAATTAATCAACTGATATAACCCAACTATGACAAATATCATCAGGCTTTGTTGCCAGATACTAAACATACGGAGCCGCTGGTAAAGACTCTGGGCAATATAAGCAACGATAAGAAAACCTATGCCGTGTTGTCCCAACAAGTCGCCCAATAGAATATCCGTCAACAATCCAATACACCATGCGACCACAAGTCCGACCCGATGAGGCAGTGCTATGATCCAGTAGATAAGTACAAGCAATACCCACTCAGGTCTCAGGTACCCTACAACAGACGGTGCCGACGAGGGCAAGGACATTACTGACAAGATCATTGCCACGAAGAAGCTCGCGACGATTACGACCAGCCCGCTGATACGGATATCAATCGCTCCGGCCATCATTCGCATTCCTCGCGTTACGGTCCATCCGATCTTCTGTAAATACCAGGAGCACATGCCTACTCCGATCTAGCAAAGCACTCGTGGTAGCGGTAACATCTGCAAACGGTCTGCCCGGGTCATGTTCAATTCGGTTGACAACACCAACCGGATATCCAACCGGGAATCGATCCCCAAGTCCTGAACTCACCAATAGATCGCCGATCTCGATATCTGCCGTCGCTTGCACATGCATCAATTCCAGCTGACCGGTCATACCTGTGCCTTGCGCCACAAGTCTTAAGTTACTTCTTGCCACCTGTACCGGAACTGAATGCGACAGGTCACTGATTAAGAGTACGCGACTGATGTATTTACTGACTTCAACGACCTGCCCCATCAAGCCTTCCGCATCGAGAACCGGTTGCCCGACAAAAGCACCATCAACGCTACCCTTGTCGATCGTCACCTCATGCCGTTCGGGATCTGGATCTACTCCAATCAGTTCTGCCACCAATACGTTGTCCTGGAGCTTAGCAGCAGAACCGAGCAAATCTCGCAAACGATCATTCTCGGATGTCAGGGCTGCCATTTTTTCTGTTTTTGCACGCAGCAACAACAGCTCCTGTTCAAGACTCAATATTCGAGATTGCATGTGGTCACGAGTTGCGATCGTACCCTGAAGTCCCACCACGGTACGCCGCGGTATGTCAGCGACGACAATGACAGGTGTAACAATCACAGTGAGACTGGCGCGAAATTCATCGAGGAAATCTGAAAAGTGGTCGGTTGCCATTAAGGCGAGAGACAAAATACTGAGACCCAGCATTTTGTAACCGATCGTTGTCTCTTCAAGGAATAGTGACTTAATGTGAGTTGTCCTGGTTCGTCAAACACTAAACCGATGAGCGCACTGGCTAAACGTGTGGCTACTGCATTGACAAGAAGTCATCTCCACGGCTATCCATAAGCTCAAGCGCCTTTCCGCCACCTCGAGCAACACAGGTCAGAGGGTCCTCCGCAAGGATAACGGGCAATCCGGTTTCATGGGATAACAGCCGATCCAGTTCCCGTAACAACGATCCACCACCGGTTAGTACAAGACCACTTTCCGCAATATCGGAGGCAAGCTCAGGCGGAGTCTGCTCAAGCGCCCCCTTCACTGCCTGGACAATGACAGACAGCGGCTCTTGCAGGGCCTCAAGTATCTCGTTGCTATTGAGCGTAAAACTTCTTGGCACGCCTTCGGCCAGGTTTCGGCCACGGACATCGATCTCCCTGACTTCACTGCTTGGGAATGCGGTTCCGATCTCCTGTTTGATTCGTTCTGCTGTCGCATCACCAATAAGACTACCCTGTGTTCGCCTTACATAAGCAGTAATGGCCTCATCAAACCGATCACCGCCGACTCGAACGGACTGCGCATAGACGACGCCATTTAATGAAATAACAGCAATTTCAGTCGTCCCACCACCTATATCAACAACCATCGTGCCGACGGCCTCATGTACCGGCAGGCCGGCACCGATGGCTGCCGCCATTGGTTCTTCGATCAACCTGACATCACGCGCGCCGGCGCTGATGACCGACTCCCTGATTGCGCGCCGTTCAACTTCTGTTGACTGGCAAGGCACGCACACGAGCACTCTGGGACTCGGCCTGATGAAACTGTTCTCATGAACCTTCTTTATGAAGTGTTGCAGCATTTTCTCAGTCACCTGGAAGTCCGCAATCACACCATCCTTGAGCGGTCGGATCGCCGTAATATTCCCGGGGGTTCTACCCAGCATGCGCTTGGCATCGATGCCGACCGCAGCAACACTCTTCTGGTTGTTGTTAGTTCGAATAGCCACCACAGATGGCTCATTCAGGACAATCCCCTGGTCTCTGACGTAGATGAGCGTATTGGCTGTCCCGAGGTCGATCGACAGGTCATTGGAGAACATACCCCTTAGACGCTTAAACATTAGCTTTGGAGCCCTCGGCCGGTAGATTCTGGAAGTGGCAACCAAGCCCGGCCAGGCGTGGCAGGTCACCTTGATTATTTAGATGCAAAAACAATCGTAACTCTATCATTTATTAGAGAATTTTCTCAAGTTATCGGCGCAGTCTAGCAGATCACCCGACGAAAAATAGGCTGTACATCGGATTACCACTGCATTTAACACTAACTGAACGGTAAATACGCGGACCGTGATCACAATTGGCCCCCTAATCGGTACATTAACCGATGATCATGAAGGCGTGATCACGGAAAAATGGACGGCCAATGGATAAATCATTAGGATTCGATGCCTTGCAGAAGTAGGAGGTACTCCCGGATGAAAGTAGATCGCGAGGTAGTAGAAACTGTCGCAGACCTTTCCAAACTCAAATTGGAGGAGCCCGATATTGCCGAATACATCGAAAGCATGTCGCGCATCCTGGACCTGGTCGAAGAGATGCAGGAAGTCGATACCAGTAATGTTTCGCCTATGGCACATCCACTGGACACAACCCAGCGCATGCGTGCAGACATTGTTACCGAGCAAAATCTACGGGACGAGTACCAGGCGATGGCGCCGGAAACAGCTGGTGGCTTCTACCTTGTACCCAGGGTCGTCGAGTAATGCATGACAAGTCGCTTACCCAGGTTGTCCATGATCTAAGACAGGGGCGCTATACATCGGTTGAACTTACCCGTCACTACCTGGAGCGTATCAGGCAACACAATACTGATCTCAACGCTTTTATCACGGTTACGCCCGAACTGGCACTTGAACAGGCGCAAGCTGCCGACCAGGCGAGAAGAGACGGCGATGACCGGCCCCTGCTCGGCGTGCCACTGGCACACAAGGACATCTTTTGCACCAAAGGTATAAGAACCACGGCGGCGTCAAAGATGCTGGACAATTTTGTTTCACCCTATGATGCAACCGTGATTGAAAAGCTGCTGGCGGTCGGTTCAGTCATTCTGGGTAAAACGAATATGGATGAGTTCGCCATGGGCTCGTCAAACGAAAACAGCTTTTACGGAAAGGTTCGAAACCCCTGGCAACGTGATCGTGTGCCGGGTGGATCTTCCGGCGGTTCTGCCGCCGCGGTCGCTGCCGGGCTCTGTGTTGCGGCCACAGCAACCGATACCGGTGGCTCAATCAGGCAACCGGCCGCCATGTGTGGTGTAACGGGAATCAAACCCACCTATGGACGGATTTCACGCTGGGGGATGATTGCCTATGCGTCAAGCCTCGACCAGGCGGGTCCTATCGCGAAAACAGTGGAAGATGCTGCACTCTTACTCAAAATCATGTCCGGATTTGATGACAGGGATTCAACCAGTCTTGAAATGGAGGTACCCGACTATCTTGCCACGCTGAACAATCCTGTTAAGGGGATCAGAATTGGCATTTGCAAGGAGTATTTTGCCGACGGTCTTGATACTGGCGTCGCCCAGGTAGTTATGGATGCGATACACGAACTCGAACGTCAGGGTGCCAAGATAACAGAAGTAAGCATGCCTCATACTCGCTATTCAGTACCCGCTTACTATGTTATTGCACCTGCTGAATGTTCAACCAACCTGTCCCGATATGACGGTGTCCGATTTGGATATCGTTGTGAAGATCCAAAAGACATAGAAGATCTCTACACTAGAAGTCGTAGCGAGGCGCTGGGAAAAGAAGTCAGGGAGCGTATTATGGTTGGGGCATTTGCGTTGTCTGCCGGCTATTACGACAGTTACTACAAAAAAGCCCAGCAGATCAGGAGGCTGATCAAAAATGACTTCATGAGCGCATTCAAACAGGTAGATATTATCGCGGGCCCGGTTTCGCCAACGCCCGCCTTCAAGCTGGGCGAAAAGACCGATGATCAGATCGCTATGTACCTGCAGGATACCTATACCATTGCTGCAAACCTTGCCGGTGTCCCCGCGATGTCCGTTCCGGCGGGCCTGATTGACGGCTTGCCAGTGGGCCTCCAGCTTATCGGAAATTATCTCGACGAGGCGCGCATGTTGAATGTCGCTCACCGACTCCAGCAAGCTACCGACTGGCACCTGCAAGTGCCTACTATCGCGCGCGAGGGACCTTAAAATGGCAGTCAGTGACTGGGAGCCAGTGATCGGCCTTGAAATTCACGTACAATTGAAGACTATCTCCAAGCTATTCTCAGGTGCCAGCACTGCATTCGGTGCCGAGCCAAATACCCAGGCAAGTCTCGTGGACCTGGGTTTTCCTGGTGTCCTACCAGTAACGAACGCAGAAGTATTTAAAAAAGCAGTCGCGTTTGGGCTTGGCGTCGAGGCCACCATCAACCTGACTTCTACTTTTGATCGCAAGAACTATTTCTATCCGGACCTCCCAAAGGGCTACCAAATTACGCAACTGGCCGCGCCCATCGTCACTGGCGGCAGTATAAATCTGGCACTGGAGGATGGCGGCGTCAAAACAATCCACATCACTCGTGCGCACCTTGAGGAGGACGCCGGAAAATCCTTGCACGAGGACTTTCATGGCCAATCCGGTATCGATCTCAACCGTGCCGGGACTCCATTACTCGAGATCGTATCCGAACCGGACATGACCTCGGCGATAGAAGCCGTGGCCTATGCCAGGCAAATCCATCAGCTAGTCACTTACCTTGGCGTTTCCGATGGCGATCTGTCCCAGGGTTCATTTCGTTGCGACGCCAATGTGTCATTACGTCGACCCGGAGCCAGAGCACTCGGTACACGAACTGAAACCAAAAACGTAAATTCGTTTCGATTCCTCGAACGCGCAATAAACTATGAAATTGCACGGCAGGCAGCAGTTCTTGATCAGGGCAACAATGTGGTCCAGGAAACCCGGCTCTACGATCCGGACCAGGATGAAACCCGACCCATGCGCAGCAAAGAAACATCAATGGACTATCGGTACTTTCCAGAGCCTGATTTGCTGCCGGTCCAACTCGATGAGAGTTTTGTCGATGCGGTTCGCCATGGCATGCCCGAACTGCCCCATAAGCGGGCCGAGCGTTATGTCCGAGACTTTAACCTGTCCGAGGCTGATGCGCGTGTGCTGGTCGGCAGTCGCGACCTGGCTGATTACTTTGAAGAAGTAGCGGCTGCCAGTCAGGAACCTCAACTCGCCGCCAACTGGGTCAGGGTAGAATTACTGGGGCTACTGAATCGCGATAACATACTGATCGGTTCATCTCCCGTTAACGCAATTGAACTGGGAACGTTGGTAGGCCGAATCAAGGATGGCACCATCTCCGGCAAAATCGCAAAATCGATTTTCGAGGCGTTATGGCGCGGCGATGCAACATCGACCGACAGTTATATTGAGGCGAAAGGGTTGAAGCAGGTTTCCGACAGTGGATCGATTGTACCTGTTATCGACGCAATCATTTCCGCCAATCCAAAACAGGTGCAACAATACAAAGCTGGCAAGACCAAACTACTGGGATTTTTTGTTGGCCAGGTCATGAAAGAGACAGGGGGCAAAGCGAATCCGCAACAGGTCAACGAACTGGTCAGCAAACGCCTGGCGGAACAGCCTTGAGCGAATAAACAGCCTTGAGCGAATAAACAGCCTTGAGCGCATAAACAGCCTTGAGCGCATAAACAGCCTTGAGCGAAAAAATAGCCTTGAGCGAATGAACAGCCTTGAGCGCATAAACAGCCCGGTGATCGGGCTAGAAGGCTTCGAGGAACTTCAGTATCCGTGCGGCATTGGCCCCCAAGTCACTCTGACCCACGCGTGAAACTGAGCGCAGGTCCACCAGCGAACCTTGCGGCGTCGCGGTTACTCGCACCACTACATCGTCTTTGAAGCCAAACCAGAAGGTTGTGGCAACGGCCTCAACTATTCCCTTATCAGGATCCACATTGACGACTTCGAGCCCCTGGACAGACAAGACTTCCACGGCACGCGCAACC
Organism: Pseudomonadales bacterium; assembly: GCA_040880285.1. Lineage (GTDB taxonomy): Bacteria > Pseudomonadota > Gammaproteobacteria > Pseudomonadales > Azotimanducaceae > JANQJA01. Next base: position 37,667 of record JBBDIT010000013.1, on the reverse strand, counting down.
GCGTCATCAAAAGACAGGTCCGATGACAAGGTCACTACTTCCGGATAAGCTTGTTGTTGTAGCGTCGCCAACTCCGTTGGTGACATACCAGCACCGTATTCCAACGAATTCATGGCATTGATCCGAAGCGCGACAACCGCATCAAATGTCGGTGGATTCTCAGTGTCGGTTGTGATGTCGTGAATCGGCGGAACCGATCTTGCTGTATGGATCTGTGGAACCATAACGATCAATGGCACAAGGGCAATGCCCAAGGTGACGAGCAACCATTTCCGGTTGGATACGAGTCCGCTCTTCGAGGCGACCATCACCATGACCAGCGACACCAGGAATACTACGATCGCGGTGACCAGGGCCAGCAACAAACTGATCAAGGAGGGCTGCAAGCCCGAAACGCCAAATTTATAGCCCAGAGGCCCTGCAAGTAACAGAACCACCGCCACAATGGCACTCACTAGCAGTAATCTTGTCCACCATCTGGTTTCTTCCATCACCTTTCCCTCAAAGGACCTGTAGTATTATCATGCAATGGCATCTTCGCTGATTAGAATAAACGAGGCAACCGCAGATGAACTCTGCCAGTTACCCTGGGTCGACGCTGATCTCGCGGCGCGCATCGTCAGCTATCGTAATGGTGGGAACCTGATCAAAACCCCCGCCGATCTCGCCCGTGCAGCTGATATCGATCCCGCTGAAGCGATCCAAATGGCATCCGCGATAGACTGGGAGGTCGCCAGAAAATCGAGCCTGCCATTCATTCTTGCCATCGTCGTGTGCGCCGGCCTTCTCGTATTTTCAATCAGTACCTCTGGCCTTGAAACCACACGACCGGCCACAATGTTGTTCAACACATCGGTTATCCTGATCCTGCTAGGCTGCCTGTTCGCGATTGCACGGGTCATAGTGGGGTATGCATCAAGTATTGGCGCAGCGATCACACTGGCTAGCGTGTCCACCTGGGTTTCCGGTATGGCCTTACTATTGGCATTGATGGTGGTAATGGCTGCAACCAACTCAAGCGATGCGTTTGCCGAACATGTCCTTGGAAGCGGCAAATTTGTCGCATTTATCGGCGTTGTAGTTTCGCTGCTCTATGGACCAGACCTGGTGGTCGCCCGGACTCGCTCACCATACCGATGGGCGGCCCTCTTCGATCTCGGCCAGCTGTTACTTGCCCCACTGGCCGCGTTCACGCTCAAATTCAACCAGGCTTTCAATCCGCTCGACGCACTATTTTCTCTCTGGATCGCGGTCATGTTGGGTCACAACGGATTTACCATGTATCAGGGTCGTTCCAGTTTCGCCGATGCCTTGTCGAATCCGGCGCGCCGGAACGCCTTCGACGTGCAAGATACGTATTATCCGGTGAGTAACAAACAGTTGCGACGTACCGGCGTTGCAACCATGATTATGGCAGGAACACTAATGGCATTCGTCTTTGTGCGATTTTTGGAGAGTCAGTTTCCTTAGACTACTTTGATATGCCAGGGCTCGTACCGCACACCCAGCAGGTTGTCTCTCGGATACCGCATATCGATATAGCCCAGGTCGACCAGGCGCTTGAACTCTTCGGTCCTGGCAAATTCTGATGTAAAGTTCCTGGCACCATAGCCTATCTTGCCCACATCAAAGTCTCCGATACCGTGGAACGAATGTCCCGGAGGCGCCAGACTCCTCGATGCACGCGACAAGTTTCCTTTTGCCTGTATGGTTTTAGCGAGAAACAGGTGAGACTGCTTGACGACACTCCTTATACCCGACGTCAGAACAACATTGCCACCAACATCTTTCCTCACCTTTTCATAGAGCCGGAACGAGTCACCCTTATAAAGAAAATGACCAGTGTACGGCACCTTAATCCGATCGTTATCAGGTACTATAGCCGTAATCTGATCAATCACCTTTTGACCGTAAAAGCCGTATTGCTCTGCGCTTGAAGTGAAAAGCTCTTCAAGGAATTCTTTCTCGTTTTTCGTAAAAGCGCCAACGCTTTCGTACCGGCTGGAATACTTGAGCATTTCGTCAAAACTGAGCACGTTAAAATTACCGTGCCCCACCAGATTTTGAACCCGGTCAAGGCGTTTGAACGTCGAGATAAGCACGGCGTACCGTGGCGGCTCAAGAAAGACATCGTCCTGGTGCGCGGATTCGAAATTGCTCATCTTTTCAAGGTAAGCATCAAGATCGTTGCTTGCCACTACATGGCTGGACGCCCGGCCCTCAAACGCACGCAAGAAAGCACCAGGATCCGGCGCAGGCGTCGACATTAATTCGATGGAGCGCGCCAGATCCAGTTGGTCAGTCGGGATATCTTCATAGATGGCATGGCCGAAAGGCACATCGTTAACACGCCATGCCAGTTGCCCTCCCATTGCGGCAACGGTACCCGCAGAGAAGATCTTGAGAAAGTCCCTTCTATCCACCCCTTTTGCCCTTGACCCTTGAGGATAATGATACTAACTTCAAAACCGCCGCTTTTCTATAATCGAAGCGTTCCGGCCCTAACGCCCACCATCGGCACTAATCGTTTGCCCGGTGACAAAGCTGCCAGCGCGAGATGCCAGAAATACGGCCAATCCCGCAATCTCCTCCGGCTCCCCGATTCGGCGCAGCGCCGCATTGGCACTGGATGCTTTCAATGTTTCCGGATTCTCCCATAGTGCACGCGCAAAATCGGTCTTGATCAGCCCCGGCGCGATCGCATTGGCCCTTATATTGTGTGGTCCAAATTCGGTGGCAATGTTTCGCGCCATTTGCATGTCTGCCGCCTTGGAAATCGCATAGGTCCCAAGAACCGCACTACCATGCAGACCGCCCACAGACGAAATAATAATCACGACCCCGTCCTTCCGCTCCACCATTTCCGGTAACACCATCTGGCTGAGCCAGTGATTGGATTCGATATTGGATGACAGGATCTTCTCGAATGCCGTATCCGGTATATCCAACATGGATCCATAGAACGGATTCACCGCCGCGTTACAGACCAGGATATCAATTTTGCCGAGACGTGACCTGGTTTCATCAACCAACTGCTGGAGTTGCTCCTTGTGGCCGATATGACACGGAATTGCGGTTGCGCTGCCCCGTCCCGGTCCTATCGAATCGTTAATTTCCCGGGTAACTTCATCACAGGCATCCTGCTTTCTGCTGGAAACTACCACGTCAGCGCCGTGAAATGCCATATGCGCGGCAATGGCCTTGCCAATCCCCTTGGTCGACCCCGTTACAATGGCGACCTTGCCCGACAGGTCAAACAGATCTTCCATTATTAATCATCCCCTTAATCGATTTGAAACTGGACCCGGCCATGACCTGCCCGGTTTGTGAACAATCCTCTGGATTATGCCATATTAGCGAATCAACACCACGCCTGGTTGAACTTGCGAGCCAGGTAAATCTAATATAGGCCCAAGCGTTCAAATGCGATGCCTATTGGTTCGGAGAAACCTATGAAAGTGAGAATTTTTCGCCAACGTGTTTCCCAGGTTCACGAGAGTGAAGTCGAGATCAACGAGTGGCTAAAGGAAATGGGGGACAGCATCACCCTGCAGTTTGTCCAACAGTCTGCATACCTTACCGACAACAGCGACAATGCGACACCCGGCTACATAGTCTCTGTCTGGTATTCGGAAAACTGATCTTCAGGTTGCCGGTGCTGCCACGCGCAGCATATCGAGATAACCGGGCTGAATTTCCATACGCGAACAAAGGCCCCTGGCTTTCAGTATCCGGTGCGCATCCGGTAATCGGTAGCAGGGGCAGGACACCAGTAAATGATGCTCCAGATGATAATTGACGAAATAAGGCGCCACAAACAATCGTTCCAGCGGGCCAGCCAGTGTCGTACGCGTATTTTTCAGGCGATCATCATTGTCAGGTACCGCACCATGCTCGCCGATATTCCTGATTCGAGCCACCAATAATTCCCATGTCAGGTTCGGCACGATCCAAAGCATGAAGTAAAGGTACCAATGACCAGCAATAATAAAGCCCGTGAGAAACACGGCATTAATCACCATATTGGGACCCAAACGTACCAACCCTTTGATTAAGTCGAGCCTGCCGTCAGTTGCCTTGAAAATCGCCCTGATCGCGGCTGTGCGTTGTTTCCACCCGGTCTGTCCGGTCAAGTCCCTGACGATCTTTCGGCGCAAGCTGGCCCTGGTCGTTGGGAAAGGTGCCGACAAGGCGAGGTCAGGATCATTCTCCTGCTGAGTAAAGCGATGGTGTTCCAGATGATACTTGCGATAAGGCAGGACTGACGCACCCAGAAGGGGGCGATTACAAAACCACTGCGCGGCCCAATCATTAATTTTACGATTGGTAAAGAGGAGATAGTGGGCCGCGTCGTGGCTGATGACACCGAGGCCAAGCTGGCGAGTTCCTACGACCATAATGCCCAACAGGATTGAAAGCGGGTTGGTCCATAGAACACCAATGCCCCATACCAGAAAAATCGTACCCCAGCAGTGCACAAGCAACCAGGTACCACGCCAGTTTGAAACCCGGCTGAGCATACGGATCTCTTCTTTGGTAAAGATATCTCCCGGTCTTCGAACCGGTTCGGTCGACCTGTTCATGGAATGATTGTAACCCTTACAAGGCAACTTCACGAAGTGATCGTCCCCGGGCAATCACATCTACTGGATTGACCAGGATATCCAGGTCAATCAGTGGGTTGCCATCAAGCAGCACCAGGTCTGCCGAAAACCCGGCTCCAATCCTGCCGGTGACTTCTCCAAGCCCGATCGCAACCGCACAATCGCTGGTGGCGGCCCGCAGGACTTCCGCATTCGAGAGTCCGGCAAAGTGGGCAAATACCGGCAATGCTCTTGGCAGGTCATGATGGAAGACGTTCGGGATACCAGCATCCGTCGAGGCGATAAACCTGACTCCGGCGGCCTTCATGTTGGCATAGTTACCCAGTATCAGGGCCTCATACTCCCCCGAGCCGATTCGCCGCTTCCAGCCAAGGTTGATTGTTGGCGAGACGAAAGCACCCTGTCTGACAATCTCAGCACAGACGTCGGCGTCAAAATTTTTCGCCCAGCCATCGCCACCGACCCAGGAGCAGTGCTCAATCGTGGTAACGCCCGCTTCCGCGGCACGACCAATGCCGACAGTACCGTGACAGTGCGCGGCGACATGGAAACCATTGCGCCGGGCTTCGGTGACAATGGCACGAAGTGTTGCCGTGTCAAATTGTGCATCCGCCGGCTTTGATCCTTTGGTCAGATTACCGCCGGTTGCCATCACCTTGATGAGGTCCACATCATGGTCAACCTGGCGGGCAACAACGGCAAGGGCCGCCGCGAGGTCGGAAGCTTCCCCACCCCAGAAGTGGCAATGGCCCATTACCGACGTCACCGGTTGACCCGAGCAGATCAGGCGCGGTCCGGACACCTCCTTGCGCCTGATCCGGTCACGTACTTCAAGCTCGAGCCACTGCCCGCCACCGAGGTCCCGGGCCGTCGTGATTCCTGCCTCCAACATGGCTTGTGCGCGCGTTTCGATCTGGTTAAGGATTACATCGCGTGGGACCTTGTCCTGGTCCATGGGATTCATGATCTCAGGGTTGAGGCACATATGAACATGCGCATCGATCATGCCAGGCATGATAAAAAGACCGCCCAGGTCTCGACTTTCCTTACGCTCACTCTCTGGCAGATCTGATGCCAGGCAGGTTCGAACAATTTTTCCATCCGCAATTTCTAAAGTATCTACGTCCTCACGGATCAATGCGCCCTCACCGTCCCATATGTTCAGATTCGTTAATACTGTCATGGCTACTTAATTTCTGGTTAACGACGCTTTTCACTGTAAACAAACAGGGTCGACATCGTAAAGTTAAGAATACTGGCGCTCAACACACCAGCAATAAATGCGAGTTCGCGATAACGGTCAAAGAATTCAATAGATGATGTCAACAAGACATAGACACCAAAGCTGACAGAGAACCCAAGCAAGCTCGCACCCGTAAATTCCAGCCATTGCCGCCCTTTGGGTCGCCGCTTTCGACCACCAAATGTGGTCATACGATTCATCATCCAGTTCCAGCTGACTGCGGGCCAGAACGAAATCCCGCGCGCAATCTGGTGCGGAACCCCCAGTAGCTGGAGCGAATAGTAGAAAGTGACATCAACAATAAATCCACTGGCACCCACGACGCCAAAGTGAACGAACTCCGCCAGGCCTCCGAACTTATATAAGTACAACAAGCGCAAGTGCCGCAGATATTTTACCTGCTGGGTAAGATTCATCTTGCTGGCACCGATCTCCCGGTCCGCAAATGCAATGGGCACTTCAATGATTTCATCGAAGTGCCCTCGCACCATCAGTTCAAGACCGATCTTGTATCCCAGGGGTCGCAACGCATCAATTTCCCCGATGTATCGACGATCAAACAGAAAAAAACCTGACATCGGGTCAAGGCATTTGACCAGGGGCCTCGCTAGCATCGTTGCGATGTGGGAATTAATGAACCGCCACAGGCTCCAGGATCGATCGAAGCTGCCACCTTGCACGTAACGACTTCCTACGACGAATGCACCAGGTGAAGTGCTGAGCAAACTCACCATCTCCGGAATCTTCTCCGGCGGATGTGAAAGGTCTGCATCCATCACCAGCACCAGGTCGTGATTTGCGGCCCGGATTCCGTCGATCACCGATAGCGACAGATCACGTGGACGTCCGCCCGGTTGTAACAGTCTGAGCGGAAACTGCTCCACGAGACGTTCGCAGACCGAAACCGTATCATCTGGAGAGCAATCGTCGACAATTAGAAGCTCGTAGACGATGCCAGCTCTCTTGAGCACTTCATCGACTCTCGTCGAAAGTGGCAACAAGTTGGCTGCTTCCTTGTAAGTGGGCACCACCACGGTCAACATCAGCCTTCTCCCCCATCTTCGGCACAAGTGGCGCGGGGAAAGCGATCCCGCAGAGTTTCAGATTGAGCTACCTCGCCCCGGGATTCATGCAACCAGAGCAGCAAACAAATGGCTGGATTGCCGTGATCGGGGTGAGTGTTGACCGCAAGGGTTAAAAATAATTCAGCGCGGTCAGGGCTCGCCGGTGACAACAGGTGGATTCTACCCAACTGCTCGTAAAAGCTGGCCCTGGATTTGGGTGGGATGTACTCTGGCATATCCTGTTCAGCCACCGCCGCCATGGCAAGCAACTTATCCTTGTCCAGTTGTTCCACCGGTAACGCCAGCAGTTGCCTCAACGTCACAAACCGGCCCGGGAATGTTTGTTGTAGTCGCGCAACACCAGCTGCCACCATCGGCCGAACTTGATTATCGTGCTTCAACGCGTAACTAATATAGTGCTCCGAAAATCGAGAGAGCTGGTAAAACAGAAAATATTGCTCATGCGCGTCCAGCGACAAGTCCGAGAGATAAACCTCAACCAAAAGATCAACAAATTCTGCAAATTCAGGCAGGAACGCGACCTCATCCTTGCCGCCACGATTAAACATGACATAGGCACCAAAGTCGATTCGAGGACTTATCAACGGTTGCATTACAATTACGGGTCGGGTCGCGGCATTGATGAATTCCCGATTGGCCTTCTCCTGTTCCTCAAGGGAGGCAAATGGTGACCTGATCCGATTGTCAAAGACCAGGCCGTCCCAATCGCGCAGTTCGATATCCGGCCTGATACCCTCTACAAGATGCAGGTAACCGAGTGGTCCAACTTCATTGTCGCCACGGACAAACAGAATCGCATCGGTCGGCAGAGTTGACAGCACGGTCCTTGCAAAAGCATCGATCAACGTCGCTCCGCTACGGTCAAGCTTTGGATAGTTTGTAATGAGAATTGCAACCACAATCACGGGGCTGACCAGCCACTTTGCATTTGGGGTCAACCTCGACAACAGCCGGACGACGACGCTTGTACCCAGCGCAAGCCAGAACGCAATTGCCGAGAACGCAATGACTGGATAAGGTTTGAATATCGCGCGGTGGAAATGGCTGAATTCAAAATTAATCAGCCCGAGCAGGAAGTAGGTCGACCCGAGCCATACCAGCAGCAACGTAATGGCAACATGACGCGGCACCAGATAAAAACTGGCCACCATTCCTGTCAAGATAAGCGGTGATGCCAGAATGCCAGCCTGGAGGACAAAACTGTATTCGGCCAACCACCATGCATACTCTACTTTGTCCATTATGCCAGCCGTTGCATGATCGTCCTTGTAGGCAGACCTTGCTACATATCGCAGGAAGTCACCGAATGAATCGATCGCGCCGTAGATCGCAATCTTTGGGTTGGCATCCAGACCGAGCGTTGCGTAAGGCAATAGCCCGGCAAGGACCAAAGCAAGTGACCAAACAACAAATTTGGGTGACCGGCAACGGGAAAGCAGGTCGCCAAGGGCAGGACTCACCGCCGCCAGGAGTCCTGCTGAAGACAGAATCATCAGCGGCCAGTGGTTGGATAATGCCAGCCCAAATACCAGGCAGGCACCAAACCAGAATGCATTTCGCCTTGATTGCTCAAATTCGATTACTAGCCACCAGCAAATCATGAACAGCAACGCCGCAAGGCTGTAGACCTCAATGATAATCGCCTGTGACCAGAATGCTGCCGAAAAACCCCATGAAAGCGATGCAACATAGGCAAACAAACGTTCGTTGGTCAGGCGATAACAAATGTGGTGGAAGAACGCGACTGCAAGCGACGCAAACAATGCCGAAACCAGATTACCGTTGATGACACCCGGCACCTGTACCAGGCCGTTACACAACAATGTGAAAAGCGGATAGCCAGGAGGATGGGATATTCCACCCAGATGACAAACCATCTGAAATAAGCCCGCGTCTTCCAGCGTGATGGTTCGCGGCATGGTAATGAAGTAAACACCAAACGTGGCGGCAAACACAGCCAGTTGATGCCGGACACTAATCAACACGGTATGCAGTTCCGGGGAAATTCCTGAGTATAACAAAGCAGCGGCTTATCGCATTCGCAACAGATACCGCTCATCCCTTCCATCAACGGCCTATCCGGTTCGCCTCAACAAATTGATCACGGACCTTTACGCCGCTGTCAGGAAAATCAGTAAAAAATCCATCGATACCAATGGCAAGGAAATGGCGAACTTCATGTTTAGCTGAATCAAAAATTTCTGCCGGGTATGCATCGTCCCTGAAAGTCCAGGCATGGACGAAGAGTCCAAGTTCATGTGCCCTTTCGATGAGTCCTGTCGATTCGCCGTGTACATCCATCAAAAGCGGCTTCATTGCACCAATACCATCGGCGAAGCGCGCGATCTGATCGAGCTCAATGTTGGGAGTATGCAGCGCATCAGGTGAGGCAGGTCGCACCAGCATAACCAGCGGCAGTTGGGTCATTCCGGACAGTCGCTTCAGGATCTCGGGCTCGAATGACTGGATCAGGACTGGCTTTCCCAATTCGTTCAGGTTGTTTTTTTCCAGTACAGCAATAAGCAATTCTGCAAAGTCGAACCCCAGTGACTCAAAATGTGATGGCGCCTTTGTTTCCGGATAGATTCCTATCTTTCGACCGGTCTCAATCTGTTTGCGTTGAACCAGGTCAATAACTTCCTGGAAGGTCGGGATATCAAACCGGCCATCGTATTCCCCACTCCTGCCGGGGAATGCCTGCCTGGCTTTCAGGGACTTGATTTCCGCAAGGGTAAAGTCTTCCACGTACCAGTCGAGGCGATCACCAATCCTTTTCTTACGTGAGCGAAACGCCGGTACCTGTGCAACCGTTGTTGTTGTACTCAGATAGATATCATGTCGAGCAACCACCTCACCATCACGGGTAATCACAAGGTCAGGCTCAATATAGTCGGCACCCTGGTCGATAGCACGTTCATAGGCCGCAAGCGTGTGCTCCGGCAAATAGCCGCTCGCTCCCCGATGCGCGATCACGATGGGATCAGCATGAATGAACGGTACAAAACCAAGGATGATCAGACCTAAAACTTTCGAGAGATCCATTAGACAAGCCACCTGACGTCTGTCGCCCAATACTACCAGACTATACGATGCCCACATGACTGTGTGGCACGTCACAAGACGGGTAATTCATTGACGGGCAGCACCTGATTGTGACGGCCATCACGTCATTCTGAGTGAAAGTCACATTTAATGGTGACTGTACCCGGAACAAAGAAGACTCACATGAGGAAGGCTGCGATGAAATCAAAGGTGGAAGGGATCCGGCCTGCCGACCTGATCTGCGGCCTGGTCCTTACACTGTTTCTGGCAGGTGCCCTGGCATCCCTGATATAGGGAGGTA
>JBBDIT010000013.1:0-27292 GCA_040880285.1 Pseudomonadales bacterium | reverse complement strand
CTGGTCCTTACACTGTTTCTGGCAGGTGCCCTGGCATCCCTGATATAGGGAGGTAGTTATGGAATTTCTTCAACTCGTTATTCATGCTCGCCAGTTGCTCCAGTATGCAAGCTACCGGTTCAACTTAATAACCTGCAACAGTCCCTTTAGTATCAGGTCAGGGACCACTTCATCGAATAGCGCTTCACGATTGAATAGCTGCGCGAATCCACCAGTTCCTATGACCAACGGTTTTTCATCTTCGAATACTTCAGCCGTCATCCGCGACACCAACTCTCTCACCATACCCACGTTCGACCAGTAAAGACCCGCCTGAATACTTTCAATGGTCGAGCGACCGAACGATGAGTCCGGCGCCACAATCTCAACAGAAGGCAGCTGTGCAGTTCTGGTTTCCAGCGCATCCATGGAAAGCCGTACGCCCGGAATAATGTTACCCCCCAAAAATTCCTTATTTCTGGTGATCGCGCAAAGGGTTGTCGCCGTACCGAAATCCGCAACGATCAGATTTCGTCCAGGATGTAACTTTACCGCGCCTACCGCGTCAGCAATTCGATCCGCACCAACTTCCTTCGGGTCCCGGTACAGGATTTTAAGACCGGTCTTAGTCCCGGGACGCAGCACCAGTGGGTCGATACCAAAGTATTTCTGGCAACAGGCACGAAGTGAGTACAGCAGGTCCGGTACCACACAGCAAATTGCAACTTCAGTGATCACGTCCGGATCCACACCGTTTTCCCGGAGCACACCGCGAAAGAAAACGCCCAGTTCATCAGAAGAACTTCGAAGCTGAGAGGTACGGCGAAATTGCACCTTGAGTTGCTCACCGTCGAACAGGCCGCCATAGATCTGGGAATTGCCAATATCAAGACACAAATTCAAGTTTTCTCTCCATTCAGGGTTTTCGAATCCACCGGTACGGGCACATTATCGATCAGGCGAACCTGCCTTCTACCCTTACCTATGCGTGCTGCAACAAATCTTCGCCCAAACTTCCTCATGACATAGTCCACATCGAAACCGGCTCGTGCCAGCCTTTCTGTCACGACTTCATCCGATGCCGAACTGGTAATGGCCTCATAAATAAGCGGCGCTAATGCTCGCGCATTGGAGTCCAGATTAAGATTGCGCGAACTCAACGCCAATCCATCGTGTTCTCGAACCGTCTCACACGGCACAATTTCAGTATCAAGAAAAAACGCCCGCGCCATCCCCTCAATTAATCGATACTGTTGAAAGTCTTTCTCGCCGAAGTAGGCACGGTCGGGACGAACAATATTGAGCAGTTTCAGTACAACCGTCAGCACCCCCGTAAAATGCCCGTCCCGGTGTTTCCCGCACAATTCACCGCTAAGATCTGTCTCAACGACCCGATAGCGGAAGTCATCCGGATACATCTGTTCATAGGTCGGCGCAAGGATGATATCCACGCCAAGGGCACCGACCAGCTCCGCATCCTGTTCCAGAGTTTCCGGATAACGGGAGAGATCATCGGCATTATCGAATTGCGCCGCGTTGACATACACACTTACCACCGTGAAATCGCATTCCTTGACGCTACGCTCGATCAACGCAGCGTGACCTTTATGCAAGGCACCCATGGTTGGCACAAATCCGACGCGGGCGGCGGTCACCTGCGCCCGTTCCAATCGGAATTGATCAATCGAGTTGAAGATTTTCATCGATGCGTCTTTCGGAGGATGCTGTCCTACTTATAGGACTCTTTTAACGAAGGAAATGCTCTTTCGACCACATCCGCATGGTAGTGGTTTACCGCATTCTTCAGCACATCGTGGCCATTGGCGTAAACCCTCAGGAACCGGGGCACAAAATCAGGATTAACGCCCAGTAGATCCTGCAGCACGAGCACTTGCCCATCTGTGTGGGGACCCGCACCGATACCAATGGTAGGGATGGAGACGGCATGGGCAACACAGCCGCCGAGTTTGACCGGAACACATTCAAGTACCACGGCGAAACAGCCGGCTGCTTCCAAACCCCTGGCTGCTTCGATCAGCCTCGCAGCCTCTGCTTCACTTTTGGCCTGGACACGATGCCCACCAAGATTATGAATCGACTGCGGAGTTAGCCCCAGATGTCCCATCACCGGGACGCCAGCGGCAACAATGTGCCTAATGAGTTCGTTGTGCGCATCTCCTTCAATCTTGACCGCATTGGCACCCGCCTGCATCAATCGCTGGACAGCAGTCATCGCGTGTTCAAGCCCCTTACTGCAGGACATAAACGGCATGTCCGCAATAATGAATTTATCGGTCGCCCCGCGGGCAACTGCAGCTACGTGTAACTCCATCATTTCGAGAGTAGCGTGAACGGTTGAGTCAAATCCGTGCATGACGACGGCAAGGGAGTCCCCGACCAGTATGCAATCGACCTCTGTCTCATTTAAGATCTTCGCAGACCAGTGGTCGTAACATGTGACCATTGAAATCTTTTGTCGATCTGACTTGCGTTGCTTAAACGTATGAATGTTCATCGTTTTCCCTCCACGGGAACTCGACACAACATCGCGCGGAATAGGCTGACTAGCCCTGAGAATTCGGGTCGTCGGTACCTGTCCCAACCACGGATCAAGTCCCACATCTTTACATTTTGTGTGTGATAACGCTGTCTTCGTCCGTGAGGATCGAAGCAGGGCCGAGAATATGGGAAAAAAACGAACCTGTCCATAGACCTGGATCATGATTTAGGCGCCTCAAGGGGTCGGCAAGGTTGCGCTTACTGGCCACAGGACCTAATAATGGCGCTATTGTCTGTGGATCAAGCTATGAAACAACCATTTACACTGCTTCTCTCACTTTTTTCTTCACTGCTCCTCGTGCTCTCTGCGGCCGGGGTCCATGCCGGGCCTTTTAGCGAGGCAGCGCCGGACCGCCTCGGGGAATACATCCGGATCGATACCATCAACCCACCCGGGAATGAAAGCCGCGGCGTTACCTACCTTGCCGGAATTTTCGAGGCGGCGGGGATCGACTACGAAACCGTCGAGTCGGCACCCGGTCGAGGCAACATCTGGGCGCGCCTGAACGGCGGAAGCAAGCCGGCGCTAATACTCCTCCATCACATTGATGTGGTCACGGCCGATCCTGACTACTGGGATCACCCGCCACTTTCAGGGGAGGTCCATGATGGTTATATCTGGGGCCGTGGTGCAATTGATACCAAGGGCCTCGGTATCGCGCAATTACAGGCCTTCCTGGCGCTGCACGCCAGTAATCGTGACCTTAACCGCGACGTCATCTATATGGCGACGGCGGACGAAGAAGCCGGCGGATTCTTTGGCGCGGGCTGGCTCGTGGAAAACCGGCCCGAACTCTTTGAGAATGTGGGGTATCTCATCAATGAAGGAGGATCAGGTCGCCAGGTCGGGTCTCGCCAGGTATTTCGTATTGAAGTGACCCAGAAGGTCCCGCTCTGGCTCCGACTTACCGCGACTGATACCCCCGGCCACGGCTCAAGCCCGAGGATTACGAGCGCGGTGACCCGTATATTGCGGGCAGGCTACCGGATCGCTGAGACCAATTTCGAGACACGCCTGGTGCAGCCGGTAGAAAACATGTTTGTGGCAAGCGCGGAATTCTATCCTGCGGCAACTGCAGAACGTCTCAGGAACATTCGCGCATCAATCGCTGACCCGGCCTTCATTACCCAGCTCCAGCTGCAGGAGCCCGGCAGCGCCGCGCTGCTTCGAAATACCTGTTCAATCACTCGCCTTGAAGGCAGTTCCAAGATCAATGTGGTGCCGCCCACCGCGTCAATTGAACTCGACTGCAGGCTGCTTCCGGACCAGGATCCTGCACGCTTTCTGGAGGAACTTGTTCTCATCATCAATGATTCTCAAATAGCGATTGAGAAAATGATGGGATTTACTCCAGCGATCAGTAGCACCAACACACCACTTTACGCCGCCATTGAATACACCCTGGCCAGGCATTACGATGAGCTCAAAATTATTCCGTCGGTTTCAACCGGCTTTACCGACAGTCATTTCTTCCGCGACCTTGGGATCATCAGCTACGGCTTTGCGCCATTTCTGTATGAAGCAGATGAGCACACCGGCATCCATGGCAACAACGAAAGAATTTCAATAAACAACCTTGTGAACGGCACTGAGCTTATGACTAATTTTTTGCTCGACTTCACCACCACGCAGTAAGAATATTCTGATGGATTTTATCAGCGATTGGTTCCGACGCCATTTTGCAGACAAGCAGCTTGTGATCCTGATCGTGCTGATGTTCAGCGCGGGGGTTGTGATCTACTTTTTTGGTCATGTACTGGCGCCCGTATTTGCTGCGGTCATCATCGCCTATTTATTGGAGGGTGCAATCAAACGCCTGGAAGGGCTTTCTATACCGCCGAAATTTTCTTTTTGGCTCGTTTTTTCCTCGGCCATGGCGGCATTCCTGTTCATCGTATTCGGTATGTTTCCAGTCTTGTTCCGTGAGATCACAGCGCTGATTCAGCAGGTTCCCGAAATTATGAGCGCCGCCAAACGCCTGATGATACAGCTACCGACAAAGTATCCGGAACTCATCACTCCTGAACAGGTGAACGAATTGTTCGCTGAGGCCAGCGCCGGGATCATCAGGCAGGGCCAGAACCTGCTCTCTTACTCGCTAACGTCAGCCGTCACCGCGATCACTTTATTGGTATACCTGATTTTAGTCCCCTTCCTGGTGTTCTTTCTGGTGAAGGACAAGCACTTGATCCTTGGATGGATGCTCAGGTTTCTGCCGGAAGAAAGGACGCTGACGAACCAGGTGTGGCGCGAGGTAGACGGTCTGATTGATCGCTACATCCAGGGCAAGGTCTGGGAGATTATCATTGTCGGCATGATAACCTACGCCGTGTTCCTGTTCCTGGATCTTGACTATGCGCTCTCCCTCGCCGCTATAACAGGCGTTTCTGTACTGGTACCTTACATCGGCGCAACCATCGTCACGATACCGGTTGCCTTTGTCGCCTTCTACCAGTTTGGTTGGTCCAGTGAACTCGGTTATATCATCGGCGCTTACCTGCTTGTACAGGCCCTTGATGGAAATGTGCTGGTGCCATTGTTGTTTGGCGAGGCTGTGCGATTGCACCCGGTCGCCATTATCGTTGCAGTGTTATTCTTCGGCGGGTTATGGGGCTTTTGGGGTGTATTCTTCGCTATACCATTGGCGACCCTGATCAGTGCGGTGATCAGCGCCTGGCCTGATCTCGAAGTAAGGGTCGAGGCCGGCATCGACCCCCCGGCCGATCATCCCGTCGATGAGGCCGCTGCGACAGACCCTGTGCAAGGGAGTGGACGAAGAGGACTGGACGCAGGGGACTAGTCTGCAAGGGCCTGGTCTGCAGGGGCCGGGCTGCAGGGGCTGTGAGGCAAGACTGATGATAGATACTCTCCAGCGTGTGAGCCGCCGCCTGGGTTTTGCCAAACCCTTGTTTGTCGTGATAGGCGTGGCCGCACTTGCGCTACTCACTGCAGAAATCTTTACCGAAATCAGCCCTGATCAACACGACGCATTGCTGATTCCATCGGCGATTGTGTTCTTGTGGGCATTGATCGGTTATGTTGGTTTAAATACATTTCCCGCTGTACCCCAGGAAACGGAAGAAAAGCCCGGTTTTATCGCACGGGTGAAACTGAGGTTCGCGCGATTTTTTTATTATGGTCTTGCCATCGTCTTCGTCGTCCTGACCCTGGCATCCATCTACATGACCTACAAGCTGTTTGGTATTTGGGCCGGATGATCGGTTCATCCAGCGACCGATAGCCATAACTTTCTGTTATTATTGGCGCCGCGCCATGGATGGCCCTCTGCGGCCGAGCGTTGAATCAATGCCCGGTCTCAACCGCCATGGATGGCGTGCAAAGTGATAAGCTCTTTTTAAAAGGGGGCCTATAGCTCAGTTGGTTAGAGCCGTGGACTCATAATCCATTGGTCCCAGGTTCGAGTCCTGGTGGGCCCACCAATTTTGATTTCGCCAATCGCGAATTCAGATATTCCCCTGATACCTGAGAAACCATTTGGCAGACGATCCATGAGACTTTACCGAAGGCGAAGTCCACACTCACCTGATTCGGCTCACGGGCTTTAGCCGTTCCTTACCTCGTGCTGGTCAGGAAGTCTCGTCCAGGAAGCTCTTCAGGTGATCCGAGCGTGTCGGATGGCGCAACTTCCGGAGCGCCTTGGCTTCGATCTGGCGAATCCGCTCACGCGTGACATCAAACTGTTTGCCGACTTCCTCAAGCGTATGGTCGGTATTCATGTCGATACCGAATCGCATACGCAAGACCTTGGCCTCGCGGGCCGTCAGGCCCGACAATACACTACGGGTTGCTTCACGGAGCCCCTCGTCAGTGGCGGTGTCAATGGGCGATCCGACTGACGCACCTTCCGATAGGTTATTGTCAGAATCCAGGAAATCGCCGAGATGCGAATCCTCATCGTCGCCAATTGGCGTTTCCATTGAAATGGGCTCTTTGGCGATTTTCAGGACTCGCCGAACTTTTTCTTCCGGCATTTCCATGCGGACACCGAGTTCTTCGGGAGTCGGTTCGCGCCCCATTTCCTGCAACATCTGGCGAGAAATTCGGGACAGCTTGTTAATCGTTTCAATCATATGGACCGGAATCCGGATGGTTCGTGCCTGGTCCGCAATGGATCGCGTAATCGCCTGGCGAATCCACCAGGTCGCATAAGTGGAAAATTTATAGCCACGGCGATATTCGAACTTGTCCACTGCCTTCATCAAACCGATATTGCCTTCCTGAATCAGATCCAGGAACTGCAATCCACGGTTTGTATATTTCTTGGCGATAGAGATAACCAGGCGCAAGTTGGCCTCGACCATATCCTTCTTGGCACGACGTGCCTTGGCCTCGCCAATGGACATACGGCGATTAATATCCTTGACCTCACTGACAGTAATGCCAGCTTCTTCTGCAGCCTGTTTGATGCGCTTCTGGGCACGCAGGATGTCATCTTCAAAATTCTTGAGTTTGTCGTGACCGGCACGTACCTGCCTTGATAACCACTTGAGATCATCTTCCTTACCGGTGAACTTCTCAAGGAAGGTCTTGCGCGGCATCTTCGCCTTACGCACGGCGGTATTCATGATGTGGCGTTCCTGGCGACGAATCTGGGTGTGAGTCACTCGAGCCATTTCAACGATGCTATCGTAGTGCTTGGGCACCAGCTTAAAGAATTGGAACAAGTCACCCAGGGCTTCAAGCTCCTGTTGGGCTGCCTTGCTGCTGCGCCCATTGCGCTTGATAGAGCGTTCGGTTTTCTTCAGCTGTTTGCGCAGGGCTTCAAAACGTTCTGCGGCCAATTCCGGGTCAGGCCCCTTATCTTCTTCCTCAGCGTCATCATCATCGTTACTGGTGTCACCCGGCACAACTTGCGCTGCAGGCGGCACATTTTCTGCCGGATCCAGAAAACCGATGAGGATATCCGACAGCTTGCCTTCTTCTTCCTGGGAGGCGTCGTATTCGGCGAGAATCCTGTCTACCACGCCCGGGTAACCCGACAGGGCATGAAGGACATCCCGGATGCCTTCTTCAATGCGTTTGGCGATGACAATTTCGCCCTCGCGAGTCAGTAGCTCCACCGTGCCCATCTCGCGCATATACATACGGACCGGATCAGTGGTGCGCCCTGCTTCATTTTCCACGGCAACCAGCACAGCGGCTGCTTCTTCAGCGGCCAGTTCGTCGGTAGAGTCACCCTCTTGCATGAGATCATCGCTTTCCGGTGCAGTTTCGTGCACAGCGATGCCCATGTCATTGATCATGCTAATAATGTCTTCGATTTGTTCCGGGTCGGAGATTTCGTCGGGGAGATGATCATTGACTTCCGAGTAGGTCAGATAGCCCTGTTCTCTTCCACGGCTGATAAGCTCTTTTAAACGCGACTGCTGCTGTTGTGCTAATCCGCTCGTCATAGGGGTCCTTTGGAGTATTACATGTGAGATTGCCGAGCCGGCCATTATAGCGAGTGGACCTGTTTCGTTCCACTCCAAGTTACTGATTTACGTCGAATAAATGGGCCGGATTCTGTAGAAATTCTGGAGAAGTCAGACCTGACGGCGTGTTCTGGGGCTTCCGCCGGTGAGGTCCCTCAATAAGTCCTTTTCGGCGGCGGAAAGTTCCGCAAAGGGTTTTGCCAGCAGTGATTTTCTAAGCTCTTGTTTTGATTTGGATTCCAGTCTCTGGATCAAATTATTGATGATACCGGTATATTCAGCCGGTAAATCGACGACGTCGAGGAGTGGTTCCTGTTCCGCCAGCCGCCTCAATCGTTCAAAATCCGGCGTGTCGTGGAAGGCGGCCAGCAATACACTGGGAGACGTCACGTCCTGCGCCGAAATGGTGCGTATCAGGCGCAACATCAGGTCGAACTCCTCTGCCCCTGCCAGTTGCTCATAGACATCCGCATCAAACTGTACTGCCAGCTCAGGCGCACGCAATAGCATCGATACCGCTCCCGCCACCAGTTCCGAACTGGTCTGGCGCTGGGAAGTGATCGGGGAGTCCCGGGGTGCCCCACCGGCCCTTGTGAGGTCCTCAGGCGGAGGGGATGGCATTTCTTCAAACTGCCGTCGGGGTCGCGCCTGGGTATGCCCATAGGCAGTCAGGAGCTTCTCGCTGCCAAGCCCGGTGATATCAGACAGCCGCTCAATCATCAGTTGCTTGAACACGCCTGCCGGTATGGTGGTGATCAACGGCATGGCTAATTGTGCCAGGTGAGCCTTGCCATCCAGTGACTCGACCTCGATGCCGTCAGCCAACTTTTCGAAGAACACATCCGGCAGGTGCGGTGCGCGTTCGATCAGCAATTCCAGCTTGTCCTTGCCTTCTTTCCTGACCAGCGAATCCGGGTCCTCGCCATCCGGCAGAAACAGGAACCTGGCGCTCCGGCCATCGCGCATGTAGGGCAATGCCACTTGTAACGCCTTCCATGCCGCATTGGTGCCGGCCATATCGCCATCGAAGCAGAACACCAGTCTGGACACCATCCGGAACATCCGCTCGATGTGCTCATCACTGGTCGCCGTACCCAGGGTCGCTACACAGTAATTGATATCGTGCTGGGCGAGCGCAACCACGTCCATATAGCCTTCCACGATCATCAGCCGCTCAAGCTTGCGATTGCGCTTTCGAGCCTCAAACAGACCGTACAGCTCCCGCCCCTTATGAAAGACCGGTGTCTCCGGAGAGTTCAGGTATTTGGGCTTGCCCTCGCCAATGATCCTGCCGCCAAATGCGATGGTACGGCCGCGTACATCTCGAATCGGGAACATGATGCGATCCCGGAATCGATCGTACGTCTTTTCTTCTTCCGGGTTGTCGATCACCATGCCGGATTCAATCAAAAGATCTCGCTCATGGTTGGTCTTGGCCAGCGCCGTATAAAGATTATCCCAACCCGGGGGCGCAAACCCGAGCCCAAAGTCACGTGCAATCTCTCCTGTTAAGCCTCTTTCTTTAAGGTAAGTGATCGCTCGCTCACGGCCCGAGTGCTGACGCAACTGGTCTTTATAGAATTCCGAGCACTGTGCCAGCATGTCATAGATTGACTTGCGGTGTTCGGTTTGTTCTGGCGAGGCTTGCTCGCCGGTCCGGGGTACTTCGAGGCCCACCCTGGCCGAAAGGGACTCTACCGCGCTGATGAAATCCAGGCCATCCAGTTCCATCACAAATTTAAGGGCGTTCCCTGATGCCTGGCAACCAAAGCAATAATAGAACTGCTTGTCAGCACTGACGCTGAATGACGCTGTCTTTTCATTGTGGAAGGGGCACAGGCCAGAGTAATTTTGCCCTGTCTTCTTGAGCGTGACCCTTTGCTGGACGATCTCAACGATGTCCGTACGTGCCAGCAACTCATCAATGAAATCCTGCGGGATCACAGTCGGCAATCAACCTGGTATTTGGGCGAGCATTAAGATTACCGCAGTCAGGGAACAGGGGATAGCTGATAGCACGCGGCGCTGATGCGACACGATTAACTTGCGGCACAAGTCGCCGCAAGATCGGCATCCTGCCAGGTCAGGGCTGGCCCGTAAGCTTTTCTTTGACCAGCGTGCCGACCTGCCCCATGTCGGCACGGCCCTGGACTTTGGGTCGCAGTACGCCCATGACCGCACCCATATCCTTGATGGTGCTGGCACCCGTTTCAGCCACGGCGTCTGCAATCAGGACAGTGATTTCATCTTCGTCCAGGGCTTCCGGCATGAATTCGCGGAGCAGGTCCAGTTCGAACGCTTCCTGGTCCGCGAGGTCCTGGCGGCCAGCAGCCTGGTATTGGGAAAGCGAGTCTTTACGCTGTTTCGTCATTTTATCGAGGATAGACAGAACGCGCGTATCATCGAGTTCGATGCGCTCGTCAACCTCTACTCGTTTGAACTCAGCGGCAATCAGGCGTAAGGCACCCAGCCGCTGCTTATCGCGGGCGCGCATGGCGTCCTTGACCGCTGCATCGACTCTGGCCTTGATTTCAGATGTAGTCATTTCAGGAAGGTAACCGGTGGCCGATAGCCGTCGGTCAGGTTAGTAGAGTCGCTCCATGCGGCGGGATTCACGTTGCACTTTCTTGGCGTGCCGTTTTACTGCAGCTGCCGCTTTACGCTTCCGTACCGCGGTCGGTTTTTCATAGAATTCCCGTCGGCGAACTTCCGCGAGAATGCCTGCCTTTTCACAGGATCGCTTGAAACGTCGCAGCGCGACGTCAAATGGTTCGTTTTCTTTCACTTTTACCTGGGGCATTTGAGTCCTGATTCGCTCCTCTCTCGAAGGGCGTGCATTCTAGCCGCATCATGAAATAAATGCAAAGCTTACGAAAATCATTTCATCCAACAAAAGAAGGATTTTCCCCCGATAAATCAGTAACATACGTCACTCCTGAAAACAGATATCGACGTAAACCCGACACAGGCAGGCAAGACAGGTGCGAATACTGGGTATAGAAACCTCATGCGATGAAACCGGCATCGCAATTTTTGACAGCGAGCAGGGCCTGCTGGTTGACTTACTTTACAGCCAGATCGAACTGCACGCCGAATACGGCGGCGTCGTCCCTGAACTTGCGTCCCGTGACCACATCCGCAAAACCCTGCCAATGATTGACCAGGCACTTACACAAAGCCGTACCAAACCGACAGACCTTGACGCGATTGCATACACAGCCGGTCCCGGCCTCGTCGGCGCGCTTCTCGTTGGTGCCAGCATTGCCAAGTCATTGGCGCTGGCCTTTCAAATCCCGGCCATTGGTATTCATCACATGGAAGGCCATCTACTGGCGCCCATGTTGTCCGAAGAAAAACCCCAGTATCCGTTCCTGGCATTGTTGGTATCCGGTGGCCATACACAACTCATGGCGTGCGAAGGACTCGGGGAATATACGTTGTTGGGGGAATCCCTGGATGATGCCGCAGGAGAAGCGTTCGACAAGGTCGCGAAAATGCTGGGACTCGGATATCCGGGTGGCCCTGCTATCGCAGCACTGGCAAAGGCAGGTGACCCTGACCGGTTCAGATTTCCGCGCCCGATGACAGATCGACCCGGCTTTGACTTCAGCTTTAGTGGCCTCAAGACATTTACGATGAACACCAAAGCGGACCTGTCCCCCCTTACCGGGCAGGACAAGGCGGATATTGCCTGCGCCTTTCAGTTAGCGGTTGCTGACACCATTAGAATAAAGTGCCGGCGCGCCTTTATTGAAACCGGCCTCAACCAGATGGTCATCGCTGGTGGTGTCAGTGCAAATCTGGTGATGCGGTCAACCCTCGATGAGCTAACGAATGAGCTGGGCTGCAGGATTTACTATCCGGACCTGAAGTTTTGTACTGACAACGGCGCCATGATTGCCTATGCCGGCTACGAACGCTTGAAAGCGGGACATACCGAAGATCTACCGATCACAGTGCGGCCAAGGTGGCCCATGACTGAACTATCGCGCAGCTCACAGATCTCCGGGATATCCGGAAAGGGTACTACCCATGGATAAAATCTCGGTCGAGGGCTTAACCATAGATGCCATTATCGGTGTACACGATTGGGAGAAGACAACACCGCAGCCGGTCGTGATTGACGTCGATCTCTACACAGATACGAGGGCCGCGGCACAAAAAGACGATCTCACCCAAACCCCCGGCTACGGCGATCTCGCCCGTATCGTAACCGATTTCGTGCAAACGAGTCGGTTCAACCTGATTGAGACCCTGGCAGAGCAACTGTCGGTGCTGATTCTGGAGAATTTTTCGGTAGCGAGAATCCGGATTCGGATCAGCAAGCCAAGCGCAATCAAAAATGCCACTAACGTTAGCGTGACGATAGAACGAAGCAAGACATGACACACCTTTGTTACCTTGGCCTTGGCAGCAATATCAATCCGGACACCAACATTCGCTGCGGACTCGATGAACTGGCGCGGGCATTTCACCTGAATGCTGTCTCACGCGTCTATCAAAGTGAAGCCGTCGGTTTCAAGGGAGATGCATTTTTGAACCTGGTCGTCAGCATATCGACCACACTCGATCTTGAAGCCTTAAGCATTCGACTGCGTGAGATTGAGTATGACTACGGTCGACCAGTGGATTGCACCAAGTTCTCTCCACGTACGCTGGACATAGATCTTTTGACCTACGATAACCTCGCTGGCTGCATGGCTGGCATTACCCTACCGAGGCCCGAGACCATCATCAACGCATTTGTCCTGTGCCCATTCGTCGACATTGCGCCTGAACTGGTTTTGCCAGGCCAATCAATGACACTTGCCGAACTCTGGCGTGTCTATGACGGTCCCAGGGAACTCGCCCCGGTCCCATTCGGCTGGAATAGACCCGCTGACCGTACGCACAATTGAACCAGCCTCGCGACTGGCAAATAAATTTTTGGTTTTCGGAACCGTTCTGGCGTATTTTTCGCAAATGTCCCTATAATACTCAGCTCCACTGTTAGGCTCGTTACAATAACAATAAGCCCGACCTCAACAGCACGGATCAAGTGGTGACATCGAGGAGTGGGTTTGAATCTCATTAAGCAACATCCGATAGTTATCTTCTTTACCTTGCTCATCGCAGCGATCATCGCTGTGACTGCAAATACCTACATGAAGAAACACGACTCTGCTGATAATGGTGGTTGGGGTGGTGGTGTCACGACAGTCGTTACGGAACCTGCACGGGTCGAAACCATTGTCGACAAAATCGAATCGATCGGCACAGCGCTGGGCAACGAGTCGGTGCTGATAACAGCCAAGGTCACCGATACCGTTCGCAGCGTAAACTTTGAGGACGGTATGTACGCCGAGGCTGGCGATATCCTGGTCCAGCTTACCAATTCGGAAGAAACCGCCCTTTTGAATGAAGCCAAGGCAACCGCCGAAGAAGCGACTCGCCAATTTAATCGCGTCCAGAATCTTATCGCACAGAGGCTCGCATCTGAAACCCAGCTCGATGTTGAACGAGTTCGTATGCAAACCGCAAATGCTCGTCTTGAAGCCATCATTGCGCGTCTGGATGACCGCCTGATTCGTGCGCCCTTTAGCGGTGTGCTCGGTTTCCGTCGAGTCAGCCCGGGCACACTGATGACTCCTTCTACACCGGTCACCACGATTGATGACGTCAGCATCATCAAGTTGGACTTTGACGTACCGGAGAATTACCTGTCATCACTCAAACCCGGACAAGAAGTCATTGCCCACAGTGTTGCCTATCCCGATGTGCCCCTGACCGGCACCGTGAACAGCATAGGCTCTCGCGTGGACCCCGTGACACGGACCGTGACCGTGCGTGCGCATATCAACAATGACCAGCGCCTACTGCGACCTGGAATGCTCCTGACGGTGAACCTGATATTGCAACGCGACCAGGCCCTGGTCATTCCAGAAGAGGCCATTGTTCCGATTCAGGATCGCCAATATGTGTTCACGATCGACGAACGTGGTGCCGCTGTACAAAAGGAAGTAAAAGTCGGAAGACGCCAGCCCGGCTTCGTAGAGATACTGTCTGGTCTGGAAGAAGGTGAAGAGGTCATCACTCAGGGCATTATCAAGATTCGACCCGGAAGCAAGGTCGCCATCCGCAACGCTGACCAGTCACCGGCACGGCGTTCAAATAGTGGCTAGAATGAGGCAAGGCACACACTTATGCTGATCTCCGATATCTCTGTCAAACGGCCGGTTTTTGCAACGGTAATCAGTCTGTTGTTACTCGCGTTTGGCATCCTGACTTTCCGGGAACTGCCATTACGAGAATATCCTGACACCAGTCCACCCATCGTCTCTGTTTCCACAAACTATCCAGGTGCCTCGGCGCAGGTCGTCGAGACCCGTGTCACACAACTCATCGAAGACCAGATCAGCGGGATCGAAGGCGTTGAATCTATCAGTTCCTCGAGTCTGGATGGCGCCTCTCGCATTTCCGTTGAATTCAGTCTCGACCGCGACATCGACCAGGCCGCCAATGATATTCGCGACCGGGTGTCCCGGGTCCTTTCACGCCTACCAGAAGATGTCGACCCGCCCCAGATCGCCAAAGCTGACAGTGATGCACGACCCATTCAATGGTTCTCCCTGACCAGCGCGAATATGGACAGCATGGCGCTCACCGATTATGCGGAGCGATATCTGGTAGACCAGTTCACGGTCATCGATGGTGTCGCCAACGTCAATACCAGTGGCGCTGGTCGATACTCGATGCGGATCTGGTTAGACCGGGTCGCCATTGCCGCCAGGGAATTAACGGTGCTGGACATCGAAAATGCCCTGCGCAGCCAGAACATTGAACTACCAGCTGGACGCATTGATTCCCGGCAGCGTGAGTTCACCGTCAGAGTCAAAAGAGCTTATGAGACAGCCAGTGACTTTCGCAACCTCACCATTGCAAAAGGCGCGGATGGACAGCTGGTACGGTTGGGCGATGTAGCCAGGGTCGAGGTCGGGCCCACGACCTATCGCAACGAATTCCGTGGTAACTCAACACCCACAGTGGGCCTCGGCATCGTCAAACAATCGACCGCCAATACCCTCGAAGTACTGAGGGCGACCAATCTCAAAGCCGCAGCCATCAACTCCTCGCTGCCAGAGGGTATGAGCCTGGTCGCAAGCTCAGATGATTCTGTGTTTATCGAAAACGCGATCAACTCCGTCTACATAACGCTGGCAATTACCATGGGACTGGTCAGCCTGGTGATTTATATGTTTCTCGGTACGGTCCGGGCGATGATTATCCCTGCAGTGACGATTCCCGTATGCCTGATTTCATCCTTTATCGGCCTCGCGGCATTCGGGTACTCTGTCAACCTCATTACACTGCTAGGACTTGTCCTCGCCATCGGCCTGGTGGTCGATGACTCCATAGTCGTGCTTGAGAATATCCAGCGACGTGTAGAAGAAGGTGAACCACCACTGCTGGCGGCATTCCGAGGTTCCAGGCAGGTGGCGTTTGCAGTGATTGCAACGACCGCCGTGCTCATTGCGGTCTTCGTTCCTATCGCGTTCCTGGACGGTGTCGTCGGAATTATATTCGCCGAACTCGCGGTGACCATAGGTACAGCGGTAATTTTCTCCAGTGTCCTCGCGCTATCGCTAACCACGATGATGTGCTCAAAGTTATTGACAACACATGCCCACGAGAGCTGGCTGACCATGAAAGTTGATGACTTCTTCCATTGGCTGCAGAGAGCCTATCATCAAGCGTTAACGTTCATAGTCCCGAGACCGGCAATTGTTGTTGGCATTGTCGGTCTTGTCACCGGCTCAACCTGGTGGCTGTATCAGGAGGTGCCCACTGCCTTTGCGCCACAGGAAGATCAGGGTGTGTTCTTCACTCGGATTGTGGGTCCTGAAGGTGCGAGCTTCGAGTTCATGCAAGGACAACTTCGACAACTTGAGAACACCATTGACCCCTTTGTCGAATCCGGGGATGTCGTCAAATACCTGGTATTCCTGCCAGGCTGGGGGAGCGCTGAATCCGTAAACAGTGCCGTCAGCCTGGTAACCATGGCGCCATGGAGCGAGCGAAACCTGTCAACAGAGGAGGTGATGAATACGCTGGTCAAGAAATGGCAAGAGATCCCCGGCATTCAGGCCTTCCCATTTATGCGAAGCGGTCTTCAAAGGCGAGGTGGCGGCCAGCCGATTCAGTTCGTTTTAGGGGGGAGTACTTATGAAGAACTGGCCCAATGGCGCGACATCTTGCTCGCAAAAATAGACCAGAACCCGAATATCACACGAGTCCAAACCGATTATAAAGAAACCAAGCCCCAACTCTTGATCGAAGTCGACAAGACTCGTGCCGCCGACCTGGGCGTCTCGGTTCAGGCGATTGGCCGCACCTTACAAACCATGATGAGTGAACGACGCATCACGACCTATATCGACAACGGCGAAGAGTATGACGTCATTGTCCAGGCCACGCCCGACCAACGCGCTACTGCCGACGACCTTACGAATATCTACGTACGAGCTGACTCGGGACGCCTGATTTCGCTTTCAAACCTCACCAGGGTCAACAATGTCGCCGATGCCGGAAGTTTGAATCGATACAATCGACTCAGGGCCATTACCATCTCTGGTAATCTCGAGCCCAGATACACCCTGGGTGATGCGCTATCTTTTCTGGAGCAAGCTGTCAGATCAGAATTGCCTGCTACCGCGCAGATAGATTACAAAGGTGAGTCAAGGGAACTGAGGGAATCAGAGGGCGGGCTGATCTTTGCGTTTGCGCTCGCGTTACTTGTCGTATTTCTTGTACTGGCTGCCCAGTTCGAAAGTTTTGTTCATCCGATCGTAATCATGACCACAGTACCACTAGCGACTTTCGGCGCACTACTCGGGCTCTACTTAACCAGCGACACGCTCAATATCTATAGCAATATTGGCATCATCATACTTGTTGGCATATCCACCAAGAACGGGATCCTCATAGTCGAATTCACAAACCAGCTGCGAGACCAGGGCAAGGAATTCATGGACGCGCTGATGCAGGCCGCCGAGATTCGACTCAGGCCCGTCCTCATGACGGCGCTATCCACGATGATGGGGTCTATACCACTAATCCTCGCGACCGGGGCCGGTGCTGAAAGCCGTACCACACTGGGTGTCGTAATCTTCTCTGGCGTATTGATGGCGACCGCCCTGACGCTGTTCGTGGTCCCGGTTTTCTATAACCTGTTGGCACAAGGAACGGGGTCGCCAGGCGATGTCGCGGCTGAGCTTGATCAATTGCAAAGTAATTCTTCAAGCGCCGCGGCAAGATAAAGCCCGCAATAAAGTCAAGAGCCGCTATTCGCCGCCCGCGCTACCCCCCTGGGGCCGATAGTCGAATGGGACCATTGACGGTGAGTAGGCTCTATTTTCTTCTGTTTGTCTTTTTCCCGTCCCCGCATTACTCGAATAGACAGGCAATGCATCGATTTTAAGATCCAGCTCAAATTGGTACATCGGTAACTGGTAGAACCGGCCATCGCTGGATGCCATCGTGACCATCAGGTAAATGTCGCCGTTTTCATCATAGGCAAAACGTTGATCTGCCGGCAACAGGATACCCTGCGGGTTTTGATCATAGTTCCTGAGGTTCTGGAACGCCGCCTCATCAACTTCAGCAACTTCCTCTTCATCGTCACGCTGCGACGCTGCAGTAGAACGTGTGCTCGAAGCCGCAGTCGTTTCACCCGCTCGTGAAGAAGCATTGGTTGAACCCGCAATCAGATTATTGAAGTTAGTTTGAGATGAACCATCGAATAACGTCAGCCCTGTGGTCGCACCGAGAGTGAACAGATTGCTATCCTGAACAAACAGCGACGCCAATTCGGTTTGAGGTTGGGGAGGTATCACCAGCAAGATGGACGACAAGCCAATATCGTCAGAGAAGAATTCACCAGATTCCAGACCGTAGAAAATGCCGCCATTTAACGCACGTTGGACAAAGTTCTGGTCAGCTTCCTCACTACCCACGTTTGCAACCGGCGCGACATAGACAATATTACCATTGGTGCTGGCGACATCCTGATTGGTATCTCCATCACCGAATAAAATTGCATCGTTGACGCGACTAAAGGTTGGCGTCACGCCATCAGGACCCACCTCCTGCTGTTCTATCACCAGGGTCACATCGGACTCGGCCTGTATCGTCGCAATTTCAATAGCCGTCTCTGCCACCAGAGTCGCGGTGTCCTGGCTTCGAATGAAGGTATCCTTGCTCTGCGCAATCTTCCCGTTAGCGCTATAGGCTGTGAAAGCGAGCGCTGAAGACACATCGTTGATAAAGAAGATGTCGCCACCTGCAGAAACTATTGTGACAGTACCGCCGGTTGATGTGAGCGCGGATCCGCTTGTTGGGCCGGACAGCGAAATTCCACCAGCTGCCGCGATGCCAATATTTTCCCCCGCCTGGATCATTTCCGCAGAATCGATGCCAGCACCGAGGCTCGCCAGCGTTACTGAACCACCAGCTGAGGTATTGCTGCCCAACAGGACTGCCTGGTTGGCAGAAAAGCTGACGTCACCACCCGTCTCAACACTTTCATCGACAACAACCTGTCCGCCGGCGGTAAGGGTAATATTGCCGAGCGAATTTTGTAATGTTCCTTCTACCAGAATACTACCGGACGCATTGACGTCAATTTCACTACCCGTTACATAGACGTCTTCCAGATTGACGGTATCTGCGCTTGCCACGGTGAAGGCTGAAATTTGATTGGTAGAAAGGAAGTCACCCAATTCAACCTGACCCTGTCCTGCAATCAGCGTCAATGTGGTGGGAACCGTCTCATCTTGCGCCGAGATCGTGCCGCTGTTCACACCGTCGGATACCAGTGTAATATCTGCCCCGACAGAACTTCCACCATTGGTTGTATCGACCACGACATCACCAATCAGTTGAATCGCGCCTTCACCGGGTAGTGGCGTGCGGCTTGCATCAACGCTATTGATCGATACGTTGCCGCCAGCCGCTGACCCTTCTGTTACCAGCGAAATAGTTTCGCCAGCAACTCCAATCAATACGTTAGGCGAATTGATACTGATAAATCCATCAGGTGCTGACGGCAATACAGAGGAACGGATATTGACGAAATTTGAATCTCCAGCAGCCGAGGTTATGGCCAGCTGCCCAACCTCATTGTCACTATTGGCTGCAAACGTGATGTTGTCTGCAATCAATGACGCTTGCTGGTCAACGCTGACGGTCCCACCACCTTCGCCGACGGTCAAATCACCCGTGCCAAAAAATTCAATCGAATCAACATCAACGGCGGCAAGGATCGTATCACCCTGCACATTGACGATTGCTGCACCAGCAAAAATTTCAAGTGAACCAAATTCGTTATCGGCGCCGTCGAGCGTCAGGGTGCGATTGCCGCTGGTAACGGAAAGTGATGCCCTGCCCCCAACGGCAATGTCCGCACCTGCAGCATCAGTCATACTACCCACCGCGGACAAATTGAGATTACCGGGTACATCAACATTAGAAAGAACCATTGCGCTGGATTCAAAGACAGTAGTGTCGCCAACACTGGTGACATCCAGTGAACCGAAGTTGGCCAGATTGCCTGAAATATTGATACCTTCAGCTGAAGCGAACGTGGCCTGGCCGTTAACGGTCAATTGACCACTGTCGGATATATCGCCAACCAGCGTCTCAACAAACAGATCATTGGCAATACTGCCTTGCAGTGCTATTGCCTGTGCGCTGTTAATCGTCACATCATCTGCCTCGACGCTGACACGGCCACCGACCGTGAAATCTGCCAGCGTTACCACTTCACTCAAAAAGTCGGCATTGCCGGTGACTGACAGTGACTCGCCGGTTCTGATCGTAATCTCCTGATTATCCGCAATTACGTTCAGGTCACCACCGACAGAGCCCGAGATCGCCAGATCCTGATCGTTGACCAGCGTTGCATCATCATTGATATCAAGTGCAATACCACCAGCGGCAGATAGTGAGGCCAGGGTCGCATCCTCAGCGGTAAGATCGAGTAGACCGCTGACACTCAACGTCGTCCCACTCGATTGACTCACCAAACCCGTGGCATTGATGACAACATTACCGGTTGCCGTAAAGTTGTCGAGGATGTAGTTAGTACCGTTTAGGTCCGCCGTGCCAAGGTTGACCGTGTCTCGAAATGTCGTATTACCAGTTGTCGCCAACTGTGTCAGGGCGCCGGCAATGTTGACCTCACCCAGGTTAACCGCACCGGAACTGGTGATAGTGAAATCGGTCAGTCCACCCGCATCCGCAGACAGATTGGCCGCGCCATAGATATCCGCGAATGTGACCGCACCGGTACCGGCAGTGAGAGTCAGCGTTTCGTTGCCCGCACCCAGGGTACCGATGCTGGTACCGTCGACACGGATCGCACCGCCGCCTGCAGCCGTCGACAAGCTTACATCGGCATTTTCCAGCAGTGTCAGACCACCCTGGATGGTGATACCCGAATTAATCGACGAAATATTCGCGCCAAGATTGACATCCCCACTGAAAGTAGCACCACTTGAAGCCAAAATGTCAGCACCGGCAGCCTGGGTAAACGCGCCACTGTTGGTGACCGAAAGAAGCCCCGTCAAGTTCACGCCCTGGTCTACACTTACCGTACCCGCGGTAATCGTCAGGCTATTCAGGTCGATAACATTCTGTAAATCGACAGCACCGGCCGTCGTATTGATTGTGAGATTCTCCGATCCGGCTGTATTGTCGATAGCACCTGTAACGGTAAGTGCGCCACCGCCCGTGTTGAGGATGGATGTACCACCACCGGCGAGCGTCACATCCCGCAAGGTCATGGGCTGGCCCACGGTTCTAACCGTACCATTGATGTTGGCGCCACCTGCGACGGTCAAGCCTCCAGTAAACTCGATTGAATCACTGGCGGCATTGCCAAAAGTCAATTGACCGGTATTCAGGAAATTCGTGGTATTCGAAATGACATTGGTAGTCCCGAGGAAATCAACCAGGTAATTGTTCGCAAAGGTCGTCAATCCAGCAATGTTCACGTTGCCATTGAATGCAACGGTATTTCCACCTGAACCCGCATCCACTTCCAGGGTCGCACCCGAATTTGAAACCGATCCCATCGTGATATCTGCGCCGGTCGCCACATTAACCGAAGTATCGATGGAAGAGTTTCCATTACCCAGACTAACGTTGCCGAGACTGATTGCTGCCCCTTCTGAAGTCAATTGGCCAAAAAATGCAGTAGTACTTAACCCGGCATTCGTCAACCCAGCCGTAAAAATTAACTGGTCGGTCGCTTCATTACCCAGCGTGATACCACCTGAATTAGTAAACGTGACCTGACTGTCCAACTCCGTGGTATTGCCGGTAAACGCAATCCTATAACCCAATGCTGACGTCGTCATACTGGAAAGGTGAGCATTGTCCTGAAACAGGATTGTCTGTCCCGATGTCGTATCATTGATGGTTAAATCAACGGGCGTCACGGCGCCGACTTCGCCCTGGAAGGTAACGCCACCACTGTCGTCAATTACAAGGTCAATGCCATCAACCGTACTGGCGATAGTAACCACACCAGAATCAACGACAAGTGACGGGAAACCTGCACCGTCCAGACTGTTCACAAATAGCGCAGAATTACCGGTTGTAATACTGGAATCGCCTGATACATCGACATCACCCAGGTTCAATACGTCATTGGTTGTGCTGACCGCGCCAAAGATGCTGATCTGGTCATCACTCGCGTTAGCACCACCACCGAATACGATCGAGTCACTGGCCTGGTCACCAAACACGAGCCCACCCGCATTCGAGAACACAAGGGCATTGTTGATCGTGGTCGTATCACCGGTAAACGACAACAAATAACTGCCACCTGTATTCAGCGTTGTAATCGCAGCATTGTCCTGGAACGCGATGGTGCCAAGAGTCTCAGTCAAATTAGCCGTCGCCACCTGAACCGTACCGGCAAATGTGGCACCACCTGAATTGGTTACGGTCAACGCGCCGATATCCGTGCCAACTGAACCTGCCACGTTGATGATACCTGTTGTATTCAGCGCAATAGTAGAAGCCGTGCCGCCGGTTGTGCCAGCGACCGAGTCCATAGTAATCGTGTTGGCAATTCCGGTACCGACATTGAGCGTAACGCCGTCAGAGAGGACCATATCGCCTAAATCAATCGCGCCTGTACCGGCTCCGCCGATCGTTGAATTCGCAGCAACCGCTATTGAAGTATCCGCGTCACCCAGCAAAATACCACTTGTGCCAAGTGATTGAATGGTTCCGCGCAGTGAGATATCACTCACACTGGTTGCAGTAACACCGTTTGAGAATGTAGTCGTGTCGCCTGCGCCATCACCAAATGTCAGCGAACCAATATTGTTGAAAGTCACCGCATTAGCAAAAGAATTATTGGCGCCATTGAAGACAAGGTGATAGCCATTGGCAGTGGTGGTCAGTGTTGTCGCCGAGACATCACCATTGAATACCACATTCTGGCCATCTTCCGTGTCAGAGACATCAATGGTGTCAGCTGACACTGACTGGAAGTTTGCGCCCGCGCTGCCTGCAATATCGAGTATGCCAATGCCGCTGATAGTACCCGCGCTGATGGTACCTGTGGTGCCGCTGTCCAGAACAAGGTTGGTGCCAGCAGAAGTCACCGGTGCAAGTGTAATCCCGGCCAGACCCAGCATAGAGACATCGCCGCCACCATCCAGCGTGATACCGGTAACGCCAGAGCTCACATCAATACTACCACCGGCCGCCAAGGTTGGCGCAGTGGAGCTGGCAATACTGACGGTCGTGGCGTTGATAAGGTCAAGGTCCGTTGCGGCATTTAACTGTGCGTTCACATCGATCAACGAGGCATTCTGGATCGTCAGCGCACCGCCGGTTGTGGTCAGGTCCTGATTAATGGCAAACGTCTCGTCCGTGCCATTGCCCGACAGCGTCAAACTGTCCACATTGGTGAGCTCACCATTGATCGTCAATGACTGCGTTGTGCCGCCAGCGCTATCAATAGTAATCAACAAGGTGCCGTCATTGGTGTCGCCGAGATCAATGCCCGCACTGGTGACACTGCCATCCGAAGTGATCACAAGGTCTGCCGCTGTACCACCAATCCCGTCGTCGACAATTGCCGCAAGATCGACCGTAGATGCATTATCATTTGAATCAAACGTTACCGTATCGCTGCCACCGTCAAGGGTAATGCCACCGATACCCGTGGTCACCGCGATACCCCCGCCATTGGCAGTCAGCGTCCTTGCCGTCGAGGCATCAATCCGGACATCGAGGGCGTTCTGGATCACGATATCGCTACCCGCGGTAATGTCCGCATCAATATCGATCGTATCGTTGTTGTCGGTGCCGCCTGCCAGTGTAGTACTGGTACCCGAAGAGACTAACCCGGTTACACGCAACGTCGAGACATTGTTGTTATCAACGTCGGCTGTGGCAGAGACAAAACCGCCACCAGTAATCGTTCCGAGCGTGAGATCGCCCGAGTCCACCAGAGTAATATCACCGCCGATTGCAGTAACTACATCACCGGAGCCGTCACTATCAAAATTGTTTGTAGTCTGGCCAAACGTAATCGCGTCCGTCAACTGCGCTTGCAACGTGGTGATTCCGGTGACATTGACACTACCGGCGGTCTGGTTGATGGCACCGACACCACCAGAGGCATCAATAGTAAGGGCATCCGTGCTTAGCGCCCCGGTCAAGGTAACTGCATCGGCCAGGATATCAGTGCTGCCGTCAAACGTATCCACATCGGTCAGCGTCAAGGTGCCCAGGCCGATAATGTCGATGACACCGGTAGCCGTCACACTCGCGGCCAATAACGAACCCCCAGCCAGTTCCAGCTCGGCCGTGTTACCGATACCCGTGGCCGCGGTCAGGTCGATCAATGTCGCCGCGGTGATGTCCACGGTGGTGGTGTCCGTCGGATCCACGTCGTTGATGGAGCCCAATGTCGAGACCAGCGTCACACTACCGGAAGCACTGGTGACCGCATCGATAAGGATATCGCCCGTGGTCGCATAGTTAATGTCACCATCGGTAGTGAGCGTGAGGGTCACCGCACCACCGCTGACATCATTGATCCCGGTACCACCATTCGTGGTTGAGATCGACAAGGCCGGGGCATCCACCTCCAGCGCGCGATTGGTCGCACCATCACCGATACCGGTGGTGGCAGCAAGTGTGATCGCCGTACCCGCCGTCAGGTCCGCAACAACATCGTCATTGTCCGTTAAATCATTGATCGAGCCGGCACTGGTATTGATCACAATGCTGCCAGCCGCATCCACCGCGCCGACCAGCACATCGGTCACCGCCAATACCTCCACATCACCCGCCGTGGTGGCATCCATGTCACCCAGGGTCAGCGCAGCGGCACCCGACAGACCCAGGCTGTTGATGAACACACCACCCGAGGTCGTGTTCTGGGCATTGATGGTATTTGCCGTGATATCCATGCTGGCATTGGCACCGGTGGCACCGATACCACTCACTGCATTGAGATTCACTGTATTGGCCGTCACATCCGCCAGGACATCAAGACCCGCATCGGTAATAGCGCCCGCACTGGAAGCCAAAGTCAGGACATCAGCACTGATCGCGTTCAACGCAATCCCCAGCGTGGAACTGATCGTGCTGGTACCCGTCACCGTCGAATCAAGGATCGTCAGCGAACCCGTGTTCGCAAGCGTCGTCACACCGGTAGCAACCTGCAGATTCGTGACCTGCGTATCCAGGTCAACTCCAATGCCGCCCGTGATCGTCAGCGTCGTCGCAATAACATTGGTGGTGGTGCCATTGTTGTCTGTCAGCGCACCACCCATATCCAGCGTCAGCGTCCCCGTACCCTGGTCCAGCAGGTTTGCAGCAAAGCCGTCCGCCTCGGTAATAAACGCATTGCCACTGCCATTGGTCAGCGTCAGTTCGCCCACATTCAGATTCAAACCATCGGCAATCGTCACCCCGATGCCCGTCGCATCCGTCAGCGTGAACGCACCCGCGATAACATCTGTAGTTGTATCATCGCCCGCCGTATCCACCACGGCGCCGCCAACCGTCAGGTCAATCGCACCCGCGCCCGCAGTCATCGATGTGATCGTCAGACCATCGGCCTCAACCAGATGCTGGTCACCAGCGGCGACGCTGGTGTCTGTCACAAGGCTTGCCACCGCAATCTCGAGTGCATCCGTGGTCGTCCCATCAAAGCCGATATTTGCACCGGTCAAGGACAAGGCGCCAGCCGTGACGTTATTGGTGCCAGCATTACCATCGAGGATATCGCCGGTGGTGCCCGCATTGATGTTGACCGGGTTGGCACCGGCGCTGATCTGGTTCAGGGTGATGTCGGTATCATTCACCAGGTCCAACTGACCCGTCAGGGTTGAGTCCAGCACCGCCAGTGCACCAGTGTTGGTGATCGACGTGGCCGCCGTGGTCAGGGCCAGATTATCAACATCAGTCTCGATATCGGTGACCGCCTGGTTGCCGGTGATGGCCAGCGTATCTGCGGTCACGTTCACCGTCGTATCGGTTGTACCCGCATCTGCATTGCCATCGGTGATCTCACCACCGGCTGACAGGTTTACCGTCTGGCCTGTGGCAGTGATTGAACCCAGTGCAATCGTGTTGTCGTTAACCAGATCCAACTGACCGGTCACGGTCGAGTCCAGCACCGCCAGCGCACCGGTATTACTGATACTGGTCGCCGCCGTCGTCAGATCCAGGTTAGAGACCGCGGTCTCGATATCCGTTACCGCCTGGTTGCCGGTAATCGTCAGCGTCGTCGCAATAACATTGGTGGTGGTGCCATTGTTGTCTGTCAGTGCACCAGAGGCCGCCAGCGTAATGTCCCCGCCACCCGCATTCAGCAAATTCAAAGCCAGCGCATCCGTCGACAAATGCTGATCCCGATTGCTGCCACCACTGGTATCTGTCGTTAACGTCGTCGCCACGATCTCAATACTGTCGGTGGCCGTACCATTAAAACCAATGCCATCCCCCGTCAGTGATACCGCGCCAGCCGTGACGTTATTGGTGCCAGCATTACCATCGAGGATATCGCCGGTGGTGCCCGCATTGATGTTGACCGGGTTGGCACCGGCGCTGATCTGGTTCAGGGTGATGTCGGTATCATTCACCAGGTCCAACTGACCCGTCAGGGTTGAGTCCAGCACCGCCAGTGCACCAGTGTTGGTGATCGACGTGGCCGCCGTGGTCAGGGCCAGATTATCAACATCGGTCTCGATATCGGTGACCGCCTGGTTGCCGGTAATCGTCAGGATCGTGGCAATAACATTGGTGGTGCCATTGTTGTCTGTCAGCGCACCACCCATATCCAGCGTCAGCGTCCCCGTACCCTGGTCCAGCAGGTTTGCAGCAAAGCCGTCCGCCTCGGTAATAAACGCATTGCCACTGCCATTGGTCAGCGTCAGTTCGCCCACATTCAGATTCAAACCATCGGCAATCGTCACCCCGATGCCCGTCGCATCCGTCAGCGTGAACGCACCCGCGATAACATCTGTAGTTGTATCATCGCCCGCCGTATCCACCACGGCGCCGCCAACCGTCAGGTCAATCGCACCCGCGCCCGCAGTCATCGATGTGATCGTCAGACCATCGGCCTCAACCAGATGCTGGTCACCAGCGGCGACGCTGGTGTCTGTCACAAGGCTTGCCACCGCAATCTCGAGTGCATCCGTGGTCGTCCCATCAAAGCCGATATTTGCACCGGTCAAGGACAAGGCGCCAGCCGTGACGTTATTGGTGCCAGCATTACCATCGAGGATATCGCCGGTGGTGCCCGCATTGATGTTGACCGGGTTGGCACCGGCGCTGATCTGGTTCAGGGTGATGTCGGTATCATTCACCAGGTCCAACTGACCCGTCAGGGTTGAGTCCAGCACCGCCAGTGCACCAGTGTTGGTGATCGACGTGGCCGCCGTGGTCAGGGCCAGATTATCAACATCGGTCTCGATATCCGTTACCGCCTGGTTGCCGGTAATCGTCAGGGTCGTGGCAATAACATTGGTGGTGGTGCCATTGTTGTCTGTCAGTGCACCAGAGGCCGCCAGCGTAATGTCCCCGCCACCCGCATTCAGCAAATTCAAAGCCAGCGCATCCGTCGACAAATGCTGATCCCGATTGCTGCCACCACTGGTATCTGTCGTTAACGTCGTCGCCACGATCTCAATACTGTCGGTGGCCGTACCATTAAAACCAATGCCATCCCCCGTCAGTGATACCGCGCCAGCCGTAATGTTATTGGTGGCGCCATTGCCATCGAGGATATCGCCGGTGG
>JBBDIT010000012.1:43864-45409 GCA_040880285.1 Pseudomonadales bacterium | reverse complement strand
GGTAGCACGGGTTCTGATGTATTTGACCTGAGTGCCGACGCGATCGGCGATTCATTCTATGGTGACCAGGGTTCGGACACTTTTATTATCGGTGACTTGAACTTCAAGCGAATTGACGGTGGTGGTGCGCTGGAATTCGACGGCGATACCCTGAAATTTACCACGCCCGATTTCGACCTGAGAAACGTTACGGCAAACCAGATCGATTCCGTCGACACGATTGATATGCGCGATGGCCAGGCTGGTACGCTGCAGTTGAGTGTCGACAGTGCGCTCAACATTGGCAGGTTCCTGCTGATTGCAGCGGATGCGGGCGATCACATTATCCTTGATGCAGAGCGGTCGGGGTTTGTATTCGATAATTTCGATTTCGGTTCTGGTGGCCTGGGCGACCTGTTCTTCCTGGGCGGTGAAAATGAACGCCAGGAGTTTGCAACGCTCCTGGTTTCGAATGAAGCGACTGCCCAGATCAACGAGGCCAACGGCGACATCACGTACCTGGGT
This sequence comes from Pseudomonadales bacterium, assembly GCA_040880285.1. Lineage (GTDB taxonomy): Bacteria > Pseudomonadota > Gammaproteobacteria > Pseudomonadales > Azotimanducaceae > JANQJA01. Next base: position 44,905 of record JBBDIT010000012.1, on the reverse strand, counting down.
AGTATCAATGCCGATCAACTGACGGGTACCGCGGCGGACGAAACTTTCTTTGGCCGGGAAGGTGATGACCAGATCAGTGCCGGAGCCGGTCATGACACGATCTTTTATGGCCCGGACGATGTCACGCTGGTCGATGGTGGTGACGGATTCGATATGCTGATACCGGATGCGTCACGGCTCGCCTCTGCCATCGACCTGACGACGAATAATCCTTACGTCAACTTCGAGATTATCGATCTGCAAGGACAATTTCGCGACCAGGGTGAAAGTAATACCTTAATACTCGACATGGCAGACGTTGGTCAGATGGGGAGACCAAATCTGCTATTTGGTGACGGCACGACACAGCTCATCATCGAAGGCACCATTGACGACTATGTCATATTAAATGGCCAGAACCTGCGCGAGGGGGACCCGGCGGGCCTGGTGAAGGGAACTGATTCCAGGTTTCCCGACTTTGTATCCTACTCCGACGGCACCAACCAGATCCTGGTGGAGACGACCTTGCTCGGCCCAGGTGTCAATCATGCGCCGGTGCCGGAACCTGACAAGTTTACGACCCGGGGTACGCAGGCCATTGTGCTGGATGTACTGGCCAATGATCGTGATCCGGACCCGGGTGATACCGTGACGATGGATTTTGTGCCCTCCACCAGCGACCAGGGCGCATCACTGGTTCTGAATCCAGACGGCACTATCGACTATGACCCGTCCGGCCTGTTTTTTTCGACGCAGATTACTGACACCTTTCAATATAGCGTGATTGACAGCAATGGCGTCACCAGCACCACGCACGTGGATATTGTTATTGAGGCGAATACGCCGCCCGAGGTTCCCGCAAACGTACAAGGCATCGGTGTTGAAAGCACCACGGCAGACTCCTTTACCGTCGACCTGCTCGCCACTGCGTTTGACGAGGAGGGGGATACGCTATCCGTCGATCCAGCCACGATTAGTTTTACGGGTGACGATAGTGGTATTACTTTGGATGGCAATACGCTGATTGTTGATCCATCACATCTCGCGTATGCAGATGCCGGT
>JBBDIT010000012.1:41977-43764 GCA_040880285.1 Pseudomonadales bacterium | reverse complement strand
CTGGAACTGCGCGGCACGTTGGTCGTCGACGATGGCGGCTTTGATACCTTCAACCTGGTGCTGGGACCCACCGCGACGCTTGATATCGGCGCGGGCCTTTACTTTGCAGCCGGCAACACTGTGAGGCTCGATTCCGGCTCGGCGATTACCGGCACCGGTGAGTTTCGATTGAACGGCGGTTTTAACAGCAATCTGGATTTGCCGAATGGCTATACGGTAACGGATGCTCCCTGGCGATTGCAGGGTGGCCTGAATATTGTCGGTGGGTCATTTGCGATCGGTAGCACGGGAGTGGTCAAGCATGACAACGACTTCGTCGTGGTCAATACCGTGGATTTTTCCAACGCCGGTACCCTGAGCATTGGCGGTGGCGACTTCGCCTTCCCCCATCTGCATCTTCACTCCGGATTGTTTAACACGGGCACCGTCACGCTGGACAGTTTTGCACTGGAAGAGGGATACGGTGCGACGCTGGATGTCTTTGGCGGGGAACTGGTCAACCAGGGGATTATCGAATCGAAAGACACCGCGGGACTCGGCGCCTTCTCCGGAGATCGCCTGATTCTGGGTAACGTGCTGAACGAGGGCCAGATCAATGTCGATTATGACCTGACGATTGATACAACCGGTGGCGCACTGGTCAATAGCGCGACTGGCGTGATCAATGTTGCGTCGTTACAGACTCTGACGGTATTGGACACGGGTGATTTTGGTATTGGTGAATTCTTCAACGAGGGCACCATTGACCTGAACGCCACCAATACCACCGATGGTGAGCAAACCATTCTGGATGTATCCGGTATCGAATTTTTTAATGCTGGCGTGATTCAGGGTTTCGGCACCATCATTGGCACGGTGATTGACGACGGTGGCACGATTAATCTCGGTGCGTCCCCGGGCTATCTTGAGATCGATGGCGATTACAGTACCAGCGAGAAGTCGACCCTTGCAATCGAAATTGCCGGCGACCAGGCTGGCGTGAGCTACGATCAACTGGTGGTTTCCGGCAGGGCCGACCTGAACGGGCGTCTTAACGTGTCGCTGCTCAATGGCTTTATGCCCGTCAGTTCCGCCGGTTTTGTAATCTTGATGGCGGGCACACTGGAAGGTTCTTTTGCGGTGGCAAGCGGTCTGGACATCTCCGATGAGTTGGTGCTGGATCTCAATTACGTCGATGACCGGGTAGCACTGGTAAGCGTCGATGTGACGAAGGCCGGCACGAACCATGATGATGTGCTGTCGGGTAGTGCTGGCCAGGATACGAGTCAGGGCGGGGACGTGATTGTGGCAGGAGCCGGTGACGACGTGATGGTCGGGCTTGGTGCTGGCGACATCGCCTATGGTCAGGAAGGTGACGATACCTTCGGGATCGAAAGCAGTGGATTCAATCGCATTGATGGCGGCGATGGAATCGATACGATACAGGTAGGCGCCGGGGTTGATCTCGCGATCTTCTCTCAACCGGGTACGGCGATAGACCATATCGAAATCCTTGATCTGCGTAATGCCAGTGACGATCAATTGGTACTTGATGCGGCCGCGATACGGAATATGGTGGACGCTGGCGGCGATAACCCACTGGTGCTCCTCGGTGAGGCGGGGGATGAATTGGACCTGCGCGGCGATTTCGAGTTGGTGGGTGAACGGGCGGTCGAGGTCAACGGTGTGGAAATGAATTTACTGGAACTGAGCGAAGGCGATACGTCCATCCTGGTCTCGCAGGAAATCGCCGTTACCATCTACGCCACTGACGGCAGCGTCACATTGGTTGACGATCTCATCGACAC
>JBBDIT010000012.1:32143-41877 GCA_040880285.1 Pseudomonadales bacterium | reverse complement strand
TGCAGGACCTGTTATCAGACGGCAGCGAGCATCTCGATAGTTTGCTGGGTGGCCGCGGGAATACGGAACAACTGGTGACCCACGTGCCCATGGATGACTATAGTTACCATAAGCTGTCCAACTCCGACGGTCTCGGCCCGCTGGTATCGCCAGAGAACTATTTCGAGGTCTGAGTCCAGGATCCGGGTCCAGAAAAGCATCATTTATTGCCGGGATTCCTGATTGGAATAGGAAGTAACGTTTTTCATGCTAGAATCGCGCCTCTTTGATTCACCGGAATAATGTGGCAGGAGCGAGCGATAGTGGGCAAGAATCTGTACCAGAAAGTGTGGGATGATCACCTGGTGGGCCGGTTGGATAATGGCCAGTACCAGGTCTTTATGGCACTGCACCTGATTCATGAAGTTACCAGTCCCCAGGCCTTCGGTATGTTGAAGGACAAGGGCTTGAGCGTCGCCTACCCGAAGCGGACCTTCGCGACGGTCGACCATATTATCCCCACTGATACCCGCGCGCGCCCCCTCGCCGATGAGATGGCAGAGCAAATGATCCAGGTGTTGAGTGATGCCACGCAAGCACACGGGATCGAATATTTTGCGCCCGAGTCTGGTTCCCAGGGCATAGTGCATGTGGTTGGGCCAGAGCTCGGGCTTACCCAACCGGGCATGACAATTTGCTGTGGTGACTCGCATACATCAACCCACGGCGCCTTTGGCTGCATTGCGCTTGGTATCGGTACAAGTCAGGTACGCGATGTACTGGCCAGCCAGACGCTGGCCATGGACCCGTTAAAAGTCCGGCGCATTCGTGTCGAAGGCAAGCTGGGTGCCGGGGTGACCGCCAAGGACGTAATATTACATATTATTCGGACGCTGGGTGTTAATGGCGGTGTCGGTTTTGCGTATGAGTATGCTGGTGCCGTAATCGAAGCCATGTCCATGGAACAGCGGATGACGGTTTGTAATATGAGCATTGAGGGCGGCGCACGATGTGGTTACATCAACCCTGACGAGGTCACTTTTGAGTACCTGAAGGGTCGTGAACGAGTTCCCGCTGGTGCTGCATTCGATGAAGCGGTTACCAGGTGGCGATCCTATGCCAGTGATGCGGACGCGACCTTCGACGACGAGGTTGTTTTCGATGGCGCAGAGATTCAACCGACAGTGACCTGGGGGATTACGCCGGGTCAGGCGATTGCCATCGATGAGTCAACCCCGACGCCAGCCGGGCAAAAAGATGAGAATCTGGTGGCTGATGCACTGCGGTACATGCAGATTGCCCCTGACACGCCGATCAAGGGGACCCATATTGATGTCGCGTTTATCGGTAGTTGTACCAATGGTCGGCTCAGTGATTTTGAAGCCGTCGCTGCCGTTATTAAAGGCAAACAGGTGGCACCGGGCGTCAAGGCGATCGCTGTACCCGGGTCCGAGAAGGTCGATGTCGCAGCCCGAGAACTCGGCCTGGACAGGATCTTTGAAGAAGCTGGATTTGAATGGCGACTTCCTGGCTGCTCTATGTGTCTTGCGATGAATCCGGACAAGCTCGTGGGTGACGAGATCTGTGCATCGAGTTCAAACCGCAATTTTATTGGTCGCCAGGGCTCGTCGACGGGACGCACGCTCCTGATGAGCCCGATCATGGTGGCGGCGGCGGCCATCAAGGGTGAGGTAGCCGACGCACGAGAGGTATTTGAATTATGACAACACCGGCAGCTGACCTGGCAATAGCAGCTAGAAAGATCATCAAAGTCGATGGCAAGGGTGTCTATGTCAAAGGCAATGACATCGATACGGATCGCATTATTCCGGCACGCTTCCTGAAGTGCGTCACCTTTGACGAGCTGGGTCCGGCGCTTTTCTTCGACGAGCGTTTTGACGCAAATGGTAATCCAAAAGGTCACGTGCTCGATAAACCGGAACATGCCGGTGCCTCGATCCTGATTTCTGATGCCAATTTTGGGTGTGGTTCCTCCAGGGAACACGCACCCCAGGCCATTCAGAAATTCGGTATTAACGCCATCATTGCAGAATCCTATGCAGAGATTTTTCATGGTAACTGTACGACCCTTGGTATCCCTTGCGTGGTCATGGATACAGATAGCCGCAGGAGGTTGGGTGAACTGATCGATGGTGACCCGGAGGCGCAGATTGTGATCGACATTGAAGCGTTGAAGGTGTCCTGCGCCAACAATGTGTTTGCGATTTCGATGAAAGAGAGCGCCCGTGAAGCATTTCTGGCGGCAACCTATGATCCGCTGGACACCTTGCTGGCGCACAAGCACCAGATCGATGACGCGGCGCGTAGGCTTGGATACGCCTGAAGGAAGACAATATGGTACGTAAAAAAATCGAGATTTATGATACGACCCTGCGTGACGGTAACCAGGGGGAGGGCATCAATCTCAGCCTTGCAGACAAGCTGGACATCGCCCGTGCCCTTGACGAGATGGGCATTGATTTTATTGAAGGGGGCTGGCCAGGGTCGAATCCAAAGGACGATGAGTTCTTTGCACGCGCGCGTGGTCTCGGGCTTAAAACCGCAAAGATTTGCGCCTTTGGTTCCACGCATCGATCGGACGTAAAGCCTTCCGAAGACTTCTTCCTGAAAAAGCTGATCGCGGCGCAGGCTGATGTTACTTGTATTTTCGGCAAAAGCTGGGATCTGCACGTTGAGCAAGCACTTCGAGTGACGCCGGACGAGAACCTCGACATGATTGCTGGCTCAGTCGCTTATCTTGTGGCGTCGACCGGAAGACCGGTGTTCTACGATGCAGAGCACTTCTTTGATGGGTTCCGGAGTGATCCCGGTTATGCGCTAGCCACGCTGTCCGCGGCGTCGGACGCCGGTGCCAGTCGCGTGATCCTGTGCGATACCAACGGTGGCGTGATGCCGCATGACCTCGCGCATGCGATTCGCGAGGTCAGAAAGGAGATCCCGGGCATCAAACTCGGCATTCACGTACACAATGATGGCGGCCTTGGGGTTGCCAACACATTGCGTGCAATAGAAGAAGGCGTGATCCAGGTGCAAGGCACCATCAATGGCATTGGTGAACGTTGCGGTAATGTTGACCTGACTTCTGTACTGGGCAATCTGGAGCTAAAACTCGGCTACCAGTGTGTCCCGCAAGGAAATCTGCGGGAGCTGACCAACCTGTCCCGAAAAGTATGGGAATACCTGGGCATCCAGGGACCATCCGGTCAACCGTTTGTAGGACCCTCGGCATTCGCCCACAAGGGTGGCGTGCATGTGAGTGCGGTACAGCGCAATCCGGAGACCTATGAGCATATTGCACCGGAGCTGGTGGGCAACTCCCGAAAAATTCTGATCAGTGAACTGTCGGGTGGCTCCAACCTGCGTGCGAAACTGGCTAACCGATATCCAGAACTGGAAGACAGTAATGCCGTTAAATCGATTCTCGAGGAGGTGCAGGATCGTGAACATGCCGGCTACTCATTCGAGAAGGCGGATGGGAGTTTTGACCTGGTGGTCCGACGACACATCGGTAAGTACAAGGCCGTGTTTGAACCCCTGTATTATCGTATCTACAGTCCCAGCAATGAGGAACATACCGATAGTGACGGCCTGATCGAGGCCTCGGTCAAGATCAGGGTCGGCGATGAAATTCGGCTATGTGCGGCAGAGGGCAATGGACCCGTCGACGCCCTCAACAAGTCACTACAAAAGGCGCTGGTGGACCAGTATCCGGTGGTGGTGGATTTGCACCTGACTGACTATGCGGTGCGGGTTATCAATAGTACCCAGGAAACGGCAGCCAAGGTTCGCGTTTACCTGGAGCACAGCTTTGAGGGTGAGATATTCGGTACGGTGGGCGTTAATGTTGACATCATCAAGGCCAGTTGGAACGCACTGGTTGAATCCTACCAGTATGCGCTTATGCAACATATCGAATTTGTCAGTGAGGTCAGTGGCGACGGCCAGGTGAATGATTCGAGCAAACGCACCGGCTAATGGTCAGGCCAGGCCCGCATCCCGGACCAGGCGCCAGGCATGGATGGCCGATGCCTTTGCACCCGGGCCACTCTCACGCCAACGCTCTGAACTGGCGTTGCCGTCGAGGCCGCGCTTGTAGACACCCTGGCGAATACCGGCAGTTCGGAACAGGTTGAAGGCGATATAGAAAGTCCAGTTTTCGATTCCAGCGCGACCGGTCAGCTCACAATACTGATCCAGTAATTCCTGTTCCGAGGGTAGGCCCAGTTCCCGGTAATTTTCCGGGAATGCTTTCTGACTGTGGTACTCCATCGAACACCAGTAAGACAAATCGGCCAACGGGTGCCCGATGGTGGAAAGTTCCCAGTCCAGAATGGCCGCGATTCTCGGTTCCGTCGGGTGAATGATGCAGTTGCCCAGCCGATAGTCCCCATGGACGATACTGGTTTCATCATCTTCCGGGATGTTGTCAGGCAGCCAGGTCATGACCCGGTCCATCTCGGGTATGGTTTCAGTCTCTGATGCCTTGTACTGTTCGGACCAGCGGTGGATCTGGCGTGCGTAGTAGTTACCCGGCCGGCCGTGGCGCTCCAGACCGACTGCAAGATAGTCCACCTGGTGAAGCGCCGCCAGGGATTCGATGAAACCCTTATAAACCGCGGTTCTGGCTTGCGGGGTAAAGGACGGCAGGAACGTATCGATCAGCACACGACCTTCCACGTGTTCCATGACATAAAATGCGGTGCCAATAATCGACTCATCGTCACACAATACGTACATCTTCGGGACCGGTACGTTGGTATCGGCCAGCGCCGCCATCACGCGATATTCCCTTTCAACCTGGTGGGCGGACTTCAGGAGCTGTCCCGGTGGTTTTTTTCGCAGTACATATCGGGTGCGAGCTGTCTCAATCAGGAAGGTTGGGTTCGACTGCCCACCTTCGAACTGGCGTACACCGGCATTGCTGAAATCGTCATCGATATGCTGGTCAAGATAACGCCACAGGGAGGCTTCATCGAAGCGGTGATGTTCCCTGACAGGGGTTAACTCGACATCGTTTTCGGTCATAGCGTTTTGTAATCTTTGATCTTCCGGGTAAGAGCTAAAAGATTAACACAGGAACTCACCAAAAGGGTTGTGTACACTCTTGGCTCTGCGAGAGGCCAAGAGGCAAGAATGAGTTGGGAGCGGCGATATCATCCGTTATTAAATGAATGGGTGACGATAACGAGCCATCGAAATAGCCGACCCTGGTCCGGCGACAGCCTGGTAGCGGTGGCAGATGAGCCGCGACGATATGAACCTGATTGTTACCTGTGTCCGGGTAATTCCCGGATCTCTGGGCTCGTCAACGACGACTACACATCAATCCTCGTTTTCGACAATGACCATCCTTCCTTTGGTGTCGATGCACCGGTAGTGCTACCACCGGCGCCCGGCTTTTATCGAAATGCTCCGGCAAACGGGGTTTGCCGGGTCGTGTGTTATTCGCCGCTTCATAATGCCAGCCTTTCGATGCTGCCGGTAGCGGGTGTGAACGACGTGCTTTCATGCTGGGCGACCCAAACCCGTTCGCTGGTGGGTCGGAGCGATATCGAGTCGGTGCTGGTATTCGAGAATAAGGGAGGCGTGGTGGGGGTTTCCAATCCACATCCCCATTGCCAGATCTACGCCACGGGGTTTGTTTTCAATACCCTGGCAAGGGAGGCGGCTGCCATGCAAGCGTATGCCGGGACAGGTGACGGTTCCCTGTTCACTGATATCATCGACACTGAGGCGACAGACGGACAACGAATCGTTGCCGAGAACGAGGCTGCCATTGCATTTGTTCCTTATTTTGCTCGTTTCCCTTATGAGGTTTATGTTGCGCCCCGGGTAACTCGTCAGTATCTGCACGACCTGACCGGTGATGAGATGCTGGGACTCTCTTCGGTTTTGTCGGAGGTACTGGTGCGGCTGGACAATCTATGGAAAATGTCGTTTCCCTACATGCTGGTATTGCATCAGGCGCCTTGTGATGGCGGCGAATACAGTAGTTACCATTGCCATATCCAGATTCATCCCCCATTGCGGCAACCCGGATTGCAGAAGTACCTGGCCAGCGTGGAAACCGGTGCCGGTAATTTCCTGAACGATACCAGTCCGGAGGAGAAGGCAGCGGAACTCCAGTCCGTGTCTGGCGTTCATTACCTTCACACCCACTAGGACCGGCAAATGAGTTATGGTTAAAGTATCAGCTAATCTAAATGAGGATAAAATCATGAAAGTAGACGGTCACCTGACGCCGGACTGGCACAAAATTCCTGATCACGTCAGGAAGATGGAAAGTGAGGGATATGATGCAGTGGGGACGGCAGAGATGAACCATGACCCGTTCTTTCCGTTGCTCCTCGCCGCCGAACACAGTGAGTCTATTGGTTTGCATACCGGAATCGCAGTTGCGTTCGCAAGGAGCCCGATGGTCCTTGCCAATCTTGGTCATGATCTCAATGCGTACTCCCGGGGCCGGTTTACGATGGGCCTTGGGTCACAGATCCGTCCTCACATCACCAAACGATTCAGTATGCCCTGGGGTGCTCCTGCACCACAGATGAAAGAGTTGATTCAAGCCATGCGGGCAATTTGGGCCAACTGGTATGACGGCGCGCCGTTGCGGTTTGAAGGTGAATACTACCAGCACACGTTGATGACGCCGGCCTTCACGCCGGAGAACACCGGGTATGGTGCGCCCCGTGTGTTACTGGCGGCGGTGGGGCCCATCATGACCCGGGTTGCGGGTGAAGTTGCCGATGGTCTTATCATCCATCCGTTCAGCAACGAAAAATATATCCGCGAAGTGACATTGCCTGAGGTGGAAAAGGGACTGGCCAGGTCCGGGCGGTCCCGAGAGGATTTTGAAATTATCTATTCGCCATTCGTGATTTCCGGCAAGGATGAACAGTCGTTTGAAGCAGCCAGGGAAGCAGCAAAAGGTCGAATCTCTTTTTATGGCTCGACTCCCGCTTACAAAAATGTATTGGCGGTCCACGGCTGGGGCGATTTGCAAGGTGAATTGAACCGCATGTCCAAGGAAGGCAAGTGGAAGGAAATGGGCGGGCTCATTACCGATGAGATGCTCAACACCTTCGGTATCATGGGTGAGCCGGGCACCATCGTGCCGGAGATCAAGAAACGCTATGGTGATTTCACTGATCGGACCAGTGGTGGCTTCACTTTTGTCGATGGCGAAGAGAGAAAGGCAATGATTGCGGACCTCAAAGCCGTATAACAGGATTGAACATGCCTGCGGTACCCAAATCCGTTGTCTGGTCCAATGGCGAGTTGCAGCTGTTGGACCAGACACGCTTGCCGCACGCGGAAGTCTATCTCGCGTGTCGTAATGTTGAGTCGGTGGCTGCTGCCATTTCCAATCTTTCCGTGCGTGGTGCCCCGGCCATTGGAATCGCCGCGGCCTATGGGTTGGTCGTTGGACTTGATGGCGAGGGGGGTGATGACAATCATCAATTGATGGCAATCATCACCAAACGTGCGCAGTGCCTCGTAAGTGCCAGGCCCACTGCTGTGAACCTTGCCTGGTCGGTCAATCGTATGTTGTCGGTTGCCGATGCAATCCAGAATGAAGAACCGGGATTGATCATCGAACGGCTGGTACAGGAAGCGGAATTGATACATGAAGAGGACGCCGCCGCCTGTCGTGCGATCGGCCGCTATGGTCTCGAACTTGTCAAGGCCAGGCCGCGCCTTCTCACCCATTGCAACGCGGGTGCGCTGGCTGTTTCAGAACTCGGCACCGCACTTGCCCCCATCTATATGGCCCATGAACAGGGTGTTCCGGTTCACTTATTTGTAGATGAAACTCGCCCGTTACTGCAAGGAGCACGGCTGACGGCCTATGAATTGACCTGCGCCGGTGTCGATTTTACTTTGATTGCAGACAATATGGCTGCCCATTTTATGGCACGAGGCGATGTAGATGCCGTCATCGTCGGTGCTGACCGGATTGCCGCCAACGGTGATGTTGCAAATAAAATCGGTACACTGAACCTTGCGATCCTGTGCCAGTACTATGGCCTGCCGTTCTATGTTGCCTGTCCGGCATCCACGATTGACCTTGCGACAATGCAAGGTGCTGACATTGTGATAGAAGAGCGTGACCCTGATGAGGTGACTTCCCTGGCGGGCCAGTCAGTATCACCTGCCAACGTTCGTGCATTGAATCCGGCATTTGATGTCACGCCAGCGAAACTGGTGACGGCGATCATAACGGATCGTGGGATTGTACAACCACCATTGGATACTAATCTTGCGGCCATATTTGGTGAGCATATTTAGTGAACCTATGCGGTGAGCATATTTGGTGAACGTATGCGGTGAGCGTGTTCGGCGAGTGAGTGGAAGGCCTATGGAAACCGAAGGTGTCATCAAGTTTGATTTGGCATTTACGCGTCAGCGGCATGGTCACGCAGACGTCTCGCAGTTGGCTATCTGGCGCCGCCTTTTGATGGATAAGGGATTGCTGGGCCAGTCTCCCGAGCGCTATGGTGGACTCGGGTTTGGTAACCTGAGCATGCGAACCCAGGCGGGATTTTTGATATCCGGTTCCCAGACCGGCCACCTGGTCGACGTGTCCGCGGAAGATTTTGCGGAGGTGACGGCCTGGAATATTGAGCGCAATACCCTGTCAGCCATCGGAATGATCGAGCCCTCATCCGAGTCCCTGACTCACGCGGCAGTCTATGACCTTGGCCCGGCATTCAGCCATGTCTTTCACGTCCACAGCCCCTCCATATGGCAACACGCGGATGCGCTGGACCTGACCAGGACAAGGGCGTCGGTGGCGTACGGCACGCCGGCCATGGCACGGGAAGTCGCGCGCGTCGCCCAGGGGCAATCGCTGCCGCTGGTATTGGTTATGGCGGGTCACCAGGATGGCGTTGTCGCTGCCGGCAGGCAGGCTGGTTCCACAGGACGTGCGTTGTTGCGCTTATTGTCCCGCGCCAGTGCCTTGAGCAAAAGTTGAGAACCCGGGCGTAACTGGATTCAATGTTGGAAAAGTAGTGGATTGCCCGGGTTGCTATTGTTCTGCTGATGTATTGGCACCACAATAGAGCAAATATTTTCGAATGGTGCTGGATGTTAGATAACAAGCCGCTGGTCATTGCTCTCGTTGTCGTGGGCCTTTTGATACTGGTCTATGTCACCTCGTTGTTCCTGTCCGATGATGAACCGGCTCAATCGACATCACAGGCCATAGAAATTCCTGAACCGAAACAGGCACCGGTACCAGAGCCTGAGCCTGCGGTAGAAGAATCGATCACCGAAACAGCGGAAGTTTCGGCCGCCGAACCGGAGCCCGGGTTTATCCTGCCGCGACTCGATGACAGTGACCAATTGGTGAGGGATGGCGTGGTTAGCCTGACGCGCCACGAGGGCATCAACCATTGGCTGGGCCCGGATGAGTTGATTCGCAAGGTGGTTGTGTTTGTCGACAATATTGCCAACGGCACGATCGCTCGCCAGCCAGTCAGTTTCCTTGCGCCCGCTGAGCCGTTCAGTGCAACACAGGTTTCCGATACCGAGTATGTGATGGATGAGTCATCCTACCGGCGCTATAACCGGGTCACTGACATCTTTATCTCTATTGACAGTCGGCGTACTGCGGAATTTTATGATTTGTTACGTCCGCTGTTCCAGAAGGCTTACGGTGAACTGGGTTATCCTGCCAGCAATTTTGATGACGTGATATTCAGGGCCATTGGTCGCATGCTGGAGACGCC
>JBBDIT010000012.1:27867-32043 GCA_040880285.1 Pseudomonadales bacterium | reverse complement strand
TCGCGAGGCGCCTTAGAACATAGTGCAGGATGCCGCCGTTTTCATAGTACGCATACTCGTTAGGCGTATCGATTCGAATACGGGTTTCAAATGTGACTTTCTCCCCGTCGACACGTTCCGCCGTCACGGTGACTGAAGTTTGCCCTACCGATACCGCCGGTATCGAGAAAAGTTCAGTGCCTACCAGGCCCAATGACCGCGAACTGTCACCTTCACTGAATTGGAGTGGCAAGATGCCCATGCCGACCAGATTGGAACGGTGGATGCGCTCGTAGCTTTCGGCGATGACGGCACGAACGCCCAGCAGTGCCGGACCCTTTGCAGCCCAGTCACGTGATGAGCCAGTCCCGTATTCCTTGCCTGCCAGAATAATGAGGGGGGTGCCATCCTCTCCATATTTTTCGGACGCATCGAAGATGGACGTCTTCTCGTTGCCGGGAAAATATTCGGTCCAACTGCCTTCCGTGCCGGGGGCCAGCTCATTTTTCAATCGTACGTTCGCAAAGGTGCCACGCATCATTACTTCATGGTTACCCCGACGAGAGCCGTAAGAGTTGAAGTCTTGTGGACCGATCTGGAGATCCTGCAGGTAGTTTCCGGCAGGACTTTCCGTGGCGATAGCGCCAGCTGGTGATATGTGGTCGGTGGTGACGCTATCACCGACTTTTACCAGGCAGCGTGCCTGTTCGATATCGCGGACGTCAGGTACCGCTGTGGAAATATTTTCAAAAAACGGAGGCTGACGGACATAGGTGGAATCCGGCCAATCGTACAATTCGCTTTCCTGTACCGGCAGCTTGTTCCAGACCTCATTACCCGTGTACACATCAGCGTACTTGGTCTTGAACATCTCCGCATTAATGGTGTTGTCCACCAGTTGTTGAATTTCCGTGTTGTCTGGCCAGATATCCTTGAGGGTCACTGCATTGCCGTTCTTGTCTGTACCGATGGAATCCTGATAAAGATCGATGCCCATATTGCCAGCAAGCGCGTAAGCGACCACCAGCGGAGGTGACGCAAGATAATTGGCACGAACATCCTGGTGGATGCGCCCCTCGAAGTTACGGTTGCCGGATAACACCGACGTGACCAGGAGGTCGCCCTTATTGATGGCCGCGCTTATTTCGTCCGGCAAGGGACCGGAGTTGCCGATACAAGTGGTGCATCCATATCCCACAAGGTAGAAGCCGAGGGCTTCCAGATCGTCCATCAGGCCAGTCTTCTCGAGATATTCTGTGACGACTTTTGAACCAGGAGCGAGGCTGGTTTTGACCCAGGGCCGGGTATTAAGTCCAAGTTTGCGTGCGTTTCTTGCCACCAGACCAGCAGCCACCAGGACTGCTGGATTGGATGTATTGGTACAGCTGGTGATGGCAGCGATAACCACGGCGCCGTGTTCCAGGTTGAAGGTCTCGCCTTTATAGGTGACCGAGACGGCTCCGGTGACCGGATTGTTACCCATAGACCCGCCCTCGTCCTCAAACGTGGATTCACGGACCGGTAGCAGCGAGAGCTCCTTGAATTCTTTCAGGGTTTTCTCGAATGCAGGCTTCGATTCGGTCAGGGAGATCCTGTCCTGCGGTCGCTTGGGGCCGGCGATAGAGGGGACTACCTCATTTAAATCGAGGTGCAGCTGGGCGCTATAGTGGGCTTCCGGCGTATCGTCATCGTGCCACATGTCCATGGCTTTGGTGTATGCCTCGACCATGGCCAGGGACTCATCACTGCGGCCGGTTAGTTTGAGATACTTGATGGTTTCCTGGTCGATGGGAAAAATGCCGCAAGTTGCACCATATTCAGGAGCCATATTGGCGATGGTAGCGCGATCCGCCAGGGTGAGATTCTTGAGCCCTGGCCCAAAAAACTCGACGAATTTTCCAACCACACCGTGTTCGCGCAAACGCTCGGTAACGGTCAATACAAGGTCAGTCGCGGTTGCGCCCTCGGCGAGGCGTCCGTCGATCCGAAAGCCGACGACCTGTGGAATCAACATGGTCACGGGTTGGCCCAGCATAGCGGCTTCTGCTTCGATCCCACCCACACCCCAGCCAAGGACACCGAGTCCGTTGATCATTGTGGTATGGGAGTCTGTACCCACCAGGGTATCCGGATAGGCCAGGAGTTTACCGTTTTTTTCGGTGGTAAAGATGCCACGGGCAAGATATTCCAGATTGACCTGGTGCACGATACCGGTGCCAGGTGGGACCACCTTAAAGTTCTCAAAGGCCTTTTGGCCCCAGCGAAGGAATTTGTAACGTTCCAGGTTGCGCTCGATCTCGAGCGCAGTATTGTCCGAAAGTGCCTCGGCGGTGCCATAGTGATCCACCATGACGGAGTGGTCGATGACCAGTTCAACCGGGTTGAGCGGATTGATTTTTTTGGGATCTCCCCCGAGCGCAATCATGGCGTCACGCATGGCAGCGAGATCAACGATGGCGGGGACGCCGGTAAAGTCCTGTAACAATACCCGTGCCGGAACAAAGGCTATTTCCTGGGACGGCTCCGCTGTCGGGTTCCAACCGGCCAGTACCCTGATGTCATCGTCCGTGACGTAATCTTCCTCTCCGTGGCGGAGCAGGTTCTCCAGCAATATTTTGAGGGAATAGGGCAGCTTATCGGTGTTGAATTCATCCTTGAGGTGACTGAAAGGGTAAATCGTGTAAGGATTTCCATTGACGTTGAGCGTGGAAGCCTGGCTATAGCGGGTGCTCATGTGATACGACTCGACATGTGTTAAGTGTAGGCCAAGCTTACAAAACTGCATGATAAAAGAAAATGACGGGAGTGAGCGTGAAGCATCGAATCGAACACGACAGTATGGGTGAGGTCAAGGTTCCTGCCGAAGCCCTGTATGGCGCCCAGACGCAGCGGGCGATCGATAATTTCCGGTTTTCCAGTCGCACCATGCCGGAAATGTTTATCCGGCGGCTGGCACTCATCAAGGCAGCGGCGGCGGAAGCTAACCTTGCGCTGGATCTGCTGCCAAAGGTAAAGGCCGACACAATTGTCAGCCAGGCACTGCTGGTGGCATCTGGCGAGCACATGGGCCACTTCCCGATTGATGTCTTCCAGACCGGGTCAGGTACCAGCACCAATATGAATATGAATGAAGTGCTGGCAAGGCTGGCGGGCAACGACGTTCATCCCAATGACGACGTCAACCTGTCACAAAGTAGTAACGATGTGATACCAACCTGCCTACAAGTGAGTACGGCTCTTGAGTTCGAGGAGGTGCTATTGCCGGCGCTGGACCTGCTGGCAGAGACGATTGAACAAAAGGCAGGTGATACTTCTGATATCGTGAAGACTGGTCGCACTCACCTGATGGATGCCATGCCCATTACCTTCGGACAGGAACTCGGTGGTTGGGCGTTCCAGGTGAGGGAGTGTATTGAACGGTTTAATGATTTGATGCCGAGGTTACGCGCATTGCCACTGGGTGGCACTGCCGTCGGTACCGGTGTCAATTGCCCACCAGGCTTTGCCGATCTCGCCATCGCCGCTATTACGCGCTGGTCCGGGAGCCATTTCCGGGCGGTTGAAAACCGGTTCAGCCGAATGGCGGCGCAGGATGTCGCCGTCGAGTGCTCGGCGGCCATGCGTGGTACCGCGGTGGTATTGATGAAAGTTGCGAACGACCTCCGCTGGATGTCGTCAGGACCCCTGTCAGGTCTTGGCGAAATCGAGCTTGCACCCTTGCAACCTGGATCGTCGATTATGCCTGGCAAGGTTAACCCGGTCGTGCCGGAGGCGGTTGCAATGATTGCAGCGGAGATCATGGGCAATGACGTGACGATCGGTATCGCCGGTCAGTCTGGCAACTTTCAGCTGAATGTGATGCTACCGTTAATTTCCTACAAGCTGCTTTCTGGCACCGGCCTGCTGGCCAATGCCTGTGATGCGATCGGCGATACCATCGCCGGGTTTAGCGTCAATGAGGACAATATTAATGAATCGCTGCGGTTAAATCCGATACTGGTAACCGCCCTCAATAGTCGAATCGGGTATGAGGCCGCGGCGGCGATTGCCAAAAAAGCCTACGCTGAAAAACGACCAATCATTGATGTGGCGGAAGAGGAAACGGACATCCCGCGCACGGAACTCGAAGAGCTGATGGATCCGGTGTGGCTTGCACGGCCAGACCGGTGAGGCTTGCATGGCTGTGGATGGCTCCCC
>JBBDIT010000012.1:0-27767 GCA_040880285.1 Pseudomonadales bacterium | reverse complement strand
GGTGTGGCTTGCACGGCCAGACCGGTGAGGCTTGCATGGCTGTGGATGGCTCCCCAGTTCTCACCGTTCTGACAGTGCCGCTTGCTGGGCACGTTTGAGTGGTTTCAGGAGGTAATCCATTACCGTTTTTTCACCCGTCATAATGTCGACTGTGGCGACCATGCCGGGAATGATCGGTAAGGGCTTGTTGCCGGAACCCAGGTGATTTTCACTGGTTCGCACCTGGATGCGAAAAAAATGCTCACCACGTTCGTCGGTGATGGTATCGGCACTGATAAATTCGAGCACACCTTGAAGACCGCCGTAGATCGCAAAGTCGTATGCGGTAAGCTTTACGGTTGCAGCCTGTCCAGGGTGAATAAATGCGATATCCGCCGGTCGAATTTTGGCTTCAATCAACAGCGTATCGTTTAACGGTACGATTTCCATCAGGTCCATACCGGGTTGAATGACGGCGCCAGTTGAGTTGATCAGGATCTGCTTGACAGTTCCATCTACCGGCGAACGAACACTGGTACGAGCGACCCGATCCTGCAACGCAATGTTTGAAATAGACAGGCGGGACAATTGGGTCCGGGATTCGTTCAACTCCGATTGTGCCTGGCGACGGAACTGCTGTTTGCGTTCCTCAATCTTTTCCTGCGCCTCGGCGACCGCTGATTCTGCCCTGGGGATGGTGACGCGGACGGACTCGAGATCGCCGACGGAATCATTCACAGCCCGTTGCAGGCGCAATAGTTCCACCTGGGAAACCGCGCCTGTCTCGACCAGGGGTTCTGTAATCTCCAGTTCACTCTGGGCAAGTTCGGTATTGCGCGCAAGATTACGCTCCTGGCCCCGTAACTCCTCGAGGGTCTGTTGGCGCTGTTTTAACTGCTGGTCCAGGATTTCTACCGAAGATTGCAGTTCCTGCTGCCGGGCCTCGTACAGGCGTCGTTCGTCTTCGATGAGGTTACGGCGCGATTCCGGAAATTCAGGCGGCTCGACGAATGCCTCACCCGAAATTTCTGCTTCGAGCCTTGCGATGCGTGCACGCAGCGCGTAGGAAGATAACTGGCTTTCATTGAATGGCGAGGCAAACCGGGTGTCATCCAGGCGCATCACGGTCTGGTCCTTCTTGACCCGATCTCCAGCCCTGACCAGGATTTCCGAGAGAATACCACCTTCCATGTTCTGGATAACCTGGATCTGGCTCGAAGGAATAACCCGTCCTTGCGCATGGGCGACTTCATCGACCGTCGCAAGATTTGCCCAGATGAGCGCGACTACCAGAAATATGACCGTCAACCACAAGATACCATGCATGGCAATCGGTAAGGTTTCGACCTCGGCTGCATAGGTCTCTGGCATGAAACGGATGTCGTCCTTGTGTTTTGCCATCAGCCTGCGCCTCCAGAGAGGGCGCCAAGAATCTCATCCCGCGGACCGTCGGCAACCACCTCACCCGCGTTCAGCACAATCAATCGATCCACCAGCGATAGCAACGATGTCTTGTGGGTGACCAGCACCAGCGTTCTGTGCTCGGCGTAGGCTTTGAGTTGTTGTTTAAATGTCGCCTCTGACGAGTTATCCATGGCATTGGTGGGTTCATCCAGCAGGATGAGGGGGGCACGATCGATAAAAGCACGTGCAATACCTACAGCCTGACGCTGTCCACCCGAAAGGTTGGCGCCGCGTTCGCCAACTATCAAATCAAAGCCCTGGGGATGTCTGTTGACAAGTTCAGAGAGCCCAGCCAGCTCGGCTGCTCGCAACACGGTTTCATCGCTGGACAGGGGTGAGCCGACGACGATGTTTTCCCGAATCGTACTATTCAGCAGCACGATGTCCTGGGGCACAAAGTTGATATTTGTGCGCAGGTCGTTGGGATCGATCTGATTAATATCGGTGCCGCTAACGAGAATGCTGCCGCTCGCTGGTTGATAGAATTTAAGCAGGAGTTTGTGAATCGTGCTTTTACCGGAACCCATCCGGCCAATGATGCCGACTTTTTCACCGGCACGAATGGTAAAGCTGACATCCTTTAACGCCGGTTCCTGTTGTTCGGGATAGGCGAAACTCACCTGTTTGAACTCGATATCCCCGTCGAGCCTGGACCGATGCAGAAATTTGTGACCGCTCGGACGTTCAACCGGCAAGGACATGATGCGATCAATTGCACCATAGGCGGCGACTGAATGGTGATAGCGGGTCAGAATACTCGCTAGCTGTGACATGGGCGCCATGCAGCGACCAGTCAGGATCGTGCACGCGATAAGCCCGCCGATACTGAGCCTGGCTTCCATGATGAGATAGACGCCGCCAATGACCACTGCCACCGTGGCAAACTGCTGAACTGCCTGCGCCACGTTGACCGTGCCCAGTGACAGGAGTCTCGACTTGAGTCCGAGGCGGGCCAATCGGGCATTGTATTCTTCCCACTTGCGCTGGATTCCACCTTCCGCGCGAGCTCCCTTGATAGCGTCCAGTGCGCTCAAGGATTCGATCAACATAGCGTGCTTGCGAGCAGATTCAGCGAAGGTTTTGGTGATTGTCTCCCGTAGCGGTCGTTGAAATATCAGGCCAACGATGACGACCAGGGGAATCGCAATCAGTGGAATGACAGCAAGGACGCCTCCAATTCCATAGATCAGCAAGATGAACAACAATACAAATGGCAGGTCGATCACGGCTACCAGGGTTGTTGAGGTGAAAAATTCTCGAAACGTATCAAATTCATGCAGATTGTTGGCAAAGGATCCGACGCTTCTCGGTCTCTCGCTCATTTTGATATCCATTACGCGGGAAAAGGTTTTCGACGACAACAGGATATCTGCACGTTTGCCCGCCACGTCGATGAAGTATCCACGCAACGATTTCATGATGAGATCAAATATAAAAACGATGAATACACCAGATGCCAGTACCCACAAGGTTTCTACCGCGTAGTTGGGCACGACGCGATCATAGACGTTCATTATAAAAAGCGGAGAGACCAGGGCGAACAGATTGATGAGCAGGGATGCGACCAGAACCTCTGCGTAGAGACCACGGGAACGCTTGATCGTCTGCCAGAACCAGTGAGCTTCACCCGCATCTCCAGATTCCATATCGTTATAGTGATACTCCGGTTTTACATAGAGGCACTGGCCCGCATAAAGGCCCTTGAGTTCAGTGAGTTTCTTTTTATAGCGCTCACCTGGCTGAATCGGGTCGCTGACTACCGCCTCGTCGCCAGTTCTTTCAAGCAGGATCAAGGCGCTACCGTCGTGACCTATGAGCGCGCACGGCAACACTTCATCGGGTATATCGTCAAGTTCCCGATTGACTGCCTCGGCGATAAAACCAGCCCGTTCGGCAGCCCGCACGAACAATGCCGGTGTCAGTTTTCCATCCACCAGCGGCAAGCCGGCGCAGAGGCTTTCGGCAGACCAGGGTCGAGCGTGAATCCGCGTCAGGGCCACGAGGGCGTCGAGCAGTGGGTCCTGGTTGTAATCGGCGAGCGAGGTGATGGTTTCGCTGGTCATGGGCATTGGTAGCCGGACGAATGTCGATCGAGTATAGCATTCGCATCAAGCGCACCTGAAACCTCGTTTTGTCAGATCGCCGAATCTGGTATCGTCCAGTCGTCTCTCCAGCCAGTTATCACGTGCTATTAAGTTTTTTTATTCATTTGCGTACCTACCGGGTACCGATTTCGATTCGCGAACTGATTGACCTTCTCGCTGCGATGCAGCGTCGGTTGGTGTTTGCCGACGTACGACAGTTCTACTTCCTGTCCCGCTTGTGTCTCGTCAAGGATGAAAAGTATTACGATCGGTTTGACCAGGCGTTCGATGCATTCTTCAATGGGCTCGACCAGTGGCAGGGTGTATTTGAAGACACGAAGGACACTGGCGTCTTGCGAGAGATCCTGTCGACACTTTTTCCAAAGAAAAGCGAACTTGAAATTCGCGCGCTGGTGAACGAATACCAGGAGAGCCTTGACAGTGCCCGAAAAGAAAAACAGGAAGCTGCCGAGAGGGACGCAGGCGGCGACACGGATAAAAATGGAGAAGGGGAAGGAGAGGGAGAAGGGGAAGGAGACGGAGAGGGAGAGGGAGAGGGAGAAAGTGGAGAGCAAGGCGAAGGCGAGGACGGCGAGGAAGGGGAAGGCACAGGTGGCAAAAAAGGTATCGGCAGCAGTGAAATCGGCGAAGCTGGTATTCGTGACGAAGGCGAGGCACCGGCGCAATTATCCGCAAGCAAAGTCTGGCAGCAGAGGCTTTTTGAAGATTATGATCCTGAGGTCGAACTGGGAACCCGCAATATCAAGATGGCGCTCCGTCGGCTTCGTAAATTTGCGCGCTCTGCTGCCGAGATGGAACTCGATCTCGCTGATACCATTCGATCGACTGCCAGAAACGGCGGCATTCTCGATATTCGTGAAGTACCTGAACGCCATAATGCCGTCAAGGTCTTGTTATTTCTCGACATCGGTGGCTCCATGGATGAGCACATCCAACTGTGTGCCCAGTTATTTTCAGCCGCGCGCAGTGAATTCAAGTACCTGGACTATTTTTACTTCCATAATTTTATTTACGAATCCCTGTGGCATGAGAATGATCGCCGGAATGAGGTGAGACTTCCTACCTGGGATGTCCTGCGGCGATTTGGCAGCGACTACAAGATCATCTTTGTTGGCGATGCAAGTATGGCGCGTCACGAGATCGCGGAGAAAGGTGGCAGCGTCGAACACTACAACAGCGAACCTGGCGAGGTGTGGTTGGCACGTATTCGAGAACGATTCCGCAAGGTCGTGTGGTTAAATCCTGTGGACCCGGCAAGTTGGCAGGACGTTTACTCTATTCAAATGATCCGACGATTGATGGATGACGAGATGTATCCATTGAGTGTCGAAGGGATCGAACAGGCCATGCGGTCATTAGTCCGCTGATTTTCTGCCGCCGGGATTGACCACGCGAACCGGATTGCCGGACATGAAGGCAGTGATATTCTCTTGCATTTGCGCTACCAGTCTTTGGCGGGATTCAACGGCGCCCCATGCGTTGTGCGGGGTCACAATGAGATTGGGAAGATTTGAATTGGTCACAAGTTCGTCTTGTGCCGGAGGTTCGCTAGTCACCACATCGAGGGCGGCACCAGCAATCGTGCCAGCCTGCAGGGCCGCGATCAGGTCAGTGGAATTAATGAGGCCACCACGAGCCGTATTAATAACAAAAGCTTCAGGCTTCATGGTAGCAAGGGTCTTTTTGTTAATAAGGTTTTCAGTTTGTGGTGTGAGCGGACAATGCAGGCTGAGGTAATCCACCCGAGGTAAGAGTTCCGCCAGCGCAAGACGCTCGCCCTGCGCTTGCTGGCCTGGCCTGGCCGACAACAGAACTTGCATATCAAATGCCCGCGCCACCTGCGCGACGCCTTTACCCAGTTCCCCGTATCCGACGATGCCCAGTGTTTTGCCTCCCAGTTCGACGATGGGATGGTCGAGCAGGCAAAATACTTTACTTGCTTGCCACTTTTGCCGTCGCACATCATCGACATAGGCAAGGAGGTTGTTAGAAAGAGCCAGCATCAGCGAGAGCGTGTGTTGGACCACGGAGGGTGTAGCATAAGCGACCGCGTTGCTGACCGGGATATTGGCCTCACGCGCCGCCGCAAGATCGATATTGTTGGTGCCCGTCGCCATCACACTGATGAATTTTAGTTCCGGACAGCGAGCGATCGTGTCACGAGTGATGGAAACCTTGTTGGATAAAACGACTGCTGCGCCCTTTATTCTGTCCTCGACTGCATCGGCAGGCGTAAAACCATGAACGTCCCAGCGATCGAGCAGTTCAGTGACTGGAGCGAGACTGACATCACCTGGTCCAAGGGAGTCAGCGTCCAGGATTACACCCTTCATGGGCGCCGCTCCAGGGTCGTGAGGTTTAGCTCAGACCGGGGAAGTTCTGTTGTAACGCAGCATCCCATTCCGCCACTCGATCCTTTTGTGATGCAAGTAGTTCCTCAGCATCACCTTCTACCTTGACCGATACAATCTTGTCACCTTGCGCGATACTGTCAACGACGTCCTGATCTGCCTGGGACGCAACTTCTCCAAACACTGAGTGGTTGTCATCGAGGTGTGGCGTCGGCACGTGAGTAACAAAGAACTGGCTACCGTTGGTACCCGGACCTGCATTCGCCATGGACAGTTTACCTGGTGCATTGTGGCGCAGCTTAGTGTCAAACTCGTCTTCAAACTTATAGCCAGGACCGCCAGTGCCTGTGCCATGAGGGCAGCCGCCCTGGATCATAAAATCCCCGATGACACGGTGAAACAAAAGTCCATTGTAAAAGCCCTTGCGCGCGAGATTGACAAAACTTGCAACGGTTACCGGTACCTTGTCCGGAAACAGGTTGATATGGATTGGGCCCTTACTGGTTTCGATGGTTGCTGAGATATTCAATGTTGATTCCTTGATTTAATAGTGGGTCGCTAGCGTTTTTCGATGCGGACATAGTCGCGTTTGTGTTCACCCAGATATAGCTGGCGGGGCCGGGCAATTTTATAAGGAGCGCTCATCATTTCGTGCCAATGGGAAATCCAGCCAGGCATTCTGCCGATGGTAAATATCACGGTAAACATTTCTGTCGGAATGCCGATAGCCTTTAGTGTGATGCCTGAATAGAAGTCGATATTCGGATACAGTTTCCTTTCGATGAAGTAGTCATCTTCCCGCGCGATCTGTTCGAGTTTCTTGGCGATCTTGAGCAGTGGTTCTTCTTCAATGCCCAATTCTTCCAGCACCCGGGTACAAGACTCTTCCATCACCTTCGCCCGCGGATCGAAATTTTTATAAACTCGATGGCCAAAACCCATGAGTTTGAATGGATCATCCTTGTCCTTGGCCTTGTCAACATACTCACCTACTCGTGATTCGTCCCCGATCTCGTTTAACATGTTGAGGACGGCCTCATTGGCACCACCGTGTGCTGGTCCCCACAGTGCAGAGACTCCTGCGGAAATTGCCGCATAGGGATTGCACTCAGTTGAGCCCGCCATTCGCACCGTAGAAGTCGAGGCGTTTTGTTCATGGTCTGCGTGTAAAAGGAAAATCCGGTCCATGGCACTTGTCAATGTTGAACTGACGGCATCACCAAAACACATATGCAGGAAATTCTCCGCGTAAGACAGGCCAGGGTCAGGTTCAATAAATTTTTCGCCGCGGCCGTGGCGAAATGCCATGGCGGCAATCGTGGGGATTTTGGCAATCAGGCGGTGCGCGGTAGTGATTCGGTCGTCAAAATTCGCAATGTCAGTTTTTTCGTGATGAAGTGACGCGAGGCCGCTAACGGCTGCCCCCACCATGGCCATGGGATGTGCTCCCTTTGTGAAGCCGTTAAAAATTTGTTGGAATTTCCTGTCGATAGGCTGGTGTTGTTTGATCGATGCCTCGAATGCGTCGTATTCGGAATGGGAAGGCAATTCGCCGTTTAACAAGAGGTAACTGGCTTCCAGATGGTTGGATAGTTCTGCCAGTTGCTCGATTGGGTAACCCCGGTAGAGCAGGATCCCGTAATCGCCGTCGATGTAAGTGATTTTGGAGTCGCAACTGGCAGTCGAAAGAAAGCCCGGGTCATAGGTGAACATACCTTCCGATATGAGGCCCCGAACGTCGATTACATTGTTGCCCTCGCTCGCCTCCATCGTCGGTAGATCCGAAGACTTACCGTCGATTGTTATCTGAACCTTTTGCGTCATGTTCTACTCCTGAATGTAAGGATCAGAAGGAGCCCGCAGGGGTGACTGGTTCCGGGTCTTCTGGTGATTGTATTGTAGCAGCAAGAACCGCTCATGATTTCAAAACCCGTCTGCCTTGTAAAGCCTCGTATGTTGCGGGCTGGCGCAAGTTACCAGTTTGTCTTTTTTCAGTAAAATCTCTATGATTAGGCGTCGTTCAATAAAGCCATTCCCCTTGCTACATGGTCGATTGCAGACGTTTTATCGTATCGATAATTTTATCTGTCTGTCGTTACCTGTATTCGGGCCTCGATTCGGGAACCTTAAGTGAATAAAGATCATCGCCCTATTAACGTGGACCCGGCCGATCTTGCCCGGTTCAAGTGGCCGATCCCGGCGCTTACTTCTATCAGCCATCGTATTGCTGGTGTTGTGTTGTTCGTCGGTATTGCCTTTGGCCTGTATGCGCTCGACATGTCTTTGTCATCGGAAGCCGGCTTTGAGAGGTTAAGTGCGATGATGGCGTCTCCGCTCGGGATGCTGGTGACCTTCGGGTTGCTCGCTGCCTTATCCTATCATTTCGTTGCCGGGATAAAGCACTTGTTACTCGACCTTGAGATTGCTGATTCACTCGAAGGCGGACAGTTTGCCGCCAAGGCCACTATTTTATTCAGCGCAATACTGATTTTCCTGTCTGCTATCTGGGTCACACAAGGCTAAGGAGAACCTATGGTCACTCAAGCTACCAGTTTTTCGAGAAACGGTGTTGCCGATTGGATCGTCCAGCGCGTCACCGCATATATTCTGGCGGCGTATACCGTCGTGCTGGTCGGCTACATCCTCGTCAGTGGTGACATGAATTACCCGGTATGGCGTGGACTTTTCAACCAGACCTGGATGCAGGTGTTTACGCTGCTGGCGCTACTTTCCACCTGCGCACATGCATGGATTGGTATGTGGACCATCGGCACGGACTACATCAGGGAACATTATTTCGGCAGTGGTGCTGATGCGATCCGGTTGCTCTACCAGGTAGGTTGCGTTCTGGTTATTGCCATCTATCTGATTTGGGGTGTCAAGATCCTGTGGGGGAATTAATCGAATGAGTAAGTTACCGGTACTGGAGTTTGATGCCATTATTGTTGGCGGGGGCGGCGCTGGTATGCGATCGGCCCTGCAATTGGCCGCATCCGGTTACAAGACGGCCGTCGTGTCTAAAGTTTTCCCCACCAGGTCACATACGGTTTCTGCGCAGGGAGGGATTACCTGCGCCATTGCCAGTGAAGACCCCAACGATGATTGGCGTTGGCATATGTATGACACAGTCAAGGGTTCGGATTACATCGGCGACCAGGATGCGATTGAGTATATGTGCAAAGTCGGTCCCCAGGCGGTCTTTGAATTGGAGCATATGGGCCTGCCGTTCTCCCGCAAGGAAAACGGAAGAATCTACCAGCGACCCTTTGGTGGTCAGTCCAGGGACTTTGGCAAGGGCGGCCAGGCAGCACGGACCTGTGCGGCCGCTGACCGAACAGGGCACGCACTCTTACATACCTTATACCAGGCCAACACCAAGGCGGGTTCCGTGTTCTTCAGTGAGTGGTTCGCGGTTGATCTGGTCACCAACGCGGTTGGCGCGGTAGTTGGTATCATCGCTATTTGTATGGAAACCGGCGAAACCCATTACATCAAATCCAAAGCGACGGTTCTTGCAACCGGAGGTGCGGGCAGGATTTACCAGTCCACCACCAACGCGCTGATGAATACGGGTGATGGCCTGGGAATGGCACTGCGTGCGGGCTTCCCGGTGCAGGACATTGAAATGTGGCAGTTTCACCCCACCGGCATCGCCGGCGCCGGGGTACTGGTCACCGAGGGTTGTCGTGGTGAGGGGGGTTACCTTATCAATAAGGATGGCGAGCGATTTATGGAACGCTATGCCCCGACTGCCAAGGATCTTGCCGGCCGGGATGTGGTGGCGCGAAGTATGGTGCTTGAAATTCTGGAAGGTCGCGGTGCCGGTGAAAATGGCGATTATGTGTTCCTGAAACTCGATCACCTGGGTGAGGACATCCTGCACACGCGCCTGCCAGGTATCGTCGAATTGTCGAAAACATTCGCGCATGTCGATCCGGTCAAGGAACCCATTCCCGTGGTGCCCACCTGCCATTACATGATGGGCGGCATACCCACTAACGTGCACGGCCAGGCCATCACGAGGGAAAATAATGAAGACCGGGTGATCGACGGGCTTTACGCGGTTGGTGAGGCGGCCTGCGTTTCTGTTCACGGCGCCAACCGGCTGGGCGGAAATTCGCTGTTGGATCTTGTCGTCTTTGGCCGCTCAGCAGGACTACACATTACACAAGCGCTTGCCGATGGCATTGACCAGATGGCAGCGCGCGAAAGTGATATTGACTCCGCCATGGCGAGGCTGAACCGATGGAATGACTCTCCGGCAGGCGGGGAGAGCGTGGCCACTCTCAGAAAAGAATTACAGGCCCTGATGCAACTGAATTTCGGTGTATTCCGTAAGGAAGGCCCAATGCAGGAAGGTATCCGGCAGATTGCCGAGTTGCGCCAACGGATTGCAAAGGCAAGCCTGACGGACAAGAGCGCGGCTTTTAATACCGCACGACTCGAAGCGCTCGAACTCGATAACCTGCTTGAAGTCGCCGAGGCGACAGCGATTGCGGCAGAAGAACGTAAAGAAAGCCGCGGCGCCCATGCACGTGATGACTACCAGGAACGGGATGATGCCAATTGGCTGGTCCACTCCTTTTATGATCCCGAGACAAAGACACTGGGGAAGCGCGCGGTGAACTTCACGCCCGGTATCTTAAAAACTGACACGGATCTACCCGAAGGATTGTTTGAACCCAAAGAGCGAGTCTATTAATGCAAGTCAGCGTCTATCGATATGATCCTGCCAAGGATGCAGAACCTTATATGCAGGATTTTGACCTGTCGATTCCTGGAGACAAGGATGTGTTTGTTCTGGATGTCCTGGAAATGCTGAAGGAACAGGATCCGACAATTTCCTACCGTCGTTCCTGCCGGGAAGGCGTATGCGGGTCCGATGGCGTCAATATGAACGGCAAAAACGGTCTTGCCTGTATCACGCACCTTTCCGATGTAGTCAAGGGTGATCAATTGAGCATTCGGCCGTTGCCGGGTTTGCCAGTCGTACGTGACCTGATTGTCGATATGGAGCAGTTTTACGATAACTATCGCAAGATCAAGCCTTACCTGATTAACGATGAAGAACCACCATCAATGGAACGCCTACAGTCGCCGGAAGATCGAGAAAAGCTGGACGGCCTTTATGAATGTATCCTGTGCGCCTGTTGTTCCACAGCGTGTCCGTCCTTCTGGTGGAATCCGGATAAATTCATTGGTCCTGCCGGCTTGCTGCAAGCCTACAGGTTCCTCATTGACAGTCGCGATACGGCAACCGAGGAACGCCTGAGCGATCTGGAGGATCCGTTTAGCGTGTTCCGATGTCGTGGCATTATGAATTGTGTGGCGATGTGCCCAAAGGGCCTGAACCCAACCCGTGCGATTGGCCATATCAGGAACATGCTCCTCAAACGAGCGGTTTAACGTTTCAGGCAATTTTCCTATCTGATTGATTGCCTGTAGAATCCCATGACTACCGGGCCACGGCCCGGTGAGCCAATTTTTCTTTCGTTCCAACTAAGGGGCGTAAAGCATGCAAGAAAGTAACATGGAGCAATTGTGGCGCTCCGGCCACATTTCGGGCGGCAATGCGTCCTATGTAGAGGATCTGTACGAGCGTTATCTCGAGGATCCTTCCTCGGTCCCGGATGGGTGGCGCAGCTATTTCGACACCTTGCCGGTGGTCGAGGGTAAATTGACGCCGGATATATCCCACGAAACGATCCGCAATCACTTCCTGTTGCTTGCCAAGAACCAGGCGCGGGTTACGCCGGTCTCGCCGGCAACGATCAGTTCGGACTATGAACGAAAACAGGTGGCTGTCGGGGAACTGATATCAGCATATCGGCGCCGCGGACACTTGAAAGCAAATCTCGATCCGCTCGGACTCGCCGATGAATCCGGTGGCCCCATTCTTGAACTGGAATACCACCGGCTGTCGAGTGCGGATCTGGATTCACGTTTCCAGACCGGTACCCTGTTTTATGGAGACAAGGAAGCAACCCTGCAGGAGATTATTGACCTGCTGGAGCAGACCTACTGTGGTTCGGTGGGTGCCGAGTACATGCATATCTCCGATGAAACCGAGCAGAACTGGGTGCAGCAGCGGATGGAAAGCGCCCGGTCACGGCCATCGTTCAGTCATGGTGTCAAACGGCGATTGCTTGACCGCCTTATTGCGGCCGAGGGCCTCGAAAAGTACCTGGGTACCAAGTATCCGGGCACAAAACGATTCGGTCTCGAGGGTGGCGAGTCCCTGATCCCTTGCCTGGCCGAACTGATCCACCGTGCCGGTAGCGCAGGTGTTGTAGAAACTGTCATTGGTATGGCTCATCGTGGCCGAATCAATGTGCTGGTGAACCTGATGGGCAAGCAGCCTGCTGACCTGTTCGACGAGTTCGAGGGTCGATATACCCCTGGCTTCGGGTCTGGAGACGTCAAATATCATCAGGGCTATTCCTCCAACCTGATGACTCCGGGCGGTGAAATGCACCTGGCGCTGGGATTTAATCCTTCGCACCTGGAAATTGGCGCACCTGTAATCGTCGGCTCGGTTCGGGCAAGGCAAGACCGCCGGGGCGATAATGAAGGCAAGCAGGTCCTCGCCATCAATATTCATGGTGATGCGGCATTTGCCGGCCAGGGAGTCGTCATGGAGACCTTCCAGATGTCCCAGACCCGTGGTTTTTATACCGGTGGCACGATTCACGTTATCATCAACAACCAGATCGGCTACACCATCAGTAATCCTGCAGACGCAAGGTCAACTCGTTATTGCACCGAGATTGCCAAAATGGTGCAGGCGCCGATTTTTCACGTCAATGGTGATGATCCTGAAGCAGTACTGTTTGTGTCGCAACTGGCATTAGACTATCGGATGGAATTCAGGAAGGACGTGGTAATCGACATCGTTTGTTACCGACGGCGGGGCCACAATGAAGGCGATGAGCCTTCTATTACGCAGCCCGTTATGTATAGCCGCATCCGTAAGCATCCGACGACACTGACGGGCTACTCGAAGAAGATCATAGAAGAAGGCGCTATCGAACAGTCGGATTATGACAAGCGCGTGGAAGCCTATCGGGACGCATTGGATGAGGGGCACGCGGTTGCCTGGGATTACCTGAAGGAACCCGATACCTCAATGTATGTGGATTGGCGTCCCTATCTCGGGCACGACTGGACGTCTGAAGGGGATACCACCTATCCGCTCAAGGAATTCCAGCACCTGGCCCATCGTTTACATGAAGTACCCGAAGGGGTGTCGGTCCAGAAACAAGTCTCCAAAATCCTGGAAGACCGCCGCAAGATGGCAGCCGGTGCCATGTCGATCAATTGGGGATTTGCCGAAATCATGGCGTACGGCACGCTGCTTGAGCAGGGCTATCCGGTCCGTTTGACGGGCCAGGATGTTCGGAGAGGCACATTTTCTCATCGACACGCCGTCATTCATGACCAGAAAGAAGGTCGCGAGTATATTCCCCTGGACCATGTTTCCGAAAACCAGGCGCTGTTTCGAATGTATGACTCGCTCTTGTCTGAGGAAGCGGTACTTGCGTTTGAATATGGATACGCCCAGACCAGCCCGGGTACGCTTTGCGTGTGGGAGGCACAATTTGGTGACTTCGCCAATGGCGCCCAGGTAGTGATAGACCAGTTTATTACCAGTGGTGAACATAAGTGGGCGCGTTTGTGTGGCCTGACTTTACTGCTGCCCCATGGTTATGAAGGCGCTGGCCCGGAACATTCATCGGCTCGCCTGGAACGGTTTCTGCAACTGTGTGCCGAGCACAATATCCAGGTGTGTGCACCTACCACGCCGGCACAGATTTACCATCTGCTAAGGCGCCAGGTTATTCGGCCATTACGTAAACCGCTGGTGGTGATGTCACCCAAGAGTTTATTGCGCCACAAGGAAGCAGTATCGAGTCTGGAAGACCTGGCTGACGGGGCCTTTAATCCTGTTATCCAGGACGCCAGCAATGTGCCGGATGAGGAAATTACCCGTATCGTATTCTGTAGCGGCAAGGTTTATTACGACCTTGATGCCAAGCGCAAGGAATGCCATCTGGACCATGTCGCAATCGTCCGGATTGAGCAGTTGTATCCATTTCCGGAAGAAGATATGGGTGCGGCACTGGCACGTTATCCGAATATCGCCGCTGCAGTCTGGTGCCAGGAAGAACCCATGAACCAGGGTGCCTGGTACAGCAGCCAGCACCACATGCGCCGGGTGATCAATGCGCAGTTTCCGGGACTCTACCTTCGATATTCCGGACGCGAAGGCTCGGCTGCGCCAGCTGCGGGATATGTTTCACTGCACGTCAAACAACAGGATGCACTGGTTGAAGACGCCTTGTACGCGGACGGTATTGCCTAAATTAAGTCGTTAGACCTAAGGAATAAAAATGATTGAGATCAAGACCCCTGAGTTCCCTGAGTCAGTCGCCGACGGCGAGGTGGCAGAATGGCACGTCGAGGTTGGTGAAAGTGTTAAAAGAGACCAGGTCCTTGTCGATATCGAAACCGACAAGGTGGTAATTGAAGTCGTCGCACCTGCTGACGGCAAGGTGACAAAGATCACTAAAGAACAGGGCGAAACCGTCCTTGCAGAAGAGGTACTCGGCGAATTTGAGGAAGGTGAAGTCGCTTCCGACGGCAAGTCTGACCACCAGTCCGAATCTGAAAGCAAGGACAAGGACAAGGACAAGGACAAGGACAAGGACAAGGACAAGGGCAAGGACAAGCCGGCACAAAAAGAAGCCGAGGCGGTGGAAGATACCACTGACCGGCCCGTTAGCCCTGCGGCTCGTAAGATTGCCGAAGAGAACAAGATCCCGCTCGAGAAGATAAAAGGGTCAGGCAAGGATGGACGGGTCACCAAGGAGGATGTCCTGACTGCCGTTGCCGAGGCTGAGCGCGAGCCTGCTGCCAGGGAACCGAAGTCACAAGCAGTACCGGCACCGGCAGTGCCGGGTGAGCGAGTCGAACGACGGGTTCCCATGACGCGTTTGCGAGCCAGTATTGCGCGTCGCCTGGTCGAAGCCCAGCAGACCGCGGCGATGCTCACAACCTTCAATGAGGTTGATATGCATGCCATCATGGATTTACGAACCAGGTATAAGGAAGATTTTGAAAAAGCTCACGATGGAACCCGGCTTGGTTTTATGTCTTTCTTTGTCAGGGCTTGTATCGAAGCACTGAAACGATTTCCGGCTGTAAACGCATCGATCGATGGCAGCGACATTGTATATCACGGTTATCAGGACATTGGGGTCGCGGTTGGATCTCCACGCGGACTTGTGGTGCCTGTGCTTCGGGATGCAGATAGCCTGACCCTGGCAGAGATAGAAGAGCAGATTCGTGCTTTCGGCATCAAGGCAAGGGATAACAAGTTGTCCATTGAAGATATGAGCGGTGGCACTTTTACCATCTCCAATGGTGGCGTATTCGGGTCACTCCTGTCGACGCCTATACTCAACCCGCCACAAACCGGTATCCTCGGAATGCACAAGATCCAGGAGCGGCCAATGGTACTGGATGGAAAAGTGGAAATCAGGCCGATGATGTATCTTGCACTTTCCTACGACCATCGCTTGATTGATGGACAAGAAGCGGTCAGGTTCCTGGTCACCATCAAAGATTTTCTGGAAGAGCCGGCACGCATCCTGTTGGACATCTAGCCAACTTAAATCCAATCGCTAAAGAGAGTCAAAATGGCAACCAAGTTTGACGTCATCGTAATCGGGGGTGGTCCAGCTGGATATCACGCTGCGATCAGGGCAGCGCAGTTGGGCCTTAAGGCCGCGTGTATCAACAAATGGATCAATAAGGAAGGCAATCCTGCATTTGGTGGTACCTGTCTTAACACCGGCTGCATTCCGTCCAAAGCACTATTGGATACTTCTCACAAGTTTGCTGAGGCGCGTGACTCCTTTTCCGATATCGGGATCAAGGTAAAGGACATCGGGATTGATGTACCCACAATGATCAAGAACAAGGATACTGTGGTACAGAACCTGACCAAGGGAGTCGGTGGTCTTCTCAAGAGTAATGGCGTCAAAACCTATGAAGGCACGGCTAAACTGATTGCCGGTCGTACGGTTGAATTTACCCCCCACGACGGCGAAATGGAGACCATGTCGGCGGATAACATTATTATCGCGACCGGCTCTGTGCCGGTGGAGATTCCTCCTTGTCCTTTGAAAGATGACCTTATCGTCGACTCAACCGGTGCGCTTAACTTCAGCAGTGTGCCCAAACGATTGGGCGTTATTGGTGCCGGCGTCATTGGGCTTGAACTTGGTAGCGTATGGAATCGGTTGGGCTCGGATGTGGTTGTGCTGGAAGCCCTGGAGGAGTTTCTGCCGATGGCGGATGTCCAGGTTGGCAAGGAAGCGCTGAAACAATTCAAGGCACAAGGGTTTGATATTCGGCTGGGTACGCGGGTCACCGGCACTGAGGTTAAGGGCAAGAAGGTAAAAGTTCAGTTCCAGCAGGAAGACGGCGATAAGGAAGAAACATTTGATGCCCTGATCGTCGCAGTGGGTCGGCGGCCATACACTGAAAACCTGCTGTCTGCCGATAGTGGTGTGACCCTTGATGAGCGTGGGTTTATCTATGTCGACGACCTGTGCTCAACAGACACCCCCGGCATCTACGCAGTGGGCGACGTGGTGCGCGGCCCCATGCTGGCACACAAGGGAATGGAAGAGGGGGTGATGGTCGCGGAACGTATTGCAGGACAAAAAACCCAGGTCAATTACGACACGGTACCGGCGGTAATTTATACCTATCCTGAAATTGCCTGGGTCGGCAAAACGGAACAGGAATTGAAGACCAGCGGTGATGACTACCATGTTGGAACTTTTCCCATGACTGCCAGCGGTCGTGCCATGGCCTCTAATGAGACCGGGGGGCTGGTTAAAGTTCTGGCGGATGCCAAAACCGACAGGATATTGGGCGTGCATATGATCTGCTCACACGCCTCGGAACTCATCAGTGATGCAGTGATTGCCATGGAGTTTGGTGGCAGCGCTGAGGACCTCGGGCTAACCATGTTTGCCCACCCTACCTTGTCTGAAGCGGTACATGAGGCTGCGCTTGCTGTCGCCGGTCACGCCATCCACATCGCCAACCGTAAACGTAAAAAATAATTCGAACTGACAATACCTTTAAGGACGATTGATTTATGAATCTGCACGAATACCAGGCTAAACAGGTGTTTGCTGAATACGGGCTTCCGGTTTCCCGGGGGATCGCGGTTGATACTGCCGATGAAGCGATTGCTGCTGCCCAAAAGCTGGGAGGTGACAAGTGGGTCATCAAGGCGCAGGTGCACGCGGGCGGACGTGGTAAGGCTGGTGGTGTGAAACTGGTAGAAAATGACGATGCCATCAGGGCTTTCGCGGACCAGCATATCGGTACCAATCTAGTGACTTTCCAGACAGATGAGCACGGCCAACCCGTGAGTAAGATCTATATTGAAGAGTGTACGGAGATAGCGCGGGAGTTGTATCTCGGCGCGGTAGTTGACCGATCAACGCGGCGTGTCGTCTTCATGGCCTCCACCGAAGGTGGCGTTGAGATTGAAAAAGTTGCTGAAGAGACACCGGAGAAAATTCTTCAAGCGATAATAGACCCGGCGCTTGGAGGCCAGGCATACCAGGGTCGTGACCTTGCGTTTCAACTTGGCCTTGAAGGCAAACAGGTCAACCAGTTTGCCAGTGTATTCATGGCGCTGGCAAAAATGTTTATCGAACGCGACCTCTCGCTTCTCGAAATTAATCCGCTGGTTGTGACCAAAGATGGCGATATCCTTTGTCTTGATGCGAAAGTTTCCATAGATAGTAACGCGCTTTACCGACAGAAGGCGCTCGCTGAAATGCGGGACACTTCCCAGGAAGATGAACGTGAAAACAAGGCATCTGAATTCGATTTAAATTATGTTGCCCTTGAGGGCAATATCGGTTGCATGGTCAATGGCGCTGGTCTTGCAATGGGCACGATGGACCTTGTGAAGTTGCACGGTGGGCAACCGGCCAACTTTCTCGATGTTGGTGGGGGTGCCACCAAAGAGACGGTCAGTGAAGCCTTCAAAATCATTCTGGCGGACACCAGTGTCAAGGCGGTACTGATCAATATTTTTGGCGGCATCGTCCGTTGTGACGTGATCGCCGAAGGTATTATTGGTGCGGTAAAGGAGGTAGGTGTCAAAGTGCCGGTGATTGTCAGGTTTGAAGGAAATAACGCTAAAGTCGGCGTCGAGACGCTGGCTGCGAGCGACGTCGACATCATTGCTGCCACCAGTCTCACTGACGCTGTGCAGCAGGCCGTCAAAGCAGTAGGAGGTGCCTCGTGAGTGTATTGGTCGATAAGAATACAAAGGTAATATGCCAGGGATTTACCGGCTCACAAGGGACCTTGCACTCACAACAGGCGATCGACTACGGAACCCAGATGGTGGGGGGCGTTACGCCAGGCAAGGGCGGTCAGAAACACCTCGGATTGCCGGTTTTTAATACGGTCAAGGACGCCGTGCACGCAACTGGCGCCAATGCCTCTGTGATCTATGTGCCCGCACCTTTTGCAAAAGACGGAATACTCGAGGCCGCTGATGCCGGTATCGAACTGATTGTCTGTATTACCGAAGGTGTGCCGACGCTCGACATGTTGGTGGTGAAGGCCAGCCTCGACCAACGTGGCATCCGGCTGATCGGGCCCAATTGCCCGGGAGTGATTACACCGGGTGAGTGCAAGATTGGTATTATGCCTGGCGAAATCCATTTGCCCGGCAGGGTAGGCATCGTTTCCCGATCCGGGACTCTGACCTACGAGGCGGTCAAGCAGACCACGGACCTGGGATATGGCCAGAGTACCTGTGTCGGCATTGGTGGTGACCCGATTCCCGGCAGCAATTTCATAGATATCCTTGGCATGTTTGAGCAAGACCCGGCGACCGAGGCGATCATTATGGTGGGTGAGATTGGCGGTAATGCCGAGGAAGAGGCTGCTGCTTTTATCAAGGCCCATGTGACCAAGCCCGTGGTTGGCTACATTGCCGGCGTCACTGCACCACCCGGAAAACGAATGGGTCATGCAGGCGCAATTATTGCCGGTGGTAAAGGTACGGCGGATGACAAGTTTGCCGCTCTTTCTGCCGCTGGTGTCACCACGGTCAAGAGCCTGGCTGAAATCGGCAATACCTTGAAGGAAGTAACCGGCTGGTAGGCATTTGCCCGCAGGCTCTGCCTGCGGCGAGCCTGCGCGCTACTCTCTATCCTCTAATCCTCTATCTTCCACCCTCAACCCTTGAAATTGCAGGCGTTGACCCCCATTTCAGTGTCTATTCCAGGTCCCAAGTAACTAAGGAATATAGACCTATGCCTGCAACTGCAAAGAAAGAAAAGATGGAATTTCAGTCAGAAGCAAAACAGCTTCTGCATCTCATGATTCACTCTCTTTACAGTAACAAAGAGATATTCTTGAGGGAATTGATCTCAAATGCCTCCGATGCGATCGACAAGCTCAGGTTCGTGGCCTTGTCCAGGCCAGAGCTGATGGGTGAAGCCAACGACCTTAAGATTCGCATCGATGTCGATAAGGAAGCACGAACCATTACCGTAACGGACAATGGTATTGGCCTGACGCGAGACGAGGCGATTTCAAATCTTGGTACGATCGCCCGATCCGGTACTGCACGGTTTCTGGAGAGCCTGACAGGCGACCAGAAGAAGGATTCCCAATTAATCGGCCAGTTCGGTGTGGGATTCTACTCGTCCTTTATTGTGGCAGACCAGGTGACGGTGGAATCCCGGGCTGCCGAGGCGGCGAAGGAAGACGGAGTTCGCTGGATATCGCAAGGTGAATCGGACTTTGAAATCGAGACGGTCGAGCGAGAAGAGCGCGGTACCTCTGTGACATTGCACCTCAAGGCGAATGAGGATGAGTTTCTGGACTCATGGCGCCTGCGGACTATTGTCAAGAAATACGCGGATCATGTGTCGGTGCCGGTATTGATGGCCCCCGAAGCGCTCGCAACGGAAGACGATGAAGGTGCAGGGAAGAAAGCTGAAGCTGAATATGAGGCAGTGAATTCGGCACAAGCATTGTGGACCCGGCCACGGAGCGAAATCAAGGAGGACGAATACAAGGAATTCTATAAACATATCTCTCATGATTTCCAGGACCCGGTAAGCTGGAGTCATAATCGGGTTGAAGGTAAGCTGGATTACACCAGTCTTGTCTACATCCCGGCCCGGGCACCGTTTGATATGTGGCAGCGAGAAGCGCCCCGCGGCTTGAAATTGTATGTGCAGCGCGTCTTTATTATGGACGATGCGGAACAGTTCCTGCCGCTATACTTGCGTTTCGTTAAGGGCATTGTTGATTCCAACGACCTGTCGCTCAACGTTTCCCGTGAAATCCTGCAGAACGACCCGAATATTAAGTCCATGCGTGGCGCATTAACCAAACGTGTGCTCGATATGCTCGAGAAGCTTACAAAAGACGATAACGAAAAATATCAAGCGTTCTGGAAAGAGTTCGGCCAGGTCCTGAAAGAGGGCCCTGCTGAAGACTTCTCAAATCAAGAGAAGGTCCTGAAGCTGCTACGATTTACGACGACTCACTCCGGCAGCAATGAACAGGACCAATCGCTTGATGACTATATTTCCCGGATGAAGGAGAGCCAGGACAAAATTTACTATGTCACAGCCGATAGTTATCACACCGCAAAGAATAGCCCGCATTTGGAAGTTTTCAAACGAAAAGGCATCGAGGTGTTGCTTTTGTCTGATCGTATCGATGAGTGGCTGATGAGCCATGTTTCGGAATACGACAAAAAACCATTTCAGGATGTTGCCCGTGCGAGCCTTGATCTTGGTGAGCTCGAAGATGAAAAGGAAAAGGAAGAGCAGCAGAAAACAGAAAAGGAGTTCAAGCCTCTTATCGACAGGATCAAGGGCGTCGTGGGCGAAGAGGTGGAGGAAGTGAAGGTCAGCAATCGCCTGACCGACTCGCCGGCGTGCCTGGTGTTCAAGGACGATGAAATGGGACTACAAATGCGACGCATCCTCGAGTCCGCAGGCCAGGCTGTACCGGACGCTAAAAGAATCTTTGAAATCAACCCGAAGCATCCGCTACTTGAACGTCTGGCGGCGGAGGCCGACGAGGACAGATTTAAGGACTTGACCCTGGTGCTCTATGACCAGGCTGCATTGGCTGAAGGTAGTCAGCTGGATGATCCGGCGGAATATGTGCATCGACTCAACAAGCTACTGCTTGAACTTTCGAAATGACCAAAGGACATTTCAGCGTTGATTGAAATCGGCTAGCCCTTACTTCAGGTGGTGCTTGCTTCCCGGTCACCGGGCTGGTATGCGCCGCCTGTCTGCTGTTCATGCTGGGATTCTCGCAGGTTACCAATGACCGACTCGAGGGCTCGACTGAACAACAGGCCATCGCTGATCACTTTTACGGTGCCATCTTTCAATTCCTGGGCAAGTCCATGGCGCGTCTTCTCGACGACTTTGACACCTTGCCGGTTAACAAAAATGTATTTATCGATAGCGCTTATCCGTGCCGCGAGTTTGCAACGGACGGACACGTCATCTTCGCCCAGGAACTCTACCCAGACGCCAACATGAAGATTATCTACCTGCTGAACATGGGGATCGTCATCGCCTAGCTCTTCGGGTACCGGTTCAGGTTCCAGAATGTCCGTTGAATGCGCCTCGCGAGCCTGTGCCTTTTCATCTGAATCATGTTGGGCTCTTTCCAGATCGAGCTC
This sequence comes from Pseudomonadales bacterium, assembly GCA_040880285.1. Taxonomy (GTDB): domain Bacteria; phylum Pseudomonadota; class Gammaproteobacteria; order Pseudomonadales; family Azotimanducaceae; genus JANQJA01. Next base: position 6,096 of record JBBDIT010000012.1, on the reverse strand, counting down.
ACCATCAGCTTCCTGCCCATCGTCAATCGGCACTTCGGCTTCGCCAAAGGATTCTTCCTGCACTTCCTTAAGCCGAGTGATCAATTGATCGATTTCGTCTGCCTGCAGCTGGGCAATCCGAAACGCTTTTCGCAGGTTGTTTAGTAGCCTTGGGTTAACTGTTTCAAGCCGCTGGCGGTCTCCCTCATGTTCATGTGGCTGGACCGTCCAGAGGAGCACATCAATCGTGTTGATCGCCTGTTTCCAGGCATTGGTGCCCGGGCCCTCTTTGAGTACCAGCATTACCATAAACTTGTGAAAGGGCTCTTCCAGCATTTCCTGAACGAATTCATGAAGCTCACGCCCTAGCACGCGTTCATTGATTTTCTGGGTGACGAGTTCGTGAATATCCTCGAGCCGGTCCTGTCGCTCCCGGGCCCGAAGAATTCGTTGTTCCAGCACCCGCGTCTTCGCAGCCTCGCGTGCGCGGAATGTCCTGAAATCCTTGATTATATCTTCAAAGAAACTGACATCATCCGTGAAGTCAACCAGAATCTTGTGCACGAGTTCCTGAATCTTCTTGTAAAGCGGATCGTCTTCCAGGGCTTCCACTTCCGTCCAGCCGATACCGGCTTCAGCAAATTCGTTCAGCACCATCCTCGCAGGATGGTTTTCCTTGTTGAAAAACGTCTGGTCGGATAGTGCGACCTTGATTATGGTAATCTGGGTTCTACCAATCAGCTCCTTGATGGGAATGGGAACGGATTCGTCCTCCCAAATGGCCTCATACAGCATGGTGACGAGGTTGATAATGTCAGAGGACTGACGATCAACCGCACTGACCTTTCCACTTTCCTGGGTGTCTTGCAACATTTCGCCAAGCGTCGTGGCGACATCGAGTTTCTCGATGTCCGCAAGGTCTTTGGGGATCGCCTGGCCAGCCTCACCGCGCGCATCCAGTGACTTCTGGATGTTCGTCAGGATCGCCATGAGTTGCGCCTGGTCCACCATCTGCACGTCTTCGCCTGATGCTGGAGTGAGTGGCTGTATTCCTCTGGAAACCAGTGACGAAGGTACCGCGTACTGTTGGCCCTGTCCCGTTTGTGCAGGGGGCGTCAATGGGGCATTGCCGGTTGCAGCCGCTTCCGGGTGCAGCAGGTTCTGCATCATCGAGAAGAGTTCAGGATTTTCTTCAGCAGGCGTATCGGGGTCTTCCTCGACCGTGCCAAAGCCGATTGCTGACTCTGGAGAGCGGGGCGTCGACCGTGCCGCCGGCACCTGTTTTTTGCCGCCGTCCATCCCAAGATTGGGAATTACGCCATGGTCGATCAGTAAGTGGTTAGCCTCGAACAACACGTCATCGAGTTTTCTCAAGACATCAGTATTGAATCTGCGATAGATCGACAGACTGTTCTGGGCATCAAGGCCCAGCGGTTGAATAGCTTCCTTGAACGCTTCTGCGATTTGTGAGGGGTCCAGGGGATTGGTCGATTCATCGATCCTCCTGCCCTCAAACAGCGCATTCAATCTGGTATGGAAACTGATAAAACTCGGTAACTGTGCGTTTCGTGCCGAATTGACCATGCCTTCCAGAGCGACCATGATTTCAAGATCGTCATCCTTTACCAGCGACAGGGTTTCATAGTCGTAGACGGTCTCGGGTTTTTTGACTTCCTTTCCCATCAACTCATCGAAATAGAAATTCATGTTCTTTGTGAAAATCGACAGGATTTCGTCTCTGTTCTGGCTCAGCGAAAGGAAGCCTCCAATCTCATCCACGACGCCTTTCTCAGCTTGCGTGAGTACGTCCTGTAACATCAGATTGAGGCGTCGTACTGATACCTGTTTCAGTTTTTCGACGATTTCAGACACCGCACAAACCCGCGATTATTTGATGGATTTAAGATAACCCGATTGCCGCGCAATGTATATAAGATGTGGCATTCGGGGCACCCGGGTTTGTAAGTATCATGTAATCAATTCAGTGTTGCGGTATAGTGCGGTCGCATTCAATTGGATTGCCGTGCATGAAGCGGAAGATCGCAATTCTGGGGGCTGGCATGTTTGGCACTGCCATCGCCAATATCGCAGCTGAAAATGATCATGATGTCAGGTTATGGTCAAGAGACGAGGAGCAGGCCGAATCCTTACGGAACGACCGGGAAAATAAAAAGTCATTGCCAGGTTACAGGATCCATGAGGGTATCAGACCCACATCAAGCCTTGAAGATGCCTTGTCAGATGTGGATTTGTGTTTCGTCGCTGTGCCAAGCAAGGCGTTCCGTGAGGTTGTACGAGCAGCCAAACCTTTCTTGCCGTTGACTGCTTTCGTGATCAGTACAACCAAGGGTATTGAGGCACCGGGTTTTAATCTGATGAGCGATGTTCTGCGTGATGAACTGGAACGGAATCCCGTGGGCGTCCTGTCCGGGCCCAATCTGGCAGAAGAAATTGTCCAGAAGCAGATTACAGCGACGGTCATTGCCAGTGAAAACCCTGCAGTTTGTCGTCTGGTGCAGGAGATTCTTCACACGAGTTACTTCAGGGTGTATTCCAGCCAAGACACCTATGGCGTAGAGCTCGCTGGTGCCCTCAAGAACATCTACGCAATTGCTGCTGGTTTCGCTGCCGCCCTTGGCGTTGGCCAGAATACCCAGGGTATGCTGTTGACACGGAGTCTGGCGGAAATGAGCCGCTTCGCCAACAGCATGGGTGCAAGACCCATGACATTTCTGGGTCTTGCCGGCGTGGGCGACCTGATGGTGACCTGTGGCTCCAAACTATCCCGTAACTTTCAGATAGGTTTCTACGTTGGCCAGGGCATGACGTTGATGCAAGCGGTGGAGAAGCTGGGGCGATTGGCCGAGGGTATCAATACGGTGCGTTCGGTCAAACACAAGGCGGATGAGATGGGCGTGTACATGCCCATCGTGAGCGGGCTGTACGAGATTTTATTCGAAGACAAGCCGGTGGCTGAGGTGATCAAAACACTCATGACGGGTGACCAGCCTTCCGACGTAGAGTTTGTGACAGGAGAGTAGGTTGCTTTTACTGGTGATGCGCCATGGTGCGGCGACGCCGTTAGATACGAACGACTTTGACCGGGTGCTGACTAAAGCGGGCATTGAGTCAGTGGTACGAGTATGCGAGTCATTGCGAGAAAAGCAGGTGAATATTGAGCGTGTCATCGCGAGCCCGCTAGTTCGCGCACAACAGACTGCGACACTGGTTGCTGATCGATTGGTGCAGGGAGAACCAACGATGACCTGGCCGGAAGTTTCGCCATTCGGGGAATGCGGTCTCGTTGCCGAGATGCTGGGCGCTGATCCTGCTACAACCCTGGTTGTGACTCATCAACCCTTTGCTGGTATGTTGGTCGAATATTTGACGGGTCGGACGGTGTCAATGGGAACCGCGACAGTCGTAGGTATTGAATCGGAAATCCTGGGAAAAAACTCTGGTGAGGTGATATGGGTTGTAAGAGACTGATTGCAGTTGTCGTTGGGTTGAGCATGTTCGGCCAGGTATTTTTTGTCCTGGGTTCACCGGCGAGCCTATCAGATAGGTTGCCGCGCTATCCGCGAGCCGAACTGGTCAAGTCATCCGATAGTCAAGAGACTGCGACCCATGAGATTATTCTCGGTACCGTCAAAAAGCGTGGAGGCATTGACCGACCGGATGCATCCAGGTTTGTCGTCGGCCGTCGGATTGCGACGACCTGGTTCATCCCTGATGAGCAGCGAACCGACGTTGTGGGGGATTTCTATCGTGAGCGAATGGAGGCGCTTGGGGAGATCTTGTTCGAGTGTAAGGGGTATGGATGTGGTAGCAGTAATTACTGGGCGAATAGTGTATTTGGCCGGTCAATACTCTACGGGCCAGCACAATACCAGCACTACTTCCTGACCGAAATCGTGTCTGATACTACTTATTACGTCGCAACCTATGTGGCGCTGCGTGGTACCCGGGAGATTTACGTACATTTGGATGTGGTCGTTGAAAAGGCATCAACTACGATTGACGGAGCGCGCATTGTTGCAGCCCTGGAGTCGAAAGGTCGATTTGTCATTGACGCCGGAGATGAAACCGCCGCGATCACGCCAATTATTGAAGCCATGCAGATCAAGCCGCTGATGAGGGTCGCGATCGTCAGGCACGGAGAAAGACAGCAGGGCGAGTCTGTGGAGGCAGCGATCGAACGCACGGGCACCGTCGCTTCTGAGTTCGTTCGCCAGCTGGTTGCCGGGGGAGTGAACGAAACGCGGATCGAGGCATTCGGCGTTGGCCCACTGGCGCCTGTCGGGCGCGACCTTGTTGATCGTACGGAAATCGTCTTGCTAAGCACCGATTAATCAAGCCCGCGATGTGTTGACAAGGGTTACGAACTCCATCCGCGTGGCCTGGCTATCCCTGAATGCACCCAGCATAACGGAAGTCTTCATCGTGGAGTTCTGTTTTTCGACCCCGCGCATCATCATACACATGTGCCTGGCTTCTATGATGACCCCAACGCCTGCGGCGTTGGTTACCGAGTGTATTGCCTCGGCGATCTGTTTGGTGAGATTTTCCTGAATTTGCAGACGCCGCGCGTACATGTCCACAATACGTGCAACCTTGGAAAGGCCAAGTACCTTGCCGGTCGGGATGTACGCGACGTGGCATTTGCCGATAAACGGCAACAGGTGGTGTTCGCACAATGAGTAAAGTTCGATGTCTTGCACCAGGATCATTTCGCTGGTGTCCGACTCAAAAAGTGCTCCGTTAACCACCTGATCCAGCGTCTGTTGGTACCCCCTTGTCAGGAACGCCATGGCATCTGCCGCTCGTTTGGGTGTGTCCTTCAGGCCATCTCGGGAGAGATCTTCGCCAATTCCTTCAATTATTTTCTTGAATGCGTCTTGCATGGTTCTATGTCACCAATGTGCTTAACTTGTGAGCCCGGACGGGTAACACTAAGCGAATCCCAATTCCCGGTAAAGCGCCTTATAATAGGTCGGAAGTCTGGAGGTAATCATGGCTGGTAGTACGATAGGCGAAATGTTTCGGATCACGACCTTTGGCGAAAGCCACGGGCTGGCGCTGGGTTGTATTATCGATGGTTGTCCGCCGGGACTGGCCTTGTCCGAGGCAGATCTGCAGCTCGACCTGGATCGTCGCAGGCCCGGTACCTCGAAATATGCCACCCAGCGCCAGGAAGAGGATCGGGTGAAGATTCTCTCCGGAGTCTTTGAAGGGGTAACAACTGGTACGCCGATTGGGCTCGTGATCGAAAATACCGACCAGAAGTCAAAGGATTATTCCGACATCAAGGATTTGTTCAGGCCAGCCCACGCAGATTATACCTACCTGAAAAAATATGGGATCCGGGATTATCGTGGTGGTGGCAGAGCGTCTGCGCGGGAAACTGCCATGCGCGTTGCGGCCGGTGCATTGGCAAAGAAGTTCCTCGGATGGCGTCACGGGATTAAGGTGCGGGGCTATCTCAGTCAAATGGGTCCGATTGTCGTGGATAAAGTGGACTGGGACGTGATCGAGCAGAATCCTTTTTTCTGTCCTGATGCATCGAAGGTTCCCGAGATGGAAACGATGATCGATACGCTGCGCCGGGAAGGTAATTCTGTCGGGGCGAGGATTACGGTGACGGCGACAGGGATGATTCCCGGTCTGGGAGAACCGGTCTTCGATAAGCTGGATGCTGAAATTGCCCATGCGCTGATGAGCATTAACGCGGTTAAGGGTGTCGAGATAGGGGCCGGTTTCGCCAGTGTGACTCAAAAGGGTACGGAACATCGCGATGAGATGACACCCAACGGCTTTACGTCCAACAACGCTGGCGGCATTGTAGGGGGAATTTCATCAGGTCAGGATATCATCGCGCATATTGCGCTCAAACCGACCTCAAGTATTACCCAACCGGGCCAGACGATTGACATGGAGGGCCGCCCCACTGAAGTTGTTACCACCGGTCGCCATGATCCGTGTGTTGGGGTTCGGGCGACCCCGATTGCAGAGGCGATGCTTGCCATTGTGCTGATGGATCATCTGTTGCGTCACCGTGGCCAGAACCAGGATGTGGAGTCAGTCGGGCCAACCATTTAGCATCGCGATGCGGATCGG
>JBBDIT010000011.1:0-1383 GCA_040880285.1 Pseudomonadales bacterium | reverse complement strand
GGGCGTTCTGTTGTCCGCTTTGCGGCCCTGTCATCCAGAAGCGCGGCGCAGCCGCTGCCGATTGGCTGACTTGGCTTTACCTGTCACCTTTTCCTCGATGGCTTTCACAACAAAGGCGTTCAGGTTCATTCCCTGACGTTTGGCTGTCAGCGCTGCTGAGCGGTGCAAGTCAGCGCCGGTGCGAACATTAAACACGCCCTTATAGGGCTTGTTGGGCACTTTTCCCTGTTCCTGGCAGCTAGCCAGATAGTCGTCCACCGCATGCTGAAATGCGTCAACCAAATCCTTGGCGTTATCTGCCTCGAAGTTTACCAAATCCCGAATATTTGCCAGCTTGCCAAAGAAGCAGCCGTCTTCCGGGCTGAATTCGATGTCGGCAATATAGCCCTTGTAAGTCAGCTCACTCATATCAAGCCCTCTTGCGTTAGCATGTCCTGAATCTGTTTTACTGCATAGGCCTTCACTTCGTTGCCGGGATGCGGCTTGTGCAGGTTGATATCCAAATCCAGTTCACGGTTTCTGAATTTTACGCGAGACCCGCTGCCGTGAATCTCATCAAAGCCCAAATTGCCAAGTAATTTGATCAGCTCTTTCCAGGGGAAAGGACCGTTGGCGGCTTTGAACTTTTCGAGGAGTTTGCCGGATTTCGTCATGTAACTAATCATAGTTACATGGCCAGGCTTTGTAAAGGGCGGTTTGTGGGGAAGTTGAAGCAGTTGGCTGTCGCGCCAGACCAGCGGACGAGCCAGTTATTGCCGACCTTTGCCAGCATACAGATGAAGACCGCCGCCTGGAATGGTAAGCTCTGACCATGGTTGAAGATCGAGGTGGTCTGATTGAATGAAACTTAAAGTCATCGTGCATGAAGCTGAGGAAGGCGGGTATTGGGCAGAAGTTCCCTCGATTCCTGGCTGTGTAACCCAGGGCGAAACATTTGACGAACTGTTGAACAATATTTATGAAGCAGTTGAGGGGTGCCTTTCGATCGACATTAAGGATTTTGAAGTCTCCGGCACTGATAAGGTACTTGAGATAGCCGTGTGAAAGCTGTTTCAGGGAAGAAGTTTGCCAAAATTCTTGAGGCAAAAGGCTGGACCTTGCGAAGAGTAAACGGCAGCCATCACGTCTATGGCAAGTAAGACCATACTGCCCGGATTTCCGTACCAATTCACGGCAACGCCCCTCTCAAGATTGGGTTACAACGCCATCTAATGAAAGTCGCTGGAATAGATGAAAGTGAATTGTAGGGAGCCTGTCGTCATCCTGAGGCGCGGCCCTGTCATCCGCCGAGCCCGTAGGGCGAGTCCTGAGCGAGCGCCAGCGAGTCGAAGGAGCTCCGAAGGATCTCAGCCTACGGGCCTCACTGAACAACGAGATTCTTCG
>JBBDIT010000010.1:0-7507 GCA_040880285.1 Pseudomonadales bacterium | reverse complement strand
TCTTGCCCAGGTACATAATCGCAATTCGATCAGAGACGTGTTTCACCACAGCCAGATCATGGGCGATGAAGAGGTACGACAGGTTGAACTCCTTCTGCAGGTCCACCAGCAGATTCAGGATCTGGCTCTGGATGGAAACGTCGAGGGCAGAAACCGGTTCATCGCAAATCACGAGTTTTGGATTGAGCGCAATTGAGCGTGCGATGCCGATACGTTGCCGTTGCCCGCCAGAAAATTCAAAAGGGAAACGTGTGACTGAGCGTGACGGCAGGCCCACGATCTCCAGTAGTTCGGCGACTCGTTTCTTGCGCCAGCTGCGATCCCCTATGTTCTGGACAATGAAGGGTTCTTCAAGGATGTCGCCAATCGTATGGCGAGAATTCAGTGATTCCATAGGGTCCTGGAAGATCATCTGGATATCCTGGCGGTACCTGAGGAGGTCGCGACCACCGAGATGGGTGATATCGTTACCTTCAAACGCTATTGAGCCGGCTGTCGGTTTGTACAGGCGAGCGATACACCGCCCCAGAGTAGACTTGCCGCAGCCGGATTCGCCCACCAGCCCCAGGGTCTCGCCAGGCTGGATTTCAAATGAAACGCCATCCACTGCCTTGTTGTAGTTGTGGGTACGGAGCAATATGCCTTCCTTCACCGGGAAGTGCATTCTAAGGTCCTTGACTTGCAGAATCGCCTGATCGCTCATATCTCACGCCACCGGTAACAGCTCACCTCATGACCCGCATTGACGGTCTCTATCCCTGGGTGTGATGTCGTGCAACGGTTTTCTCGATAGGGGCAACGATTTTCAAACCGACAGCCGCAAGGTAGATCCAAAAGGCCCGGTACCATTCCCTCAATGATCGCCAATTTCGATTTGGGCCTGGTTTCAAGGCGTGGAATCGAGGCCAGCAGGCCTTTCGTATAGGGATGTTTGGGCTCGTCAAACAGCTCGTAGACGGTTCCTTTCTCCGCGACTTTTCCAGCGTACATGACCACCACGCGATTGCAGGTCTCTGCAATTACACCGAGGTCATGGGTAATCAATATTACCGACATACCCATGTCGCGTTGCAATTCTTTGATCAGCTCCAGAATCTGTGCCTGGATGGTCACATCAAGCGCGGTGGTGGGTTCATCGGCGATCAAGAGTGCCGGCTTGCATGCCAGTGCGATGGCGATCACCACTCGTTGGCGCATGCCGCCGGATAGTTGGTGTGGATACTCGCCCAATCGAATGTCCGGGGAAGGAATGCCCACACGGTCCAGAATGTTGATTGCTTCCCTGATCGCTTCCCGGGTCGTGATTTTCTTGTGCAACAACAACACCTCGGTAAGCTGTTTGCCGATCGTGTGCACCGGGTTGAGTGCGGTCATGGGTTCCTGGAACACCATACCGATACTGTTACCACGAATCTTTTCCATTTCGGATATAGCGAGATTGGCCAGGTCCTGACCGCGAAACAGGATCCGGCCGCCAGCTACCTGACCCATGGGCTGTGGCAGGAGCCGCATAATCGAGAGTGCAGTTACACTCTTGCCGCAACCGGATTCTCCCACAATACCGAGGGTTTCGCCGGCAACGACATCGAAGCTGATATCGTCGACAGCGCGAACTCGCCCTTCATCCGTATCGAATTCGGTAACGAGGTTCTGGACTTCGAGTAAGACCTCAGGCATTGCGCTAACTTTTACTTGAACTGGTCATAGACATTAATCTGGCGTTCAAACGTCTTGCGATCCTTCATCGCCTGGCGCGTCTCAGACTTCATGTCAGTGTCGATCCAGTGCACAAAATATTGTCCAGCACTACCCGAATGTTTATGGTTGAAAAACTCCGGAAATCGAAACCAGCGCCAGTGCCCGACTCGATAGAAGGGCTGGTAGAATCCCGGGACAAACGACGCATGGTCATGGTGTAGTTGCGTCATTCGATGGGCGAGATCGATCATTTCTTCCTTGCTGTCAGATGCGCGATAGGCCTCGATCATTTGATCCATTTCATAGATGGCCAACGCCTCGAGATTGTTAGTCTGCGTCTTCAGCTTGCGGTCCGGATTGACGCTGCCGTCAGGCAGGAATGCATCGTCATAGGCATTGTCAGAATGATAGGTTTCCCAGAAACGTGGATACATCTCAAGAGACACATTAAAGGCAGAGAAATGGATGTCGTGCTTTTTCTCCTGCACCTTTTTCCAGCCAGCAGTACCATCGAGGACTTCGAGCCTGAACTCAAGACCCGCTTTAGCCGCCTCTTCCTTGAGGATCGTGAGCACATCCTTCAATGCCTCATAACCGGTGGATAGGGTGAAGGCAAGCTTTTGACCGTGATCGTTAACCAGAATTCCGTCTGGACCACGTTCCGTAAATCCCGCTCTGGCGAAAGCCGAAAGCGCACGCTCGATATCAAAAGATCGCGCCTTCAGAGTCGGATGAGAGAATTCACCGTAACCGTCAGAGGACGTATCCATCCTTGTATAGTCGCCACGAAAAAATTTCTCTATTACGAGATCCCAGTTGGTTGCGAATTGGATACCAACCCGGATATCCCGGTTATCGAGTAGCGGCCTTGCCGTGTTGATCCACAGGCCATAGGTAGGACGTGGTTTCTGGTTATAGAAAACGGACTTGTGAATGTATCCTGCCTTAACATCGGGATCATGGTCTGGTAGTTTTTCATACCAGTACTCGGCGATATTCAGTCCGAAGCTGTCGATATCACCGCGTTTGAATGCCTCGAACACTTTTGGCGTTTCACGAATCACATTCATCTGGATCCTGTCCGGATTGTAACGATTTTTCCAGTATTTCTTATCCTTTGCCCACCAGTCGTCAAGGCGAGTCAGGGCGATGGAACGCCCCTTCTTGATATCGTCTTCATGAATAACATAAGGCCCAGTCGTTGGTACAAATTTCCACTGATAGTACTCGACGAAATCAGGCCCCATAGCTTTGAAGAAATGTTGCGGCACACCACGGAGTTCCAATACCCTTGAAGCCATATCGGGTTTGGCCTCAGGAATTGAAATCGAGAAAGTGTGCTCATCGTATTTGGTGATATTGGTGTATTGCGTTCCGTACCAGTTGTTGTACCAGGGTGCGACGATATCTTCAGATCGGTAGAAGTAGAACATGAACACAAAGTCGTCAGCCGTCACTGGCTTGCCGTCTGACCAACGCGCTTGCGGATTCAGCTTTACATAGACAGTTTTGGTATCCCTGTCCACTGCCCAGGATTCAGCAGTACCGGGATAGTAGTCAAACTCGTCAGGATGACGGTGTGCCAGTTGCAGGGTTGTATAGTCGAGAATGAAAGGACGGAACGAGCCGTTGGAGTCAGGGCCGATTATGCGAAGCGTACGAGGAAAGTCTTGTAAACTTCCATACTGGGTCCCACCCTTCCTGGCTTCATCCGATCCGATCTCGGGGAGGTGATTACCGGTCTCCCACTGGAGGTCAACCGGTAGGTCAGCTAGCGTTTTGAATGAGAAAAAGTCCGGGTGGGCGGCATAGTAGGCTTCAACTTGCGCAGTGTTGTCCCGAACTTCCTCGATTGCATCGTCCTTGCTGCCACCACAGGCAGTCAGGAATAGAAGGCCGGCGAGGAAGGAGAGTGAGCCGAAATATTTAGTCATAATGGATAACCTGTATTTCATTTATAGACGGTGAATTTTTTCGGGTCGAAGGATTCACGAATCGCTTCGCCGATGAATGTGACAAGTGTCAATAGGATAACCAAAGTGCCAAACGCGGAGGTCACTATCCATGGTGCCGTACGCAGGTTTGCGGTTCCCTGTTTGAGTAACTCGCCCAGGCTTGGCGTGGGTGGTGGCAGCCCGAAGCCGAGAAAGTCGAGGGCAGTAATCGCTGTGATGGCAGACACGACAGTAAACGGCATAAATGTGACCAGTGTAGACAGTACGTTGGGCAATACGTGCCTGAAGATAATGCGGGTATTGGATGCACCGATGATGCGTGCCGATGCAATGTAGTCGCGTGCCTTCTCTTTATAGGTCTCCGTACGCATGTAATAGGTCATACCTGTCCAGGAAAACAGTACCAGCACCGCCAGCAGTATTCCGACCCGGGTCGGAATGGAAAATGTCGAGGGGATGACCGAGAACACGATAATCACCATGTACAGAAATGGGATGTTTGACCAGACTTCGATGACCCGTTGGAACAGCAGGTCAAAGATACCGCCGAAATAACCCATCATGCAGCCAAGGGTGATGCCGATGACGTAGACCGCGGCCATGAACGCCAGCGAAAAAAAGAGCGCGATGCGGGTACCGTAGAAAAGGCGCGCCAGGATATCGCGGCTTGTGGTGTCCGTGCCGAGGTAATGTTTGAGGTCGAGATTCGGCGCGTCCGGTTTGAATATACCCGCAGGCGAATGATTTTCGTAGGCGCTGTAGGGTACCAGCGGCAGGATGACCCAGTTGCCCGTATCTTCCGCCTTGAATTTCCGCTGCAAATCGCGGTAATTGGTTTCGTAGCTGTAGTCCAGGCCAAAATCAGTGCCAGGATGGAAGCGAGTATAGGTGGGGAAGTAGAGTTCACCTTCATAACTGACGACAAGGGCGCGATTGTTTATCAGGAGTTCGCCGATGAGACTTAAGACCAGGATCGTGGCGAGGATAAGAAAGCTGTAGTAACCCCGTTTAATGTCACGGAAGCGTCGCAATTTCTTTACAGTCTGGGGATTAATTCGGAGCATCACTGAAACCGGATTCTTGGATCAACCAGCGCGACCAGTATGTCTGAAATAATATTACCCACAAGCAGCAGCAAGCTTGCCAGCAGCACAACGCCCATCACGATGGGGTAATCACGGTCGAGTATCGCAGTTAGCCCTAAAAGGCCGAATCCATTGATGTCGAAGATAGATTCGATCAGGAATGAGCCAGAAACCAGTAAGGTGATGTTCTGACCAAACGTGGTAGCAATCGGAATCAGTGAGTTTCTCATGGCATGGCCGGTTACCGCCTTGTTGAACGATACACCTTTGGCAATGGCGGTCCGGATGTAATCGGCTGCAAGATTGTCCATTAGATGGTTCTTGAGCAGCAAGGTAACCAGCGCGAAGCTGCCAATCAGGTAACAGATAAGGGGTAAAACGGAGTGGCTTATAAGATCCACGGTCTTGCCCCACAGGCTCATTTCATCGAATGACATACTGACGAAGCCGCCCATCGGGAACCATTCGAGCCGTACCGAGAAGTACAGGAGTAGCAAGGAGCCGAGTGCGTAGCCAGGAATCGCATAACCAACGAATATCAGGATGGACGTGACATTATCGATAATGGTCCGATGCCGAATGGCTTTGAGCACACCGAGCGGAATACAGACCACGTAGGTGATAACGAGTGTGACCAGGCCATAATACAGTGACACGGGGAACCGGTCCTTGATGACGTCCCAGACGGGTTCGTTGTAACGATACGAGGTACCCAGGTCTCCTCGCACCACCTTGATGACCCAATCGAAGTAGCTGATGAAAATCGGTTTGTCGAAGCCGTAATATTCTTTCAGGCGGTCAAGTTGGTCTTCAGAAAGCGCCATGTCCTGCCCCGCAACCTGTTCGACGCCGGGACCACCCTGGGAGTCAATTTGCTGTGACTCCATGATTGCTCGTTCGAGTGGACCACCAGGCACAAGACGCGTGATGACGAATACGATGATCGTAACGCCCAACAATGTGGGAGGGATCAGGAGCAGCCTTCTTATGAAGTAGTCGCGCATACGTCAGTAATGCCGTTTGGTGCCAACTTTTGGTCTGCACAAAATTAAAAGCCACCGGGGATGTGGCGGCTCCTGGCGATCCATCGAGTCCATAAATCCATAATTTGGGCGCTCGCGGAGTCAGACCCGGATGTTGCCATAAAAGCATCTTGAGGGAAAATGCGATTTGACGTGGTGTCGGCTCAACCGATCTCATTCGGGGCGCGGTCTGGTCAGACCAAATGGTGATACTTTGACTGGTAGACTTGGCGATGGCGACGGACTTTTCAACGGGAGAATCGTAAATGGATGAGCTTGATCTGGAAAACGTGAACCATTATGTGGATGTGGGTATCACCATGGGGATGACTTACGCGCCGCGGCTTATACTTGCGATTGTCACCCTCGTGGTAGGTATCTGGATCGTAAATCGCCTGACTCAAGGCGTGGTACGGGCGTTTGAACGTGCCGGTATGGATGAAACCTTAAGCAGGTTCTCCCGGAATCTGGTCAACATTGGTTTAAAGGCCCTGTTACTCATCAGTGTCGCATCCATGATCGGGATCGAGACCACTTCCTTTATTGCGGTATTGGCTGCTGCGGGCCTTGCTGTGGGTCTGGCCCTGCAGGGTAGCCTCGGAAATTTCGCCGGCGGTGTCCTGATCCTGATGTTCAAACCTTACCGGGTGGGAGATTTTATCGATACGAGTGGGCATGCGGGAACGGTCAGGGAAATCGGCATTTTCAACACGATGATGACGACTCCGGATAACAAAACGATCTATGTCCCGAACGGCGCCATTGCCAACAGTGCAATTACGAACTTCTCGTCACAACCGACCAGACGAGTCGATATTGTTTTTGGAATCAGCTATGACGATGACCTGCGCGTAGCCAAGGAGATATTGCGCGGCCTGATTGAATCCGATGACCGGATTTTGAAGGACCCCGGGCCTGTCATTGTAGTGTCGTCACTGGGTGACAATAGCGTCAACATCACGACCCGGTCCTGGGTTGCTGCACCCGACTACTGGCCGGTTTTGTTCGATTTGACCGAGAGCACCAAGCTCGCTTTCGATGAAGCCGGTATTACGATTCCTTATCCCCAGCGCGATGTGCATGTCCACCAGGAAGGCAGCTGACTTCGGCTCGAACAATCCGGTAAGGCTTGCCGGGCTTGTTCAGCGTTTTCCTGGCGCAGCGAGGACCGTCCGCTTTATGCAATGCAGTTGGACACCGGGGGCACGGCACTGTCGTGTTTAGCGTCCTGTCACCCCGGTGCCGAACTTTCATCGAACCTTTTGTGATGGCCTCAAGGCTGAAATCCCCGGTGCCGAACTTTCATCAAACCTTCTGTGATGGCCTCAAGGCTGAAACCCCGGTTCCGCACCCTTTGTGAGAGAGGGTCGGGTGCATCTTCACACAACAGTCAGCGCAGCGCCGCAGCGCAGAAGGAGGAGACCCGAAGGGGCTCCGGGACGGAGCAAGGGCAGCGGGGACCGCCGCAAGCGTTGTGGGAAGGTGTACCCGATCCGACTCGCGATCACTGACCGGGACCGTCAGCTTTATGCAATGCAGTTCGGAACTTTATGTGACGGTGTCAGGACCGGGAACGAGTTTCCGGACCCGTGACCGGTCCTCCGGACTCCGCTCGCTGACCGCTTCAAGACTGAAACCCCCGGTTCCGGACACTTTATTTATGAGAGAGGGTCGGATGCATCTTCAAGCAATATCCAGGAAACCTCTGAATAAGCCCGGGAAGTCTTGGCAGATTGTTCGATCCGAA
>JBBDIT010000009.1:0-1386 GCA_040880285.1 Pseudomonadales bacterium | reverse complement strand
TATGCTTATTTTGAAACCGGCAGTTATCCATGCGGCTGATCCGTTTGTGCTTCATACAGCGAAGCCGCACGCGGAGCCAGTGGTCGAGGTAGCGGAATTGCCGTACCACGGTGGAAAACGAGGTCGCATAGTACCTCGCATACCCTCGGATAACCGCATTGATCCGCGACACTGCCTGGGCGTCAAGGTTGCGGCTGCGAATGGTCAACTCCCGAATCCGGTCTTTGAATCTCTCCAGGGATTTGGGCCGGATCTTGCGAGCACGATGCGTGATCGTAAAACCCAGGAAGACAAAGCCCTCCTTAAACTTTGCAACTTTCGTTTTCTCGGGGCTGAAACGCAGCCCTAAGTCTTCGATGCATCGTTTGGCTGCGTCCCCTGCCTCGATGGCCTGACGCTTCGACCGGCACAACACGACGAAGTCGTCGGCGTAGCGGACGAAGCGGAAGCCCGCCTCGTCCAGGTGCCAGTCCAGGAAGTTCAACGCGATGTTCGCCAACAGTGGCGACAGTACTCCTCCTTGAGGCGTTCCCACCGTCGTGGGTGTGAGGATTCCGTTCTCCATTACGCCGGCTGAGAGAAACCGGTCGATCAGATTCAAGATGTTCCCATCGGCAACCACATTGGTGAGACCCCGCTTGATGACGTGAAAAGGAATGTTGTCGAAGAATCCGGCGATGTCGGCATCGAACACAAAACGATACCCTTGTCGATGGAGCTGATCGACTTCCCTGAGCGCGTCATGGCATGATCTCCCCGGCCTGAAGCCATAGGACTGGTCGTGGAACAACGGTTCAAATAGAGGCGTCAACAACCGCCGCAGCACCTCTTGTGCCACGCGATCGCGGACGCAGGGAATGCCCAACGGGCGGGTCTTCCCTCCTCCTTTGTCAATGTGCTTGCGCAGAGCGGGCTTGGGTTGGAATGTCCCTTGCTTGAGGTCTTTCATTAACGCGGCCAGGTTCTGCTGGAGATTTGCTCCGAACATTTCCAAGCTTTGTCGATCGACCCCTGCCGCTCCCCGATTCTTGCGAACCGAGTCGTACGCTTCGTGCATCAACTGGTCGGTAATGCGTCCGGTCAAGGAATGATGCTTGATCTTTAACGGCTCTGTACCATTCATGTCATTTCCTGATTGCTCGTTCGTGCCAGGTCTTTCACGCCGGGAGTCTCCTTGAGATTGTTTCTTAGCACGCGGGCCGGACGTGGATGCGAGGAGCCACGCTTGCCTTCGGTCGGCTACCAGTTCCGCCGCTAGCTGTTCCCCTGTTCCTCCCGTGTTCAAGTCCTTTCTTTCGGTTCTCCCTTTCACGTTCCCCGCGGGCCACGCTACTCCGGGATTGCTGCCATCCCCAAATCGACTTGCCCCAGGAAGGCAAGTGGTCA
>JBBDIT010000008.1:0-47978 GCA_040880285.1 Pseudomonadales bacterium | reverse complement strand
GTTGTGGGAAGGTGTACCCGACCCGACTCGCAATCACTGACCGTGACTGTCACCGTGTCAGAATCCGTACTATCACCTTTATGCAATGCAGTTCGGGACTTTATGTGACGGTGTCAGGACCGGCGTCAATCAAGTAGTCGTCGTCAGTCGGTAAGACCCAAAAAGACATCAAAGTAATCCGGAAATGTCTTTGCGGTACATTGAGGGTCGTTGATCGTGATACTGCTGTCACCGAGAGCGGCGAGCGAAAACGCCATTGCCATGCGATGGTCACCATAGGTATCAATGGTTGCCGAGCGTATTTTTGAGGGTGGTGATATTACGATGTAGTCATCCCCGGTTTTCACTTCCGCGCCAAGTTTACCAAGCTCGGTTGCCATGGCAGTCATCCTGTCAGTCTCCTTGACTCGCCAGTTGTAGACATTGCGGATAGTAGTCGTTCCGGTTGCAAACAACGCCATGGTGGCGACTGTCATGGCCGCGTCAGGAATGTGATTGAGGTCCATGTCAATAGCCCTGAGTTCGCCCCGGCTCACTTCTATCCAGTTGTCGTGCCGGGTGACGTTCGCTCCCATCGCCTCAATGACATCCAGGAATTTAATGTCCCCCTGGACCGAATCCTTGCCAACGCCATTAACCCTGACCCTGCCGCCGCGAATTGCGGCGGCAGCAAAAAAATAGGTCGCAGAAGAGGCGTCGCCTTCGATCAGGTATTCGCCAGGGGAGTGGTATGCCTGGTTAGCCGGAACCGAGAAGCAGCCGTAATCCCTGTGACTCGCGGACACACCAAATCTCGCCATGATATCCAGCGTGATATCAAGGTAGGGTTTGGAAACCTGGTCACCGACAACCGTGATTTCACTGTCATGCTCAGCAAGTGGTAGCGCCATCAGCAGTGCCGTCAGGAATTGGCTGGAGATGTTGCCGGGCATCGAAACCTTGCCACCCTTGACGTGGCCCCCTTCAAGGATCAATGGTGGATGACCGGATTTGCCGATATAGCGGATACTGGCGCCGAGTTGTGTTAATGCATCGGCAAGATGATCGATCGGTCGCTCGCGCATATAGTGATCACCGTCTATGGTGAAGGTTCCCGGGACGAGGGACAGTACGGCGGTCAATGGCCTGATGGCGGTACCGGCATTGCCCAGATAGAACCTGGTGTTCGTCGGGACGCGAAATAGACCGCCGTTGCCAACGATGCTGCAGTTGTTCCAGTCATCACTCAATTCTATGCCAATACCCAGTTGCGTCAGCGCCTCAACCATCCTGCTGGTATCTTCGCTCTTCAACAGATTGGTCAGGTGGGTTGATCCCCTCGCAAGCGCTGACAACAAGAGCGCGCGATTCGAGAGACTCTTGGATCCAGGCAGCAACACCTGTCCGGAGACCTGTTTGATGGGAGTGAGTATCAATTGATTCATCAGTAGATAGCCGGTGTAACATCGAGAGGGGTCAGGCGATCGAGAAATGCCGCGACACTTTGTTCAACTTCCTTGATTGGCGGACGTCCAGGTTCTTCCAACAGGACTTTACCAGATTCGTTGTCGATACTCAGGAACAGTTCCGAATCCGGGTCCGTGGTTGCAAAGAATACGGTAAACGGTTGTCTTGCCCGCTGTTTGGCAATCGCATGACCAATGAGATTACCGATCAGACGCTCGAAGTCCTCATCGTTCCAGAGCTGAATCAGGCTGACGGGACCCTCGAAGCTCCTGGCCTCAAAATTGCCGGACCAGTAGCTGCCATAATAGGCGGCGATGTCCTCGTGGATGGGAGCTTCCAGTGCATTGGCGAGGCCGGCAAAGTCCACGGGCCTGGCTTGTTTTACAGGCTTCCAGTGACATTTGCCCTCGGTTCCAATCACCTCTATCTCGCAAGGGGAACGCCAATCAGGGTCGTGCCCTGCCTCAAAATAATCCGTTGTAGTGACCTTGAGTGCTCTATCGATAAACTTTGCCAGCGAGTTTGAAACGGTAGCTGCGCTCATATTCTGGCCCGGAATAGTAAAAGTCTTGTAAAAGCGGGCGATTATACACAAGCTGTTTTCAGATGCGCTAACGCCTGGATGGTTCCCTGTGTCGGTCCATGCGTTCGCCGGATGGGCGACGTGGATGATGTCGGTGCAGGTACTGCGCCACATTTTGGCGCTGCTCTGCATCGAGCTGCACAACCACCCGGATCATCTGTTCATGCATGGCTGCCTGGAATGCGGTGGAAGTGGTTCGAAGCTCTGACAGGGTCTCTTCCAGAGTCGTTGCCAGTTCCTGCTGGTTCATATCAGGGTCAACCAATGCCGTCTCAAATTCCTGCTGGGCGCGTCGCATATCACGCAAGAGCGGCAATGTTTGTTGTCTGTGGGCCTCAAGGTCTGGTCGAAGTGCCTGTCTGGTATCCTCATTCAGGTAGCGAACGATCCAGCCGAGATTGGAAGGCATTGGCCCGACATGCGGATGATCCCTCAATACCTTGCCGATTATGACTCCTGCAAATAGTAGATTGATCGCGAGCGAACAGACCAGGACGATGATTGTCACGCGACTTGCGCTTGGGCTCATGGGAGTGGCTCCGTTTCTTCGCTCGCAAGTGCGAGCAGGTAGATTTCATCTTGCCAGTTGTCAACCAGATCATTGCCGTTGAGACTGATCGTGCTGCCTAACACGACACCGAGCAACAGCGGAAATGTCGCGGCGATCGCTGGCCGCCACAAATTGGCGAGGTTGGTACTTTCCGGGATCAACCAGTCCAGTATTCGGTCCACGAGTCTGGTGGCCCCGCTCGCCCCGGATGCAAATGGCACGGTTGCGAGGATACGAGCACTGAGTTCCCCTGCATCAATCTCGACCTGGTAGCGATCAAGTGCCTCGTCAAATGCGCGAAATTCCAGCAATAACCTCGCTGCGGCCTCACTTTGCCCAATAAGCACCCTGGCGCTGGATATTGACTCCGCCGGCCAGTTTGCTTCATTGGCACCATAGGTTTCGAGCAGCTTTCTAAATTGATTCTGGTTCATCTGTCACTCCGGGAGAGCTGTTCGCTGTCGTAATTATCAGACAGTGATGTCTTGAGTTTACGTCTGGCGCGTGCCAGTAAGGATTCGAGCGCATCCACTGATACATCCAGTATGATCGCGGCATCCTTGTTGGTTAGTCCCTGGAAATGGCACAAGATCAATGCGCTCCTCTGTCGTTCCGGTAGCCGCATCACTCCTTGCCTGACCTGTTCGGACGTGAGGGCGACGAAGAACTGCCGATCCGGTTCCGGACCACCTTCGATGTCGTCAGCCGGCGGCTCATGCACTATCCGCTTGTGTTTGCGAAAGTAGTCGATACAAAGGTTGTGGGCAATATTGTGAAGCCAGGTGGTCAACCTTGCCTGACCGGCATGGTAATCGCCTGCATGAGTCCACAGACGCAAGAATACTTCCTGCGTGATGTCTTCGGCTTCCCTCGATCCACCCATCATTCGGCTCACGTAACGGGCAACTGCAGGAAGTTGGGCCTCAAGGACCTGTTTGTAGGCCACCTGGTTGCCTCGGCTAATCTCAAGGACCAACTCCCTTTCAGTTGCGTCGCCCAAATATCACTCCAGATGATTTTGTTGGCCGTGTTTACCTTTGTCGGTGGCGTCCTGAATGTCGCTTGTCGTGACGCGGTCGCTTGAGTTCCTCCGCTGACAGGACACCGTCGCCATCCCGGTCCATTCGATTGAACGCGGCATTCCTGGCTTCCTCTTGTGTTACCACGCCGTCACCATTGATATCCATAGAGGTAAACATTTCCTCCATTCTGGCATCCTGGCGGGCGCTTCTGTCGGCCTGTTGTGTCTGTCGCTCTGCCATCATCTGGTCTCGATGGGTTTTTATTTCCTCCCGGGTGACCGCACCGTCACCATTGATATCGGCATGCACGAACATGCCGTCTCTCGGTCCGCGAAATTCGTCCAGCGTGATCATGCCGTCACCGTTCTGGTCAAGGTGCTCAATGATTCTTGTCGAAGGTCGATCATCATCAGCGATAGCGGGGGCGGTAAGGGCCAACAAAAGGCTTGCCGTAACAAGTTTGTATTTCATGGTGTTCTTCCTCAATGTAACTGGATGGTTCACCATTTCTACGTCCGGAATGGCCGTTTCCGTCGCTGGAATTTGATAGTTATTCAGAAAGGCTTCAGGACCACCAGGATCAGGATGGGGACCAGCAGGATCAACGGTGCTTCATTGTAGAGCCGGAAGTATAAAGATGACCGGATCAGCTGGTCATTTTCCATCATTACGATGTACCGAAAACACTGGTAATGGTAAGCAAACAGCAGGAACACGAGGCCAATTTTAGCGTAGACCCAATCGCCGGAACCCAGCCACCACCCAAGCCACAGCCAGAATCCGAGTACCGTTGCCAGTACTGCCATTATGGATGAGAAGCCGAACAGTTTCCGCACCATAATCTTTAGCCGGGAGACGTCTTCTCCATTAGCCCTGCCTTCGACATAGTGGACCATGATTCGAGGTATGTAGAAGATTCCCGCGACCCATGCCATAACGAACAGAAGATGGAATGTTTTTATCCACAACATGAGTGGCCGATCCGACAATGGTACAGTACTGCATCTTAACATTGATGGTAGGCGCGTGGCAGTTACGGAAACAATTCTGTTCCTTTTGCTGGTAGCAATCGGGACCCTGGTGCAATCGATTACCGGTTTTGCCATGGGTCTTATTATTATGGGTGGGGTCACGGCACTTGGCCTCGCGGAGATCGCATTTTCTGCCGCCGTAGTGAGCCTTATCTCGATGGTCAATGCGGTTGTCGCCTTGCGCCACACTTATCGATATGTTGACAGGATATTCTGGCGCAATTTGGTGATGGGGCTTGTTCCCTTTACGATTGCCGGTCTTGCGTTGCTTCATATCCTTTCCACCGGATTCACCGAGGGGCTTAAAGTCTTGCTGGGAATTGTCATTATTCTGGCCGGCGGATTGCTCATGGCGCAACCTCATCCGTTCGGGCACTCGTCGGGGCGCTTCTCGACGATAGCCACAGGCAGTGCTGGCGGTCTTGTCACGGGGCTCTACGGTGCGGGTGGGGCGCCGCTCGCCTGGTTCATGTATCGCCAGCCGCTGGATGTGAATGTAATCAGGGCAACCTTGCTGGCAACTTTCCTCGTCTCAACGGCAGGGCGTTCCGCATTCGTCACTGTCTCGGGTCAATTGACCAGCGAAATTGTGTTAACGGCATTGTTATCCATCCCGATTGTTGTTGTGGTCACGTTGATGTCGCGACGTATCGCACCCTTTGTTCCAGATAAGCTGTTACGTCGATTTGTATTTTTGCTGTTGATACTGTTGGGTGCATCCCTCATTCTTCGGCCCATCTACAGATGACCATGCCGGGACATTGCTTTCTCCATCCACAGGGTGTCCCAGTATCGATCAAACTTGCGGCCCACTTCCGTCAGGCGGGCAACTTCCTTAAAGCCGAAGGCGTGGTGAAAACTGATACTCGCCTCGTTAGGGAGAGTTATAATACCGTAGCATCGATGAATGTCTTGATCTGCGAGAACGGAAAAGAGTGCACTGTATAGCTGCTTGCCGAGTCCCTGCCCGACTGATCCCGGCCTTAGGTAGATCGTGCACTCGACCGATGTCTCGTATGCCTGCTTTGGTCGCAACGGGGCACTCGACGCATAACCATTGACGATTCCATCCTGCGAGACCACCAGCAGTTGGTGGCGGGTATTTTCGGTGAATTGATTGAGCCACGGTTCTCTCTCATGGGGCTCGAACGGAGATACATCGAATGTGATCGGCGTATTGCACACATAATCGTTGTAAATTTCAGTCAGGGCAGGCAGGTCGTCTCTGATCGCATGCCTGATGGTGATATTCGTTTGCACGCTGTTTTCCAACCGGTTTTACGTTTCCATGACAGATTGGAATAGAATAACGCAAGTTTCAGGTCTTGACTCTAACCAAGTACACTGGGCCTGTTCTCCGTATTACCAATGGATTTGAGACAAAAAAGGTAATGGACGATTTCGAAGATATCAGGCCCTACAGGGATGACGAGGTTCCTCACGTTATCGCAAGGCTCATTGACGATGTTGAGCTACTGGATTTTCTGGGTCGCTACGATTCACCTCGCCTTGCCCGTGTGTTACCCGGGCTTGTTCGGATACTGGCGCGTCGCCGGGTAAAGCAACTGTTGGGACAGGTGACCGATATCAAGTCGTTCCAACAGGTGATTGCGTATTATGTTCGCAAGCTGGTCAATGAAACGATGACCTCATTTACTTACGATGGTATTGAGTCCCTGTCGAAAGATAAATCTTATGTCTTTGTTAGCAATCATCGGGATATTGCAGGCGATTCGATGTTGGTTGACTTTGCACTGCACGAATCCGGCCTTGACACCGCGCGAATTGCCGTCGGTGATAACCTGGTACAGCGTCAGTTCGTCACCGATCTTATGAAGCTCAATAAGAGCTTTTTTATCAAACGATCTGTATCAGGCGCAAAGAAGTTGTATGCGGCACTTCTGGTATCTTCTCGTTTTGTTCGCCAGACACTGGAAGATGGACAGTCGATATGGATCGCCCAGGCAGAAGGGCGGGCCAAGGATGCAATGGACCTGACGGATGTGGCTGTTATCAAGATGTTGGCGCTGGCAGAACGAAAGAAGCCGTTTCCTGAGGTGGTTTGCGACCTGAATCTGGTGCCGGTTGCTATATCGTATGAATTTGATCCGTGTGATGTCAGTAAAGCGAAAGAATTATTTGCGATTGCCGCGGATGGTAGCTACATCAAACCACCGGGCGAAGACCTGCTGAGTCTGGCAAGGGGTCTTGGCGGATTCAAGGGTCGGGTGCATGTGAGCTTTGGCAAGCCCCTCGATGGGCATTACCAAACGCCTGAACAGGTGGCGAGCGAATTGGACCAACAGATTTTATCGGGACTCAAGATTTTCCCCATCAACCTGCTGGCGCTCGCCGCGCTGGCTGAGAAGTCTCCCTACAGCGAGACCTGGGAGGGAGTGCGTGGGCTTGTAGAGGGCGATGAAAGCGCTGAATTTGACCTTCGTTTGGCAACCTGTCCGGAACACCTGCGTCGGCAATGGCTAGCGATGTACGCCAATCCCATTGTAAACAAGGTCACCCATGGCGTTATGCGAGATGCGTCGTTAGTCAAATAATTGCAATGGTGCCTGATCAAGCTTCTCACGTTGCTCTCTCAATTGCTGGACCTGTTCCGACCAGTAGTGGTGTGTATTAAAGAAAGGAAAAGCCCGGGGGAACGCAGGGTCATCCCAGCGCCGCGCTAACCAACCGGCATGGTACATAATTCTCAGTGTGCGCAGGGGTTCGATGAGGCGCAGCTCAGATAGGCTGAATTCATAGAAGGCACGGTAGCCGTAAAGGATGCGTGACATCTGTTGGCTTTTTTCTTCCATGTCACCAGACAACATCATCCAGAGGTCCTGGATTGCCGGGCCATTGCGGGCATCATCAAAGTCGACAAAATGGGGCAAGTCATCCCGCCATAATATGTTTCCAATGTGGCAATCGCCGTGTAAGCGAATCAGGCGATGGCCCTTGAGTATGTCCTTTAGTTGGCCCAGCAACTCGGAAGTGACGGCGCTATAGGCATCCTGCAATTCGAACGGGATAAAGTTGTTCTTGATCAGATAGGTACGGGTCTGGTCTCCATATTCTTCCACCGAAAGGGTGGGTCTGTGTTTGAATTGCTTGCCTGCTCCGACGGAGTGGATCCTGCCGATGTGACGTCCGAGTATTTCCAGATTCTCAAGATTGTCGAAGTCGGGCGCGCGTCCACCTCGACGTTCATAGAGCGCAAACCGAAAATGATCCCAGTTTCCCAGTGTCGTTCCGCCACCCAGGTCCAGTGGCGGTACCGCGGAGATATCCTTCTTGTTGAGTTCGATCGTGAAGTCGTGCTCCTCAATGATCTGTTTGTCGCTCCAGCGGTCCGGGCGATAAAATTTTCCGATAACCGGCGTGGCGTCCTCTATACCGATCTGGTAAACGCGATTCTCATAGCTGTTGAGTTCGAGAATGCGGGCATCACATCGCAAGCCGACACTTTCCACCGCGTCCATGACCAGATCCGGTGTAAGCCTGGTAAACGGATGAGTGTCAACTGACATTGTCGGTCAACAATGCTACGCCTTTGATCTGGACATAGACTTCAAGACCTTTTCTGAGGCCGAGGTGGGACAAGGATTTTCTGGTAATGCGTGCAAGGATGAATTGATCATCGACCGCGAGTCGGACAAGTACGCTGGCGCCGGTTAGTGGCACAGGTTCCTCCATGTCGTCGACTGTAGCGACCATAATATTAAGAATGCTGGTATTTTCGGGTTTGACCAGCGTGATACTGACATCCCGGGCGGGAATACGCACGCGGTAGCCTGACCCGGTTATAGGACCGTCGGATGCCACATACAATGACTGGCGACCGAGGCTGAATTCTGCCAGTCCGAATGCGGCGTCATAGTTCACTGCCTTGCAGTGAACCACCGCGGCGAGGCTATCGCTCTCATTTTTGTTGAATTCCAGTGAGGCACTGGTTTCGAAAACAGACCCTGCCGCTGCCACCCGTCCTGATTCAATCATATAAACAACGTCGGCCAGGTAATTGACTTCATCAAGTGAGTGGCTGACATAGATCATCGGCACATCGAGTTCCCGGTGTAAACGAGCCAGGTAAGGCAGGATTCGCCACCTGGCGGCCTGGTCCACCGAACCAAGGGGTTCGTCCAATAACAGGTACCTGGCACCGCTTAGAAGTGCGCGCCCGATCGCGACGCGTTGCCCCTCACCACCGGAGAGCTGGTCAACTCGTTTGTCCAATAGTTCCGAGAGGTCGAGCCATTCCTGGACCTGCGCGAGTGCGGGGGCCTGGTCGCTGCGCACTCGTTTGATGGCGTAGGCCAGGTTCTTCTCGACGTTGAGGTGAGGGAACAGTTGGGGGCGCTGGAATACATAACCAATTTTGCGCTGATAGGATGGAACAAAGCCCCGGCGACCTTGCCACTCGACGTCATCGGCGCGAATATTGATGGTGTCATCCCCGGTGCCACGCTCCAGTCCTGCAAGCAGGCGTAAAATCGAGGTCTTGCCGGCCCCGGAAGGTCCGTATAGCGCACTAACACCATCACCCAGGTGCAATTGGACATCAAGTGTAAAGCCGCCCGGTCGCGTGATGTGGATGTCTGCGGAAATCATTTTCGATTGTATCCCGGTGCGCCCAGCTTGAAGTGGCGGTTAAATGAGTACACCAGGAGCAGGAGCACGAATGCAAATACCATAAGGCTCCCTGCAATCGTATGGGCCCTGTCGTAATTCAGCGTCTCGACCTCTTCGAACAAGGCGATCGAAAGCACGCGAGTCTCGCCGGGAATACTGCCGCCTATCATAAGGACGATACCGAACTCGCCGATGGTATGGGCAAAGGCAAGGCAGCCAGCTGTGATGAAACCATTGCGGCACGCAGGGACAACCAGCGAAAAGAAACGGTCAACGGGATTGGCCCCAAGAGTCGCCGCCGCATCCAGCAGACCCTGTTCCAGATTCTCAAATGCGACCTGCAAAGGTTGGACATAAAAGGGCAGCGAATAAATGACCGAACCGATGACCAGTGCGTTAAAGGTAAATGCAAGTTGTTGTCCGGTCAGCCACTGCCAGAACTCACCGACAATACTTTCAGGTGCGAATGCGATCAGCAGGTAAAACCCCATCACGGTGGGCGGCAGCACAATGGGTAGTGCAACCAGGGGTTCTATCAGTATTTTAAAGGGGGTTTGTGTTCGGCCGAGCCACCAGGCGAGCGGAGTGGCAACAATAACCAGGATGATTGTAGTCACGGTCGCAAGTTTTACCGTCAGCCATAATGCTGTGAAATCCGCCTCGTTCATGAGCGCAATGCTATACAATTATCAACGGCGGTCACCCTGTAGCCGACGAACAAATTCGTCGATAAGCCAGCCTGAAATGGAAACGTTGGTGGGCCTATGGGGCAAATCAGTATAATGAAACCAGCGTGCCTCGGCGATTTCGTCTTCCTGTAGCACCAATTCGCCACTGTCATACTCGGCATGAAAACCGAGCATGAGTGAGTTGGGGAAGGGCCATGACTGACTACCGAAATACGCAAGATTCCTGATTCGAATACCGACCTCTTCCATGACTTCCCGATGTACTGCTTCTTCGATTGACTCACCTGGTTCGATAAAACCGGCAAGGGTTGAATAGAAATTGCTCCGGGCGCGAACGTTTCGCGCCAACAGCATTTCCTCACCCCGGGTGATCAACACGATGATTGAAGGTGCCAGTCGCGGATAGAAAAGCTGGTTACAGTCCGGGCACTGTCGCGAGCGGTCAAATTCTGAAGCCACTGTCAGGCCACCACATTGGCCGCAATGCTGATGATTACGATGCCAGTCCACGATCTGTTTCGCGCGCCCGATCAAATTGAATACAGGTTCTTCTACACGACCAAGAAATGATCGCAAGGTTTCAAATTCGTAGCCTGGTGGATTGTCGGCATCCGGGTCCACCTCGCTTGCGAAGACCGGCATTGCGCCGATGCTTCCCAGATAGTGTTCGTTCAGCACGTCAATGCCCAGCCAGCGGAATTCATCCTGTGTGAGCGGTCGAAAGGGGTGTACGCCGTCGATGGTCAGTATCTCATCATCCGAGATGACAATATGATACGAGTACTCCCACTGTTCCGGTGGTTTGACCCCCGGGAGAAATTCTTCCGAGATGTTGATAAGTTCCCAGTCCATTCCGGATAATATTTGAAGTCGATGAGACTGGTGACTTTAACACAGGCGCGGTCAGGCGTGTTGTGAAACTCCGCTGTGAACTGGCGTTCTGGCCAGTGCAAGTACCGAAATCGATTCTGCCCCACTCATGAGCAGTGTTCGTGCAATCTCAGAGGCGCTGGCCCCGGTGGTGACAACATCGTCAACCAGACCGATGGATCTTCCCTGGATATCACCCCGGATTTCGAACGCACCGCGCAGAATTCGTTTCCGCGACGCAGCACCCAGGGTCTTTTGTTGCGGTGTCTCCTTTATGCGATGACAGATATCTTGTGCCACCGGTACCTTGATCCTGTCTGACACGTGGACGGCAATGTCGAGCGCCTGGTTGAATCCCCGCTGATGTATGCGTGATCGGGTCAAGGGCACTGGAATGAGCAGGTCCGGAATATCCTCTCGTTTTGAAGTGGTTGCAAACTCGGCTGCCAGAATGTCAGACAGCACTTTACCCACCAGTCGTCGGCCGCTCTTAAATTCGTTGACCAGTCTATCGACGGGTGATTCATAGATAAACGCCGCGAAGGCACGTTGGAAATAGGGTGGCTGGGCCAGGCACCTGCCGCAGGTACCCACATAAGGTAGTGGCAGAGCGCAAATATCACAGGCCGAACGGGCGTGTGGCAGATCCCGTTGGCAAGGCTCGCAAAGATCAATCGGCCGCTGCGTCAGTGCATTACAAAGGATGCAGGTGCCGGGAAACAGGTTGAAAGAAAAAGCGGAGATTAACCCTGACATGATGGCCATCATGCACTCTTTCGCGGGTGCTGACCTGCGGACATTTGCCATCGCGAGCCGCAGATGTGTACGCTAAACCTTGCCAGCGCGTTAAGCTACTCGGTTGTAGTTTCCGCACATGGATGGCTCATATCTGACTCGTCGCAGACCGTGATATGTGATAAATAATTGGACCAGACCGCAATTTCGGGTGGTTCAACCTCGGCATCGTGTATTTCAAATGGCACCACGCGTCTCGTTACGGAAATCAGGTATAGGTAATCGGTCGCCTGGATAACTTTGGTGAGAGAAACTTCACCGATATCGAGCTTTAGATTGGTCCCGCACATCATCAGGCGCACAGAGGTGGGATAGCCGTTTTCGAAACCGGAAAACAAATTGAAATTCTGGACAAAGTTACAGGTATCCTGGAGACGTTTGACTTCAGCAATCAGTACTTCAATGGGGTCTGAATCAACCAGATGGGCATGGGACTCAAACGTGAGCCTGGTGTTCCAGTCCGTGTCCGACTCATCGTTCGGTACGAATTCAACGATTCGGGTGTCGCTGTTATTAAACTGGTAGATCAACTTGAAATTCGCCGGAGGACTTGCCAATAGTCGTTCAGCTGAATCGGCCTGGTCAGGTTCATCGGGCCTTTGCATCGGAACCGGCGACTTAGTGCCTGTAGACTTATCTTCCTGCGGAGGCTCTACTTCCTGTGGGGACTCTTCTTCCTGCGGGGGCTCTACTACCCGGTCTTCGGCGGGACTGCAGCCTGCGATGGATAGGCCGAGGAAAAAAAACGCGGTAATTACCAGTAGTAGATGTGATACCGGTAATCTCCGGTAGTTGGAATGCATCGCTTACCTGACCTGGGAACTGGTCATGAGGGACTGGGCTTCCCGTTCAAGTGCGATATAACGCCTCACCCAATTCTGGATAAGGCCAAAATCCGATTCCGAGATTTCAAACGCGCGACATAAGTCAGCGATAAAACACTGTTCTTCTACCTCAAAAGCACCATCCGCATAGCCGAGGTGGATCAGTGCCAGCATGGCGATGGTTCTTGATCGCCGGGTATCGAAGATTTCTTCGATACCCTCGAGTGTGATGTACTTTGCCTCGAATGAGTCGGGTAAGTTCATTTCGGTTCGCATCGTATCCATCATGACACGCTCACCGACAGACAGATCTCCGTCAGATACGACTACATTGTGGGCGAGGCAGATGAACGCTTCTTTTTGTTCTAGGGTCAAGGATGCCAGGAACATATCCGTCTTCCTGCAAGTTATTGTTGTTCTTTAACCGATTCAGTCAACGTCTTTTTGATCGGTTTCTACCCGTCTCTTTGAGGTTCAGTCCTTCAATCCTCGGGTGCGCTGAGTTCGACCTCGTAGTGATGAATCGTATCGTCTTTCATGGTTGTGACCTTCACCGTCTGGCCGGGCTGATACTGTTCCAATAGTGTCAATAACGAATCCTCGTCCGTTACCGGTTCATCGTCAATAGCAATGATCACATCACCGAGATGAATATTACCCCTGACGTCTTCCCGGACACCAATCATGCCAGCCTCATCAGCTGGCAATCCCCTGCGCACCGATAGTACCGCGACGCCTTTGACTCGCAGGCGATTCGCCCAGTAGTCCGTCATGGTCTCAATACCGAGCACTGGCCGAAATAATTTACCGTGCTCGATCAGTTGAGGAATAATTCGTTTTACCGTGTTGATGGGGATTGCAAAGCCAATGCCGGCGCTGGCACCGCTAGGGCTGAAGATTGCGGCGTTGACTCCCACCAGTTCACCACTTGAATTGAGCAGGGGGCCACCGGAGTTCCCAGGATTAATTGCCGCGTCGGTCTGGATCACATTATTGATAGTGCGATTGTTCATGGATTTGATTTCCCTACCCAGGGCAGAGACGACACCCACGGTCAGGGTCGTATCGAGTGCAAAGGGATTACCGATCGCCAGCACCTTTCGTCCAACAGTAAGGTCGTCTGAATTGCCCAACGGTATGGCGCTCAACTTCTCATCAGGTGCCTTGATTCGGAGAACTGCAATATCTTTCTCCGGCGCGGCACCGACCACTTCTGCCTCATAGCTGTTGCCGGACCGAAGCGTTATCGTAATTTTGTTGGCACCGTATACAACATGGAAATTGGTGACGATGAGACCGGAGGCATCCCAGACAAATCCTGTGCCGCTGCCGCGTGGGATTTCCATGACGTTCAGTGAAAACATCTGTCGACGCAACTGGGTATTGGTTACAAAGACCACTGATGGACTGATATCACGATAGACGGCGATGTTGTTGCTTTCATCATCGGTCAGGGCGGTTGCCAGCGCTGCCCCCGGCACGTTTGCAGCCGGAATTGCTGTCTCCTGCTCCCCTGTCCCGGATTGGGTGGTGGCATAGGTAATTACCGCAACAGCCAGCACAGCCAGAGACAGGCTCAGAAGTATCTTTATTCTCACAGTTTGGCCCCAATTGGAATCTATATTGAATAGATTACCAGATTGTCCGGTTGTTCCGCCCAATCCGGGAGCGAGGCGATTATTATTGGCCGGTCAACGGACTGTTTAATGAACTTTTTGGCGGCAATCTAACGGACAATCGCAGATGTCTTGCCGACGGTGCTTTCGTCGGATATGTAGTCGTTCAGCGCGTAAACGTCGTCAGGACTCAATGTTCCCACCACCTGTTTGAGGCGCAGCGTATCTCGAATGTACTGGTATCTTGCACTGGCGTACTGGAATTCTGCAAGATACAGACGTTGCTGCGCCAGCAGGACATCGACAATGTTTCGCGTGCCGACTTCGTATCCCGTCTGTGTGGCGTCGAGTGCACTCTGGCTGGACTCGATATTCTTCAAGCGAGCATTTACTCGCGCGACATCCGTTGTGATTGCCGTGTAGAGGGTACGCGTATTCTCCACTACCGTTTTTTGTGTCAGGTCCAGGTTGCGTTGTGCCTCGTCGAGCCTGTAACCGGCTTGTTTGGCGATAGAACGGGTCCCACCACCTGCGAAAACCGGTACACTGAACCTGAGTGCCGCCGATGACTGCTCGATTTCGGAACCAAAAAACCCGCCGGCACCTGATGCAGATTCAGCATAGGATATTTCAGCATTGACAGTTGGCAAGTGTCCACTTCTGGCGATCTGCACTTGTCGCTGCGCCGCCTTGACACCTTCTCGCGCAGCGATTAATGAATAGTTGTTCGAAAGCGCCGCCTCGACCCATGCATCTTCGTTTCTGGGATCTGGAAGTT
The DNA here is from genome assembly GCA_040880285.1 of Pseudomonadales bacterium. Taxonomy (GTDB): domain Bacteria; phylum Pseudomonadota; class Gammaproteobacteria; order Pseudomonadales; family Azotimanducaceae; genus JANQJA01. The sequence continues at coordinate 33,145 of JBBDIT010000008.1, read as the reverse complement.
CAATGGGGAACTCTTGTGCGAGTTCATTGATCTCCGTTATGTGGCGTCCGGTCAGTCTCAGCAAGTTCTCAAATGAAATAACCTGGGCGCCTTCTGCTTCAATGACGTTGACCATAGACGTGTCGTACGCGGCTGTAGACTCAAGTACATCGGTAATAGCGACCAGGCCCACATCAAATCTTTGTTGTACCTGTTCCAGCTGGCGTTGAACCGCGTCGCGTTCGGCTTTGGCTGAGGTCAGGCGATCTTGTGCTTCAAGTATGTTGAGGTACGTATCGGCGACCCGGAACACCAGTTCCTGTTGTTGGGAGCTAAAGTCCGCCAATGCCTGGGCCGCAATATTCTGTGACTGCCTGAACTGGAACCATCGGTCCATACGAAACAGTGGTTGAGTCAGGACGGCCTGCCACGAGTGGCTGTTGAAGTTCAGCGTGGTTGACGGCTCTGGTAGAACTTTCGTCTGTTCGTTGGTTGAGGTTGAACCCTGGACTACAACCGTCGGGAGAATGCCTGCCAGACCCTGGGACCGCACTTCCTTGCGAGCCAGGTAATTGGCTTCCGCTGCCGCTAGTTCAGGATCGTTCGTCACGGCCAGCTCATAGACCTCGGCAAGGGTTGCGGCATTGACGGACCCGCAAAACAGGAGGCCAGTCAGGCAAACCAGGGCTAGTTTGACTGTATCAGTAAATCTCATAAACCTTCCTCAACTTAAACAAAGTAAGAACAAACCAGGCGAAACGCGTAGACGGCTGCGTAGGATACTGTTAGCGGGCGGCTGATGCCAGTCGGCTGCGATGGCCCGGTATAGCGGTACGATCAGTGAGCGATGCTTCACCCGATGGCCGCGTCTCAGGATCATTAGACGTGCGAAACGGCTGGTTGGTTTACTGCGCTAATCAGGGGCGCTGGAAAGGGCCCGAGCCTTTGCTCCAGCCAATGGGCCAGTGCCAGGCAGTGATCTTCCCGAAACGGTCTTGCCACTATCTGCAGCCCGATCGGGAGGCCTTTCGAGTCGGTGCCGGCCCGGATGACAGTACCGGGCCAGCCTGTCAGGTTAAATGCCGTGGTGTAACTGTAATCCTTCAGGTCTTCTTCGGTACCGTGGAGTAGCGCCGTATTGGCATTCACAGGGCACAGGAGGATGTCAAAATCTTCGAAATAACCCAGCATTGAGCTACGATAGTTGTCCCACAACGTCAGGATCTGGGCAAATTCCCGGGGACTGATATCAAGCGGTGGGCGCGCAAGGCTTCGCTTGACCCGTTCAGTTGGCTCCGTTGTACGACAGTCTTCCACCAGGGCGTCGAGCATGTCACCACTGTCTGCGGTAAACACCCGTGACATGATCAAGTCCGTCATCTCTATGCCGGGTGGCCTTACTTCTGTGACGGGCAGGCCTTCGTCACGTATCAGATCGCATACCCTGGTAATTACCAATGAAATTTCGGCCATCGGTGCCCGGATTCCGTTATCGCTATGAAAACCAATGCGCAGGCTGGTAACGTCAACATCCATGGGCGGATGCCAGACTGCCTCGACGGCGTTGGGATCAATCAGGTCGGGTCCCTTGATCAGCTCCAACACCAATGCCAGATCCTCCACGTATCGTGCCAGTGGGCCGGGTTGACTGAGGGGTGCCAAAAGTCCCGAGCTTGGCAAGGCGTTACCTGTACACGGAACCCTGCCAGTGGTGGGTTTGATGCCTGCAATACCCGAGAAGTGACTAGGCAGGCGGATACTTCCGCCTGTATCGGTGCCTATGTCAAAAGGTGATGCCCCGGCTGCGATGATCGCAGCGGCGCCACCGCTGCTACCACCTGGGGTTCGGTCCAGATCAAATGGATTGTTGGTGCGACCGTAGATGAGATTATCCGTCTGGAACCAGAGCGTAAATTCAGGTGTGTTGGTCTTGCCCATCAAGATTGCACCAGCGTCTTTGAGGCGTCGGACGCAAGTAGCATCTCGACCGGGGCGAAAGTCTTTCCTGCCCGTTGTACCCCAGGTAGTGATGGCGTCGCTGGTGTCCAGGCTATCCTTGATGGTCATAGGTACGCCGTGGAGAGGGCCACGCAGGCTGCCATTGGCCAGTTCGGCGTCACACTTTGCGGCATATTTCATTGCCAGCTCCGCTGTCGAGTAGACAACGGCATTGAGGTCGGGATTTACGCTCTCAATACGGTCGAGGAATGCCCTGACGATACGTGACGAGGCTACCTTGCCATCCCTGATGGCAGTCGCAATCTCGCTTAAAGGGCGATCAAGGAGTTCATCCATTTGGTTCATCAGCCGGGTAAAAATCTAACTATACCGCGACTTGCGTTTGACACCCACTGAATGCAGGTGGAAACTTTACCTCCCCTTTTAACCCAAAGCACCTGATGCAATCAGCCTATAGCCTTGCTTTTGTCCATTTTTTTGATCTGGTGCTCGTGGTCGTACTGGTACACTACTATCGAAAGCTCGGTTATCCATTCCTGAAATTCGGCGCGCTTTCGATTCTTGCCGTGATACCGCTCCAACTGATTGACCATGCAAGTTTCATCGACGTCAGTCCGTTATCGGAAGTCGCCGTGACGGGTGCGGTTGGCCTATTTTACTCCGCCTTATTGTTGGCCTGTACCACTGACCTGGTGGAAAGGGTATATCCCCGGGCCCTTTTGGTTGCTACCTCTGTAATGCTCGTTGTTGCATTGATTCACTTGTACCTTGAGGGCGATGTGACGTGGATGACCAGGTTTGTAGTTTTTTTGCCAGGCCTGCTGATTATGGGGCTCGCGGCTTTCCTGCTTATGCGGGGACGGGACAGGGAGTCGATCGGGTCCTTGTGTTTCGCCGGCCTCATGGTGGTGGCGATCTGTGTCGCTATCGCCAAATCCTTTTATACGGATGACAGTTCCACTGGCCACTATGGTTTGCTGGAAGTTCTGGTTCACTTACTGATTGGCGTGTCCCTGATCCTGATCACATCCGAGAGAACCATCCGGGACCTGTTTAGTAAAGACCAACGTCTCGAAGAGTCGGTGGAAGAGCGAAAACGGCTGGAGCTTCAATTCACCCATGCTCAAAAGCTGGAGAGTCTCGGCCTGCTGGCAGGGGGCATGGCCCACGACTTCAATAATATGCTAACCAGTATCCTCGGCTATGCCAGTCTTGCCATGAAGAAGCTGCCTTCCGATAGTGAGATTCGAAAAGACCTGTACATGGTGATGTCCGGCGCACGGCAAGCGGTAGACTTGACATCGCAGATGTTGATCTATGCGGGCAAGAGCGCATCCAGGATTGAACTGGTGGATATATCGCATGCGGTGGATGATATGTCGGGCCTGATGCGCTCGGTTGTACCCCAAAAAATACAGTTGGTACAGCGCCTGCCACGAGACCTGCCAATGTTAAAGGGAGACAAAATCCAGCTGGGGCAGGTGGTGATGAGCTTGATTGCCAATGCAGTCGATGCGATCGAAGGTAAAAGTGGGGTAATCGAGGTCTCGACAGGCATTGCCGATGTCAATGATACGTTACTGCGAGCCAGTTTCTTTGCGGAGGATCGAGAGCCTGGCGCTTATCTTTTCCTGCAGGTTACCGATACAGGTATCGGTATGAATGAGGACCAGATTGCGCGTATATTCGATCCCTTTTACTCGGAGAAACAGACTAACAAGGGGTTGGGACTGTCATCCCTGTCCGGCATTGTTCGCCAGCACAATGGTTTTATCAGTGTTAGTACTCAGAAAGGGAGAGGGTCCCGGTTTGGCGTGTATTTTCCGGTCATTTCCTATGAAGAGAAGAGCGACAACGATCATCCTGGCGTGCAGCCAGGGGAGAGGTTACAAGGTAGGGTACTGCTCGCTGATGATGATCCAAGAATTCGGAGCCTCATGGGCTCCATTCTCGAGGCTGATCGATTCATCCTGACGTTCGCCGAGGACGGCAAAGAGGCATTACAGATATTTGAAGACCATGCGGGACAATTTGACCTGTTGCTGCTCGATTGCACCATGCCAAAAGTGTCTGGTGGCGAGATCTATCGCAAGGTGCGATCGGCAGGCTCCAATGTCCCTGTCATACTGGTTAGTGGCTATCATCAGGAACAGGTTGCGCAGAGCATCGAAAATGACCCGGATGCTTACTTTGTCAAAAAACCATTCAACGTCGATGAGTTTCTTGCGAAGGTGCATGAGGCATTGGGTCTCAATCAGCCAGTCTAGGAAACCTGGCGTTTTGCTGCTGACTTTTTGATGGTCATTGTTAAATCATTGCCTTCAATGTCAAAGTTCAGTGCGTGAGTCCCTTCTTTTTCTGTAAGAGACACGGCCAGGGTTTCACCCATGATGTAATCCTTATGGGTCGCAATCGCATCGCAAATGGCATCCGAAGCAGAATAGGTAATATCAACGCGATCCACGACGTTGAAACCAAGGTCCCGGCGCGAACGCTGGATTCGATTGACCACCTCTCGGGCCAGACCCTCCAGTACCAGTTCATCATTCAACTCGCAGTCGATATCGATTGACACGAACCGGTCGGATATGGCGTTTGTGCCAGCGCGCGCTTCTCGGAACACCAGAATTTCGTCGACATTGAAAATTTCGGTGTCCAATTTGAGCTCACCTTTCTGTTGGAGTCGATTGATGGCGTCAGTGTCCAGCGCTTCAATCATTTCCTTGAATCTCTTGAAGTCTTTACCGAGGCGTTTGCCAAGCACCGGTGAATTGGGTTTGGCATACAAGTTGATATACTGGTTCTCGTCTCTGGAATAAGTGACAGACTTCACGTTGAGTTCTGCCTGGATGTAGTCTTCCAGTTTTGCAATTTCATCCAGCAGCCCTTGCTCCTTGTGAATAACAGTAAGACTCGGCAAGGGGTACTTGGTTTTGATTTTCTCCTGATTACGCTTCTGGCGGCCAAGCAGGATGATGTGTTGCATGCGGGTGACAGCACGCTCAAGTATGGGGTTGATCAAGTCCTTTTCAGGTTCAGGATAGGTGCATAGATGCACAGAAATCGGGAGCTCCACATGACTGAACTTGCGAAGTTCCTGAAAGATAGTTTCCGCGAGAAAGGGTGCAAAGGGCGCCATTGCGAGCGTGAGTTCGTAAAGGGTTGTATAAAGTGTTGTAAATGCAGCGTGTTTGTCCGCGGTGAGTTCATCAGTCCAGAAGCGTGAACGGTTGAGACGGATATACCAGTTCGTCAGGTCCTCGATAAACAGGAAAAGGGCAGGGACGACATTGTACAGGCGATAGTTTTCCATCTCGTTGGAAATGTTGGCAGTCAACGATTGCAGTCGTGAGAGTATCCACTGGTCGGTAATATTGCTGGACGGTATAAAACGTTCTGATGGTTTCCAGTTGTCTATTTCGGCATAGGTCTTCAGGAATTTGAAAGCATTGAGCCATGGTAGCAGTGCCCTGCGAACCATATCCTTGACCCCGGAATCAGAAAATCTTTGTTCTTCCGCTTTGACAAGACCCGAGTTGATCAAATAGAGGCGCAAGGCATCAGCACCGTAAGTTTCCATAAGATCGTCCGGTGGTGTGTAATTCTTGAGGCGCTTGGACATCTTCTTGCCGTCCTCTGCCATCACAATACCGTTGACAATTACGTTTTTGAACGGGTGCGTGTCGAACAAGGCGATGCCGAGGACGATAAGTGTATAGAACCAGCCGCGAGTCTGGTCCAGCCCCTCGGCGATAAATTCAGCCGGGAACCCTTTCTCGAACAGGGCCTGGTTTTCAAACGGATAGTGTAGCTGTGCGTACGGCATTGAACCTGATTCAAACCAGCAATCCAGAACTTCCTCAATGCGGTGGTAAGTTCCCTCTTCTTCGGGGACAGAGAAAGTCAACGAGTCTACATTCTCCCGGTGCAGGTCATCGGGGTGAACCCCGGTTAACTGTTCCAACTCATCCCTTGACCCGACGCATATCGCCTTGCCCGTCGTATCGTTGATCCAGATGGGCAGGGGTGTGCCCCAGTAACGGTTTCTGGAAATCGCCCAATCGATAGCGCCTTCGAGCCAATTGCCCATGCGTCCATCCCTGATATGTCCGGGGACCCAGTTGATTTGCTGGTTGGCGGAAATAAGCCGATTCTTGAGCTGTTCGACCTTCACATACCAGGAATCAATGGTGCGGTAGATTATCGGCGTATCGGAGCGCGGACAGAATGGATAGCTGTGATTGATGACGTCCTGGCGATACAAGCTACCCCGGTCCTTGAGCATCTTGATGATATGTTTGTCGGCGTCCTTAACGTGCATTCCGGCAAAGTCACGTACCTCGCTGGTAAACTGGCCCTCCATGTTCACCGGGCAAACAATGGCATCAATGTTTGCAGCCTTGAGCACGCGAAAATCGTCTTCACCAAAGGCAGGCGCTTGATGGACGATGCCGGTACCACTTTCTGTTGTCACATAGTCGTCCGCCACGACCTGGAACGCGCCTTCGCTCTCAAGGTCAACAAAATAGTCAAATAACGGTTCATAAGTCATACCCACCAGATCACAGCCCTTGATCCGGGAGATTTCCGACTGGGTCCGGCCCTTGCCGAAGTCTTCCAGTCTTGCGGCTGCGACGTAGATATCCACACCCATGTCCTTGTCATGAACTTTGACATAGTCGATATCGGGTCCGACACAAAGGGCAAGGTTTGAAGGCAAGGTCCAGGGAGTCGTGGTCCATGCCGCCATGTAAGCATTCTCTTGCTTGAGCTTAAAAATCACTGTGACTGCAGGATCTTGCACATCCTGATAGTTGGAAGTTGCCTCAAAGTTTGAAAGCACAGTACCAAGGGCAGTCGAGAAAGGTACAACTTTTACGCCGCGATAAACCAGATCCTTGTTCCACAGTTGTTTTACGACCCACCAGACGGATTCCATGTACCATGGATCCATCGTTTTGTAGTCATTTTCAAAGTCGACCCACCGTCCGATTCGGGTGATGGTCTTCTCCCATTCGCTTGTGTAACGCTGGACAATCGCACGGCACTCATCGTTGTAGCCTTTGATACCCAGTTTTTCCACTGCTTCGATGGAGGACATGCCGAGCGCCTTGTCGATTTCATGCTCGATTGGCAAGCCGTGGCAGTCCCACCCGAATCGGCGCTGCACATACCGGCCCTTCATGGTGAAATAGCGCGGTACCGCATCCTTGAGAATTGAGCCTACCAGGTGTCCATGGTGAGGAAGACCGGTTGCAAAAGGGGGGCCATCATAAAAGATATAAGGCGCACAATTGGCGGTTTGCTCAAGGGATTTACGGAATACGTCGTGTTCCTTCCATAGGTCAAGCACCTTGTGTTCTTCATCCACAAAAGAGAATGACTCGTTATTGCTCACTGTCTCACTCACTGGTTTGCTGTCCTGTCCTCGATTCATTCCTGATTTGACTGGTCCATAACGAAAAAACCCGCCATTCGGCGGGTATCAAATGCTTTTGGGCAAGCATCAACCCACCATTCCTGTTCGGATAATGTTAATTATGATGATTGCGATTGCCGGTAACGGGTTCATAAGCCGCAAGAGTAGTGGTATTCCATGGTTTGTTCAAGTTTTGGGGCCAATTATCGAGGCCAGGGTGTCGATAAGGAATTTGTGTTCCTCGGCCAGAACACGATCGGCCAGGGACGTAGGCGTATCAGACGGCAATACCGGGATCGACTTCTGTGCAATGATTGGCCCTGTGTCATATTCACCATTCACGTAGTGGATCGTTATCCCGGTCTCGTGGTCGCCGCTCTCGATGACTGCCCTGTGGACGTTGATACCATACATGCCCTTGCCGCCATGGCGAGGTAGCAGGGACGGATGCACATTGATGATTCGTCGGGAAAATTTGGTCAGGGTCAGGGGCCCGAGTTTTTTCATATAGCCAGCAGTAATGACCAGATCCACCTCATGGGTTGTGAGCGTTTTGGTAATCGCCGCGTCCAGTTCACGTTCGTCCGGGTGCGTGGTGCCGGACAGATGCGCCACAGGAATGCCCGCATCGCGAGCTCTTGCCAGCGCGATCGCCCTGCTATTGTTACTGATAGCAATCACTGGCTTTGCGTCGAGCCTGCCGCTTGCGCAAGCATCGATAATGGCCTGGAAGTTGGTGCCCCGGCTGGATGCCAGGATGCCGAGTTTTATCATGGGATGTCGCGGCTATCGTGTCGCCGCAAATTCTATCACGGGCGATCACCTGTGACGTTGACTTCCTATGACGCCCAGAGTGATGAAGATGCTTTCATAAACCGAAGCATCATCAACATGTGTGCGATCTCATTACCGGCAATGTCAAAGACTTTGCTCTCGTACCAAAGGTATTCTGTTTTTGGCGTTTCACTGACGGCAAGCACAGTGGCGGTGCAGGTGTAATCTGTGTCTGCCTGCACGGGTCCCTGGATATGTTGGACTTCTATGGCGCCAAACAAGCCGACTCCGATATTGTCGTGCCGTGGCAGGATGCCGGCCTCTGCCGGGCGCATGATCCTGACAATCAGACTCGGCGGCAAGTAGGCCGGTGACTCGCTATAGACGGATAGGGGAGCAGTAATCACTGCCAATCGTTGGTCTACCACGTCCTTGTCGATGCGGGTCGCTCTTGCCTCACTGGTCGCGCCAACGCGGACATGTTCGAGGATACGGATATCCTCGGGTGCCGGTGTTTCGGCTATCCTTAATCGAAGCGGTGAATCTGGATCAGGGCCGCCAATGTTCATGGTGCCCTCGGCAACCAGGTGGTCCTGGTCATCTTCCATCCACGTGTTAACCCGCGCGGCGGCAATGCTGGTCAGGTCCCCGTTGGTCTTTGAGAAACAACGTACCGGCTCAAGATCGGCCGTTGCATAGCGGAAATACAGTGACAACCCCCCTGATTGCCACCACCTGTCTCCAAAGATCCGGGTTGCGAGTGGCGGGAACTGTTCCATGTGAAGGGAGCCTGCCACTGTGCCACCTCGAAAGCCGAGCTTCTTTGCCGTGGCGTCATCGTGAATGCTACCAGCGCCCAGGTGCCTGGCGCTATTGGCCGGTGTCAGCAATGGCCCGATCAGCAAGTCATCCTGCCGTACCAGGTCGCGTTGATTCACGTTCTCCGGAAGAATTGTGGTCGCCATAGCAATTTCACCTTTATTTGGAATGACTCAAGACTAGGAACTTCCAGCCCTTGAATCAAGCAGTCCTTGCGCCATCATAAGGGCATAGCCATCGAAACCGGCATTATTTACCAGGATATCAATGCCAGAGTTGGCATCCATGGCACGTTGAACGCCGCCGGACCGACGGAGGTTGGCTGGAAATACCTTCGGATGCAGCGGTTATGAGTACGGTTTTGCCGTCGAGCCCGGGGTCCATCGAGTCATTCCCTATGCGTGTTGACTGAACTGGTCACGCAGTACGTTTTTTTGAACCTTGCCCATGGTGTTGCGAGGAAGTTCCGTGACGAAGAATACATGCTTGGCGACCTTGAAATTTGCGAGTGTCGTCTTGAGGTGACTGATGATGATTGCCTCGTCCAGTGAAGCGTCCTGGTCCTGTACCACCACTGCCGTGACAGCCTCCCCGAAGTCAGTATCGGGGATACCGATGACAGCGGATTCCATGACGCCGGGAATCTGGTCGATCACAGACTCGATTTCTTTCGGGTAAACATTGAGTCCTCCGCTTATGATCAGGTCCTTGTTCCTGCCAACCAGGGAGATGTAACCGTCCTCGTCCACCAGCGCCAGGTCCCCGGTTCGGAAAAAACCGTCAGGATCAAACTCCTGGGCAGTCTTCCCGGGCTTGCGCCAGTAACCTTTAAAGACATTAGCCCCCCGGATCAATAAATCGCCTGTTTCGAGGACAGGTACCTGATGATTGGATGAATCGACAATCCTGGCTTCGACGCCGGGTAAAGGGGGACCCACAGTACCAGGTTTTCTTTGACCATCAACCGGGTTGCTGGTGTTCATTCCCGTCTCCGTCATCCCATAGCGTTCGACGATGCAATGCCCGGTGCGAGCCTCGAACTCTTTAAATGTTTGCACCAAAAGCGGTGCTGAACCGGACGTAAAAAGACGCATGTTCCTGCAGACTTGTTTGTCGAAGGAAGAGTTTGCCAAAAGGCGCGTATAGTTGGTCGGTACGCCCATATACACCGTTGCATTGGGTAGCGCGGCGATGACGGCGGCTGGATCAAATCGGTTCAGGAATAGCATCGGGCTGCTATTCAAGACGGCCAGGTGTGTCGCCACGAACAAGCCGTGAATGTGGAATATGGGCAGTGCGTGTAGCAAGATGTCACCAGGCTGCCAACGCCAGGCCTCATGCAGCGTGAGTCCATTTGCTGCGAGGTTGCCGTGGCTGATCATCGCACCCTTGGGTTGACCTGTAGTGCCGGAGGTATAAAGAATGACTGCGATATCGTCAGCGTCGTTGGTCACGATATCGCCAGCCACAGTATCTGCGGTGTAACTTTCAGGGATTGGCTGCAGACTGCCTCGACCCTCTCCATCCAATGTCAGTACAGGACAGCGGGTGAGCTTTTGATATAACTCCTCATTGGCAGGATCGCATATGACAAGCGCGGGTTCGGCGTCGGTGACAAAATATTCGATCTCGTGGCGTTGATAGGCCGTGTTGAGTGGCAGGTAGACAAATCCGGCGCGCAAGCATCCGAAATAGACCATCAAACTCATGGCGGACTTCTCGACCTGGACGATGACGCGATCCCCGGGATTGATTCCCATCGAAGCAAGTTGCCGGGCGATTTCTGCACTCAGCCGTTCCAGATCACCATAGGTATACTGGACTTCGCCCTGACCTGTACAAATGAAGGCAGATTCGTCAGCAAATCGCTGTCGGAATAGATGATAAATATTATGATTGGCCATTATTGAAGCAAGTGCCCCAGTCGAATATAAAATCTGTTAACGTCAGTTTCGGCGCGACCATATCCAAAATAGACAGGACCGAGTGGTGTGTCCACGCCGAGCATCAGCAGAGCACCGATAATCATATCGTCAAACCTGATATCGCTCGCATCCGTCCAGGTATTTCCGGATTCGATAGCAAAGCCTATGTATACCGGGAGTTCCAGTGGAAGCAGGCGAGGGTCGTTCAACCGGTTCAGGTAGGTGAGGCTGAGGTAGGCCAGGTTATTGTCTGTGAGACCCTGGCGCGGCAAGCCTGACAGGTTTTTGATTCCTCCCAGGGCGGGCTGCAAGTGTCGTTCGACGGTCCCTGTACTCCTTACGTAACGGCCATCGAAGACAAACGCGTGTCTCCCGATTGCAAAGGCGTGGGCCAGGTCGGCGTTGAATATTTCGTAGCGCGCAAGGCTGTCATCAGGATTTACGAAGTCGTAGCGCAATTGGAGCAGGGTTCCGCTGGAAGGGAATTCAAGGTTGTCCATTGTGTCAAACTCGATCTTCCCATAGTGCAAAGCGTTCTCAAAAGCGAGCCTGGGCATCGTTGGACCCACGAACGTATCGATGTGGCCGCTTCGGCGCTCATGACCCAGACCCAGGATCGCCTTATTGGAAATCTCGACACCCATAAATAACCCATAAACCAGTTGGTCAATCCGGATCCTTGAGGTGACCTGCCCGGTTTCAACCTCGTTTTGGGTCTGCTCTTTGTAGCTTGCATAGGGTTCAGCGTAAAACCGCTGGCGGAAATCCAGCGGCAAGTAGAGTTCGGCCTCGACTCCTGGATCCTGTCCAACCTGGCCAGCGGCAAAGAACTCCGCTCCCTTTTGTGTAAGGCCGGATTTTCGAAAGGTCAGGCCAAGGTTGAAACTACTATCGGCACGTGTATCGGTAAACAAGTCCATGCTAAGGCCGAGTAAGTCTTTACCCAGGGATTTTTCTTGCGCCGTGATCACAAGCGTAAGGTGTTGATCTTTTTGCTGAAGTCGGTATTGAACTGATTCAAAATAGCCGTAGCCGTAAATTGAGTCGATATCGACTCTCAATTGGCGCTCATCCAATGGCTCGCCGATGACCTGGCTGATTCGTGAGAGGATGAGATGATTGGAAAACTTACTGTCGTTACGTACCTCTATACTGTCGATGATGGGTAGTGTAAATTTTTTATCGTCTTCGGAGTTTACTGTACCGGAACCTGCATAGACTGCCAGATGTTTGCGGTGAGCAATTATTGCGTCATATCCGCGCTTGATCGCGAGTTCTGAAAGTTCAAATGCGGACGAGTGGATATCGCTCACATCGGGAGTGACCAGGAGGTCATCATTGCTGATCAGTGCATATTGTTCCCTTGCCCGGTTAAAAGTAAGTAGCGTTGTGAGTTGCTCTATGATCGGGATAACGGAGTCCATCTCCTTTGCACTATAAAGCGGCGTTGTGATATCAACGGCAATGACGTAATCGACTCCCATGGCCTTGACCACGTCTACAGGAAGATTATTGGCGATGCCACCGTCAACCAGCATTTTGCCGTCAATTTCAACTGGTGAAAAAATTCCTGGAATAGACATGCTGGCCCGTACTGCGGTTGCCAGCAGTCCATCACTGAATACGTGAGCTGCTCCGGTGACCAGGTCACTTGCTACCGCCCTGAACGGTATATCAAGCTGATCGAAGTGCGCGATGTCGCCTACTGGCAAGAATTGCTCCTGCAGTGCTACCTGCAATGTCTGCCCCTGGACGACGCCTTTGGGTAGCTTGAAAATGCCCTGTTCCAGGGCGGCCTGGCCCCTGACGACGTTGAGGCGATCGTCTCGTTTACGACGAAACGACATGCGACTTCTCGGCGGGGTGTCATCGAGAGTCGCGCTCCAATCCATTGCGAGCGCAATCCTTTCAATTTCATCAACCGAACGGCCAGAAGCATAGAGTGCACCGATCACCGCTCCCATGCTTGTGCCGGCGATGGCGTCAATCTTGATATTTTGTTCTTCGAGCGCCCGTATAACGCCTATGTGCGCAAGGCCCCTGGCACCGCCACCACTCAGTACAAGTCCAATTTTTGGCGCAGGTTCAACTCCATACGATGTGGTTGCAGCGCAACACCCAAAACAAACAAGGCTACACAGGAAAAATCGACTGACTTTCATTACCATTCCAGCGGTATCGATTGAGGTGCCCAGTTTACAGGTTTGCAATTTGACACGTCAGATGAATTGGAATGAATACAGGGTACAGTGTGAAAGGCCGGACTCGCGTCGAATCACACCCCCCGGTATTGTCTGGTGTCAATATATAATGGCTCGATCCTGACAATTAAGGTGATAGAACCGGTTGGGATTGCAGTGGTGATATAATCGGCGTCGAATCCTCCATAAGGTGACCAGGGTTGAAGCGATTACTGATATTTTTTTGGTTGATGTGGACCCAGGCCGCGCTCGCCTCGCCCCTTGTGATGGATAATGCCTGGTCAAGGGCGACTGTGCCAGGCGCCACGTCCGCGGCGGTTTACGGCACACTGGTCAATACTGGTGAGCAAACTCTTGTCATCGATCGGATCGAGACGGATATCGCTGAAGTTGGCCAGATGCACGAGACAGTTCTCGAAGCCGACATGATGCGGATGAAGCATCGACATCACTTCTCGGTTGCTGCGGGTCAAGCCATTGAGCTATCTCCCGGCAAGTTGCATATCATGCTGATGGGGGTAAAGAAAAATCTGGTCGCAGGGGAAACTTTTGTTATCAGGATTGTCGCTGATAGCGGTGAATCTCTCGATGTGACCGTAAAGATTGGCCAGATGGGTCAAATGACAGCGCCTTGACCAATGGATATAAACGATACGCTGGAGCGCCTGAATGAGGCCATGGAGTTGCACATCGCCGGTAACTTTGAGGATGCCGAGCCTATCTACCAGGAAATTCTGGCGACCGAACCTGACAACCCTGATGCCAACCATCTTCTGGGTCTTGTGCGCAATGAACAGGATCGCGCCAGGGAGGCCATGGCACTTATCGAAAAAGCGATCGGCATCAATCCCAACGCGGCGCCCTTTCATCACAATATCGCGGGTATCTATCGACGCGTTGGCAGGTTGGCAGATGCGCAAGCAAGCTTCAGGCGTGCCATTAGTCTAAAACCCGACTATGGCGAGGCCTACCAGGGTCTCGCCGAGATGGTGACGTTTGAGCGTTCTGATCCATTTTATCACCAGGTGATGAATCAACTGAAGTCGCCTGGTTTAGCCGACAACGTCCGATGTTATTTCCATTTTGCCGCTGGCAAGTTTCTCGATGACATTGGTGAGTATAAAAGTGCGTTTGCACACTACAAGTCAGGCAATGCGGCAGCGAAGAAAGAATTTGATAGTGCCGAGTTTCGTCAACAGGTAAAAGACACGATTTATGTGTTCAGCCAGAAACATGTCAATGCGATGGAGACGGTCGGTGACCCGAGTGAACAACCGGTATTTATCATCGGTATGCCGCGTTCCGGTACCAGCCTGATTGAACAAATCCTTGCGAGTCATCCGTCGGTTTACGGTGCGGGTGAGTTAAATGAAATGAAGCTGGTGGCGCGCCATGCTGCACAGATCAGCAGATCAGGGCAGACCTATCCGAATTGTGTGCCAGGACTAACCGGCGCCCAGTACCAGACGCTGGCCAGTGAATACCTGAAATTGCTGCAACCCCTGGTGCCAGGCACGTTTAAGCGAGTTGTCGACAAGCATCCTTTGAACTTCCAGTTTGCAGGTTTGATCTTGCTGATGTTCCCGAATGCCAGAATTATTCACACGGAACGTGATCCACTCGATACCTGCATTTCCTGTTTTTTCCAGAATTTTACCAAGGGCCAGAATTATAGTTTTGATCTCATAAAGCTGGCGCACTTTTACAATGACTACCGGCGACTGATGGAGCACTGGGATACTGTTTTTCCCGGCCGCATCTTGTCATTCCGCTATGAGCAGATGTTAGCGAACCAGGAAGATGAAACGCGCCGCTTGCTGGACTATTGTGGCCTGGATTTCGATCCGGCTTGCCTTGACTTCCATAAGACGCAACGCACCGTTAAGACCGCCAGCTTCCTGCAAGTACGAAAACCCTTATACAAGACCTCTCAACAACGCTGGCGCTCCTATGCGGAACACTTGCAGGAGGTTGCATCAATCCTTGGAATCGAAATCGAAGTACCTGTGACCATAACCAATACGAATTCTATCGTCTCAGGTTAGTTCTCACCCGTTCGTCTCGCGAACCAGCACGCCGCAATGCGCCAGCGCCTCGATATCGGCATCTTCCATTCCGATCCAGGCCTTGAGGATTTCACGATCATGTTCGCCCTGAAACGGCGCGCCACTTCTCACACCGCTACTGGCGTCGGAAAAGCGATAGGGGCTTTGAAATAAAGGCCGCCTATTGCCGTGTCGGTCGTCTACTTCGACGATGCTGTGCCGGTGCTTGAGAGTGGTTGAGTCAACCAGGTAATTCGCGGTCGTGTTGACATTGCCCCACGCCAGGCGTGCCCGGTCCAGCGCGTCGGTGAGGGCAGTGCGATCGGCAAAGCTCGTGAAGAATTCTGCCGCTGTCTTACGCCTGAGTCTGATCTTCTCCTCAAGCCCTGCGTCTTCAGGTGTTGGGTCAAAAACGCCGAGTACCGTGTTGATTTGACGCCAGATGTGCCGGAAATCGCCGGCAATGATGATATGACCACCGGTGGCATCCCAAACCTCGCTTGCCCCGTTCATGACTGTTGAATCTTCCAGATGGTAATGAGTCTGGTCGTCAGTCGCGAGCATGGCGTCAACCATTGCGATATCGATATGTTGTCCGAGTCCGGTTCTCTCCCGCATGTGTATTGCCGCGAGAACCCCAACGAGACCATGAAGGCCTGCATTCGTGTCGGCGAATGACATACACATCTCCACTGGCTCACAGTTTGCGCGAGCAGCCTGGCGAGAGATAGCTCCTGTTTCTGCATGAACGATAGGGGCGTAAGCGGCTCTCTGCGACTCAGGTCCTTGTTGCCCGAACCCTGAAATGGATAGCATGACCAGGCGTGAATTGACTGCCTTTAATTCCGGCCAGTCGATGCCAAGACGGTTCATCACACCTGGCCTGAAGTTCTCTATCAGTATGTCTGCCGATGTAGCTAATTCCTTCAGCAGGCCAACGCCTTCCGGGGTACGCAGATCGATGCTGATATTCTTCTTGCCGGCATTTTGCTGGTTATAGTAACCGGAAATTGAGCCGACTTTTTTACCCCATAACCGGGTAACGTCTCGATCCGGGGGTTCGACTTTGACGACTTCGGCCCCCAGGTCAGCTAACATTCGTCCGGCAAATGGACCTGCCAGTACTCGAGATAGATCGAGCACCTTAATATCGGAAAGCGGATAGCCCGTCACCATTTACAAAACCCTCCGGTTTAAGCGTGCATAGAAAAAAAAGGCGTCTGTCAACAGTGTACATGGACTGCCGGCAGTTGTGGACCACAGGGCGTATCGCCTATCCTTGCAAGACATTCGTAGCCTGCATCAGGAGATCCGCATGAAGACAGTCAATCTCGGAGAGCTCACTGTGAGCGCGATCGGGTTAGGATGCATGGGTATGTCCCAGGCCTATGGCAAGGCCGACCCCAAAGAGTCAGAACGAACGCTGAACCGCGCGCTGGACATTGGTGTGACGTTTCTTGACACCGCCAACGCCTATGGGCAGGGTCATAACGAGAAGTTGATCGGGCGCGTGCTTAAGGCACGACGCAATGAAATTCAATTGGCAACCAAATTCGGCATTGTGGTAGAAGATGGTACGCGAGGCATCGACGGGCATCCGGACCGTGTTGCGGCCAGGTGCGATGAGAGCCTCGCACGTCTTGATACAGAGGTTATCGACCTTTACTACCTGCATCGGCTCGATCCCAATGTACCGATTGAAGATACCGTCGGCGCCATGGCGAAACTGGTTTCCGCGGGCAAGGTTCGATATTTGGGTTTGTCTGAGGTGTCGGCTAAAACGCTGCGCCGGGCGCATTCAGTACATCCGATTACCGCGGTGCAATCGGAATACTCGCTCTGGACGCGGGACCCCGAGATGCACGTGTTGCCTGCATGCAGGGAGCTTGGCGTCGGATTCGTACCCTTTAGTCCTATGGGTCGGGCCATGCTGACGGGAACGATCAATAGTGTCGATGCCATAGACGCCGACGGTGATATGCGCTCTACCATGCCGAGGTTCCAGGGAGAGAATCTCGACAGGAACCTGAAACTGGTTGAACAGTTAGGAAAGCTTGCCGCAATCAGGGGATGTACACGCGGCCAGCTGGCACTTTCGTGGCTGTTGGCAAAAGGAGAGTTTATTGCACCGATTCCGGGAACGAAACGGGTCAAATACCTGGAAGAAAATGCCGGGGCAGCGGATATAGCGCTGTCGACTGCAGAAGTCACTGAGTTGGATGAATTGTTTGCTCCTGAAAATATTGCCGGTGAGCGATATACCGCGTCCGGAATGCGCACACTGGATCGTGACTGAGCTTGTGTTCGGTTTGTCGCCTCGTGTTACAGTACACGTTTGTCATTAACGGTAGGTAATGGACTTGGTCGCGTTCTCATGGTGTCGTCTCGAAAAGGATGCACCTGATATTGCAATGTTCGGCAAGTCGCGAATCGATGGCAAGGTGTCGTATCTTGCAACGCTAAAAGAAAATGGCTGGCCGCGTGTGCATCCGGTGACGCCCGTGGTTGGTGAGGGTGCCTGCTTCATATTTGCCGAGCCTGAATCTTCCAAGGTACGAGATCTTCGCGCCAACGGGAAGTACTCGCTGCACTGTGGGATGACGGACAGTTCCGGTAGTAGCGGCGAATTCAAGATCACTGGTGTAGCGAACGTGGTGGCAGACGCATCTGTTCGTGCCGCGGTTGAATCTGTCTGCAACTTCCGGCCGTCTGCGAAATATGTCTTGTTTGAATTGAAGTTGGGTGAGGCAACAGCGACTACCTACCGGGGGGGTCGACCAGATCGAAAGCGCTGGACAGCGGCCGGTTAGTCTAATCGTGCGTCTGTTTGCAATCGCTCCATCCAGCGTGCCACATTTTGCCGCAAAACGGGCAATGGCAATGGCCCCTGGGCGAGCAAGGTGTCGTGGAACTCCGGCAAACTGAATTTATCCTGTAGCTGTTCCCGCGCCTGATCTCTTAATTCCCGCATGGTATGTGCACCCATAAACCCCGCGGTAGCCCTGCCAGGCAAAGCGAGAATCAAGGTCACCATATCACCGGCAGCTTCATCGCTTATTGGTAATGTCTTTTTCAGGTATTGCCTTGCGTCGGTGGTGGACCAATGGAGTCCGTGGATACCAGTATCAGCCGCGGCCCTGGCTGCATTGGTTGCAATAAGGACTGCAAGACCGATCCGGTCCATGGCTTGTGCTCCTCCTGCCTCAATAGGCAATTCGCTGGCGTAAATCGCCCAACCTTCGCTCATTGCCGGTACCGGGATCATCACTCCCAGTCTGGATTGGGGAATAAGATGCGAACCGGGTATGCTACTCGCGCTGGTAAGTGCAAAGAGCTCCCAGGTCCGGACATTATCCGGGTTGATATACATGGTGCCGGCCGGATTTGCGTTGGACGCGGCGAAATACGCAGCCTTGTCGCTGGTCTGGCGGCGGAACGATTCGACCACACGAATGAAAAGATCGGTTCGGGGAGTGCGGCGAGTAAATCGCCCTAGTTGCATGTCCAGGTCAAAGACATGGTCGCTGACCTGATTGAGCAGTTGCTGTATGGCCTGCTCACTTGAGCCGATGGTGAAGCGTTGGTCGTTGACCAGGGCATCTGCCGATAGCCCGGATTCCTTCAGTAGAACATCGAGTTGCAGGCGCCTGTCCCGAGCTGTCGTAAGCGCAAGCTGGTGCACTTCATCAGCGTTTAGCTCTGTGGACGTGTACCGGTACAGCATTGCCTTATAGGCTGCAGCATCAAGATGTGATGCCGGGCCTTCGCCAGACTGGTTTTCCAGGTAGGCACGGATCGTCTCACATCCTCGCCTGACCGCAGTCTCAAGGGTCTTTAGGAACTCTGTCGTTAGATTGGTGCGCACCTCCGTCTTCAGGCCGGAAGAGCGGATTTTTGTGTCAAAGTCTTCCAACAGCACGCTTTGATAGCTGTCCCCGGTAAATGGAATACCGTCCATTAGACCATCGCATTGGCTAAGCACCATTTGTGCCTCGCGACGTGAAATCTTGTGCGTTGTCACCTGCGGCGCAAGGGCCGTGATCCCGGTCGCGAACTTTGCCACGCGAACGATATAGTCCTCAAAGTCCGATTGATCGTATGACGGGTGTGCGTTGATAAGAAACAGGGGCCAGGTTACCTGAACCCCGGAGACCGGATTGATCGGGTTCTCATGCTGGGTCGGTGGCGCGGAGCTGGAGGCGCCATACATCAACAGGTCGTATTTGTTCTGGTTGGTTGGTAACAGGGCATCGTAGTCAACACTATTTGTCAGCAGACGGGCATAGTGATTGAGCAGGTTGGCGCGGATCTGATGAATGCCCGGTGGATCCCAGCGTGAATTTGACTGTCCGCTTCCGAGACGGGTAGCAGCTTGCGGGCTTTGCGCCGTATAGTCTGTGATCGCCTGATCGAAAATATGTTCGGCGATACGGTTTTCGACTCTTTTCGTCAGTCCGGCCTTCGCTCTGGGTGCCGCCTGGTTCGTGGCATCTCTGGACAGACACCCGGTAATTGCCATTACAAGGGCGATCAATACCAGCTTGTTCACTGATTCAAGTAACGGTGTGACGACACCAGATCGCAATTTTTCACTGCCTATCGATTACCAATAGAATACTTTGAGTGTACAGAACCGAAAAATTCAATGCCTGCACCAGATTTGTCAGGATCTGATGCTTTCCTGTGTCTGCTGGATGATTGCGTCGACTTGCGGGTTAAGGGCGATAACTCGATCTACGCGTTCAATCATTGCTCTTTTGACGGCCGCGTCCTTGATCGATTTGAGGTTAATCAGTACATTCAACCGCGCGGTTTGAATCGTGGCACCAATCAGAATGCCTGCCACGCCCACATCGGTAATGAGGTTCCGGTTACCAATGGTAACCAGTTTCGCAAGGGGGGCGATCAGTGTGCTGGCTGTCTCCATCATGCAAAGTGGCGCCTCCGCTGCCTGCACCAGGGCGCGCTGAAGTGCCTCGTCGCGTTTATCGTTGTCAGTTTCGGCCGGTGACTTGTAAACTTTCATGACCGCGTCAAAACCTGCCATATCTTCATCGATAAGTGCCGCGAACCTGTCCTGTGCAGCCTCGGCCTGGGTACAGATTGCGCCGATGGCAGACTCGTTATTTTTGGTGAGGTTGCACACCATTGCCATGAGCGCCGCCGCCTGGGCACCACTTAAGCCAGCAGCTGCACCACCACCTGGTGTCGCCGCGCTACTGGCAAGCTCCGCGAGATAAGCCTCGATTGTCTGATCCCTAATCATGGGGCGACATGTGGAAATTACGAAAGAGTCTCAAGGTATTGCGCATGCTCATGGCGACGGTCATGGGGCCGACTCTTGGAATATAGATGTCGGTATGCGACTTGATATCCTCGTCAAAGTTCGGGAAGGACGAGAAATTCACGCAAACAGTGCCTTGTCTGATTTCGTCGCACCTTATTTTCTCGAAGGATTGATGGGGTACACCGGTAATGACGATATCGGAGCGCGCCAAAGCTTCCTGGCGTGAAATCCTGACCTCGTAAGGCTTCGCATTTTCAAACAGGAGGGGGCCATTGATGTCGAACGAGTATACCTTTGCGCCATCGTTGGACATCATTACAGCAAGCGGTCTGCCGTTCACTTCACTTCGATTGAAAATCGTTACCTGTTTGCCTTCGACAGGTCGTTGTTGCCCGTTTTGGACATAGACGCCAACCTCCGTCAACATCTTGATAATGGCAAGCGGGGTGCAGGGTAACAGTGCTTTCCTTGTTGCGTCGCCCGCAATCGCGAATCGATCATTGGCATACAATTTCTTGACCCAGTACATGCTACCGGCTTCGATGTCGCGCCTGTAATCCACAAGATTTCGAAGATAGTTGTCTTGTTGGCTATGAAACACCGGGAAGTAAATGAAAATTCCATGCAGGTCAGGATCACCGTTGGCTTCTATAATGGCATCTTCCAGCCCGAGTCGTTCTACTTGCCGGAGTTCATAAGCAATACCGGTCTCGGTGAACTTCTGCGTGGCAGCGCGGGCGTAGGACAGTGATGGCAGGTCTTCGGTCGCGATGAAGCCGACTACCCTGATTTGACGATCAAGCGCCTGGACTTCATCCCGGACTGCAGTAATGTACTTTTCAGCGATAATCGCAGGATCAAGTTCTATCACGACTTCTCCTGCTGTTTCATTCGAGTGATCGCTCCCAGATATCCGGCGTGATGTCGCATACCATAGTCATCCCGGGTGAAGCCTTTGAGCTCCAACAGGGTCAAGGCAATGGAGTCGCTGATGGCATGCATCACTGCAATGGTTGCGCTTGGTGTCAGGTTAAGGGGGCATGGTTCCTCAATGTCCGGACCCATATCGAGGATGATCTCGCTTAAGTCCCGTAACTTTGAATCCGGGTGGGAGGTTACGCCGATGACGTTGGTGATGCCGAGGTGACGAGCGATTTCAAGCATCTGGACGACCTCATTGGATTTTCCGCTGGTTGAAAATGCAACAATCACGTCTTCTGTGGTGAGCATGCCCATGTCGCCGTGACCCGCTTCGGCCGCGTGCACAAAAACTGCTGGAGTCCCTGTGGACGACAGGGTTGCGGCAAACTTGTGGGCGATAAAGCCGGCCTTACCGATCCCGGTGGTTACGACCTTGCCTTTGCAATCGAGCAACATACGCACGGCACGCTCGAAGTCGTCGGTGACATTGATTGCATTGATGGCATCTGCCTCAGTGCGAATAATTCGTCGCATATTCTCTTTGATATCCAAGTTCAGGCCCCGGTGAGATGGGAAAGGCGCCTATTATACTTGATCGAGTCGCTGGTGTAGCGTTAAGTCAAATTTTGGTATTGGCCCGGTTTGAATTGGTTGCTTCGGTGTGAATAAGCCACGCGAGCTCCAGTCTGCTGCCTGACTTGTCCTGAACTCGACTTGTCTCATTTACGGTGATTTGTTCCTGATGCCGGTCGACAATCCCGAACATTCAGGCCCCAGGGCCAAATGTTCGGGGAAACAACGTGAATGTCACTTCTCTATCGGTTCGTCACAAGGCGGCTGTCTCGGTAGCCATGGGCCTATTGTGCGTGTTCGGCTATGGGGCAGTCACCGGACTACCTTTGCAGCTGTTACCGGACATCGAATCGCCCCGGATTTCAATCTATAACAATTGGCGTTCCGCGGCTCCCCAGGAAATTGAAGAAGCCATCGTGCAACCCCAGGAGGAAATGCTGCGATTTAATGCTGGCCTGGACAACATCATTTCAGACACCTCACGTGGCGGGGGGCAAATCACGTTGAATTACCAGCTGGGCTACGACATGAAACAGGCCATGCTGGATGTGATCAATCGACTGAACCAGGCGCCATCGCTTCCGATTGATGCAGGTGAGCCTTTTGTTGCCAGTGGTGGTGGCGGTTTGCCTGGGGCAGCGAGCATCCTGGTGTATGCCGGTCCGGACAACCCGGTGCGGGACATGATCGTCTATCAGGACCTGATAGAGGAAGTGGTCGAGCCGAGGCTGGCCAGAATTCCCGGTGTCGCCCAGGTAAATTTGAACGGCCGTCGACCAAAGGAGGTCACCATAGCAGTTGACCCGTTGACTACTGCGCTTAAAGGCTTGCAGGTGAGCGACATCGCCAATGCCCTGGCACGGGCGCGTGATGTGTCGGGTGGTTTCGCAGACGTGGGCCGCCGCCGCTATACCGTGCGCTTCCTGGGAGAACAGGATATTAGCCAGCTTGGTCGCCTGGTGGTGGGCTACAGAAACGATCAACCGATTTACCTTGAAGAAGTCGCCACGGTAAAAGTGGATTATGCAGAGAACAATTCTGTGACCTTGCGTAGCGGCTTCCCTTCCTATTACATCTCGATAGACCGCAGGAACGATGCCAATACAGTCAAGCTGCTCGATGAGTTAAACGAAGCACTGATCGAACTCAATTCCGGTCCTCTTTCAAAAGCCAATGTCATCATTGAACTCAGCTTCGATGCCTCGCTCCATATTCGTCGCGCGATTAATCTGGTCCAGGGGAATCTTTTACTCGGCCTATTGCTTGCCACGCTGATCCTTTACTACTTCCTCAGGAATTTTCGGGCAACGATTGCAATTACCCTTACTGTGCCGGTAGCGCTATTGGTCGCTTTTATTGCACTTGATGTTCTGGGCTTGACTCTCAACGTTATCAGCCTTGCAGGCCTCGCTTTTGCAGTTGGCCTGGTGATGGATGCTGCGATTGTTGTACAGGAAAACATATTCAGGTTACGACAGTCAGGTATGAATATTGATGGTGCAGTGACTGAAGGTACCCGCCAGGTGAGAGGAGCATTATTTTCCTCAACCTTGACCACCGTTGCGATTTTCGTACCCATACTTTTTATGGTTGGAATCGAGGGTCAGTTATTCAAAGATCTTGCCATTACGATTTCCGTTGCAGTAGTAGCATCAATGCTGGCCGCTATTACGGTCCTTCCGGCAATCACATCAGGCTGGGTTAAAAGTCAGGTCGCGCCTGACAGGTTTAGTGGTGCCTGGGATCGTCTCGCCGGATTTGTTGTCAGGGTAACCGACAAACGCACTGCAAGACTGGGATGGATCATTGGAATTTTTGGCGTCGCGGTTATTGCTATCTGGCTTCTGGTACCCAAAGTTGACTTTCTTCCCAGGGCAAATATCGATGCAATCTCGGTATTTTTCAATCTGCCTGCAGGGATGAATCAAAAAACCATCGAAACAGAGTTGGCGCCTGAGGTAGTGGCACGGCTGGCACCCTACCTGAGCGGTGAAGCCCACCCGCGCATCCGTGCTTACAACTTTGCTTCCTTTAACGGCTTTGCTACCCAGGTCTACATCTATCCGGAAAGTCCGGAAGAAGTGGAAGAACTGGTGCAGAAACTTCGTTCAGAAATTCTTGCCGGCCTGCCTGATGTGACCGCATTTGTGCGGCAGGCCTCCATGCTGAGAGTGGATAACGGTGGTGCGCGTGGTATTTATGTGGATATTCAGGGTAGTGACTTGCCCACGTTGCTGGCCGCGGCACGCAAGGGTCAGGAAGTGATATCCGAACTTTGGGAGGGTACCAACGTGTACGCCCAGGCGGGGCTTGGGCTCGATGAACCAGAACTCAGGATTACCCCCAATGATCGCATGTTGAGTGCAGCCGGCATTGACAGGCCAACGCTTGGGAGTGCCGTCAGGGCCTATACGGGTGGATTGTTTGCCGGTGAGTATTTTGACGGCAACCAGCGAATGGACATGATCATCAGATCAGGAAAGTGGACTGCACCGGATGAACTACTCAATCTACCGGTCTGGACACCGGGTGCTGGTGTCCAGGCCATCGGTGATCTTTCGACCATTAAACGCGCCGTTGGACCGACCAATTTGCAGCGGGTCAATGGTAGAAGGACCGTCACGCTCACAGTGACACCACCAGATCACGTAACCATGCAAGAAGCCCTTGCGCGCCTTTCATCCGATGCGGAACCGGCAATCAAGGCCATGTTGGCGGAGTCCGGAAGCGTAAAGTATCGCGGTAATGCAGATCGACTGAAACATGCGCTTGGTGAGGTATTTAACAACTTCCTGTTGGCAATATTGATGCTGTTTATGATTATGGCCGCGATGTTCAAGTCGCTAAGAGATAGCTTGTTGGTTCTGATGGTTATGCCATTGGCGCTTGCAGGTGGGTTAGCCGCGCTGCGATTACTGAACCTTGTGAGCATTCAGTCGCTGGACCTGCTGACGATGATCGGCTTCATCATTCTGCTGGGGCTGGTTGTTAACAATGCGATACTACTGGTATATCAGGCAAGGACAGGCGAGGCTCTGGGCCTGAGTACTGGCGAGGCGGTGGCGCAGGCGATTAGTTATCGGGCGCGACCGATTTTCATGAGTTCTTTGACCAGCGTCTTTGGAATGATGCCGCTTATGTTAATGCCTGGTGTTGGTTCTGAAATTTATCGTGGACTTGCAACCGTGATAGTCGGTGGCATAACGGTGAGTACGCTCTTCACATTGATTCTTTTGCCTGCCCTGCTACGTTTGAAATGGCCAGCTCGCCTGGCAGCTTTCCACAACAATATGCCGGGCGCTATCAGGGAGCTTTGATATGAGTCGAGGGATATTCCTGGCCGCCATGATGCTTCTTTGGCCGTCTGTGGCATTGATGGTTAGCGCGACGGAGAGGGAGGCAGTGCCGCCGGCCACGGTTGTAATCAGCACCGTTGAAGAACACATCATCGGACAAGAAGTCACAGTTAATGGTGTTGTTCGTTCCGGCAACGATATTCTGCTGCCAGCCGCTATCGATGGTGAATTATTGTGGGTGCTCCCGGAAGGAAGTGTATTGACCCAGGGTGCTGTTGTGGCAAAAGTCGACGATGAGCGCTTGCGCCTGCAGCGTATCGAGCAGAAATTATTGGTGGCACGGGCAGAAGTCAATCTGGCCTATTTGAATGGCGAAGTTGATCGATTGTCGCGGCTTGAGGCCTCCAGGCTGGCTTCACAAACTCAACTTGCAGAAATCGCCTCGAGACGTGATCTGGCAGTCAATGACCTGGCTGTGGCTGAAGCACGATTGTCACAGTTGGATCACGCTATTGAGCGAACAAACATCGTATCTCCGGTTGACGCAATTGTGGTGGAAAGACTTCGTGAGGGTGGTGAATTTTCCCGCCAGGGTGAGGCGATCGTGCGCCTTGTCAATCCGCATGCGCTGGAAATCCTGATCAGGTTTCCGGTCGCCTATGTTGGTCGCATCGGGGCTGATCAGGCAGTGACGGTGAGCGTGAACGATGTTGAATTTGAGACAACTATCGACGCCCTTATCCACGCGGGTGACCCCGATTCGCAAACCTTTGCCGGGATTTCCAGGGTTCCTGTCGGCCTGTCCCGACGTATGGTGTCCGGACAGTTTGCGCAGGTCCGGGTACCCATCACGATGGACCGCAGGTCCCTGTTTGTGCCCAGGGACGCGGTTGTGCTGCGAGGCGACGGTAACTACGTATATCGCATTGATGACAATAATGTCGCCCAGCGAATAGGAGTGACATTGGGAGTAGGACAAGGTGATCTTATTTCTGTGACCGGCGAACTGCGTGCCGGGGATCATGTAGCGGTACGCGGGGTCGAGCGGTTGGCAGACGGGCAGGTGGTGACACCAACCAATAGCTAGGATTCCTGGTTGTGATGATTCATGTCATTTAGCCTGTTCTGCTGCAGGTTTAGCCACTCGCTCACAGCAGACTGCAGCGCTTCTCTTTCATCTGTGCCCACGCCCCTGGGGTCGAAACGAATACGATTGTGAATGGACAGCAGTCCGGTCAACTCGGGGTGGCCGATTCGAACTGACCAGGCATGAAACGATTCACCGGTTTCGCGCATCAAGCCCAGATTGGACAAGAATGTTTCAATGCTGAAAAACGGTGAGTCGAGACCGGGATAGACGGGAGCAGCATCACTTAAGTTGGCGCGATCATCACCAATAATAACTTGTTCGCTGGTACTGATACGCCAGATGAGAATGATGAGGAGCAGTCCACCGATGATGTAAAGGGTAACTTCATAGTCTTCGAGTTTTTGCTCACTCCACCAGAGTGTGGTGACAAACGAAAGGTTCGAGATCATATCGGCCACCGGCCGGAAGAATGAGGACTGCGCGGCTTCATTTTCAGCCCAGGATTGTGGTGTCGTATCAACCACTCGCCACTCACCGTCAATATGACCAATCGCCCAGGCGTGGGCATGTCGTTCCCTTACGACGTACATGTCCAGGGTTTCGTTATATTCCTGCACAGAGTAGCCCACTACATAACGGGCAGGTACCCCCAAATGCCTCAACAACATGACTGTAGCGGTGGCGAAGAATTCACAATGTCCTGCTTTCGATTGCGTCAGGAAATGAATGACTGGATCTTCTGAAGGTGCGACGTGCTGGTACAAGGAATAGTGAAAATCCCGGAATACGTCATAGATCGTAACGAGAGGGTCGCCACCTGACAGGCTTTCGTTGGCCACCAGGGAGGTAAGCGCGTCATTGTAGGCGCCAGGAATCAAAAGGTCAGAGCCATCTGGCGGCGAATTGATGTTTGAGGCGGGATGATAACTTACCTCGTAGCCTGGACTCGGGACAAGTCCGGTGGCCTGGACAGAACCGAATACGCTTTTCTTGATCGCTGCTGCCGGTAGATCGTTGATCTCAGTCACTGACGCAGGGATGGG
Organism: Pseudomonadales bacterium; assembly: GCA_040880285.1. Lineage (GTDB taxonomy): Bacteria > Pseudomonadota > Gammaproteobacteria > Pseudomonadales > Azotimanducaceae > JANQJA01. Next base: position 5,814 of record JBBDIT010000008.1, on the reverse strand, counting down.
CACAATGGCTGTATCACGGCTGAACTCGAGATAAATTTTAAAGCGCTCTTCAGCGATCTCCTGCGTATCGTCTTCCATGAATCTCCATTTGAAGTCGTCCGCGTGGGGCACTATGGAAAACTGGGGGTTTAATATCAGCCAGTCATTGTCAGATGTAATGTTATAGCTTGCCTCTTGCAAGAGTCCGGGGCGTGCAGTGCTGGTTAATGGTGCCACACGGAAAATGATTTCATCCGATGACTTTAGTCGGCCAACCGTGCCCATGGCCGATTTGGTTTTCAGCACATTGGTTCGATTGCGAATATAATTTGCGAGCCACTGACGGGATTGCTCTTTCAAGGCAAGGTGAGTTCCGCGTATGGTCTGCTGAGCCAGCATTCCCGAAAGGAATACAATGCAGGCGACCAGCACGAAAAAATTTGCCCCGTACCTGCTTGAGCGTAACCGAAACAGGGAGATAAAAATCAGAAGGCCGCAAATGGCAATATAATAATTTGTACTTTCGGAATTGGTTCCTGCTGAGAGTAAGCACATGCCGAAAAAGACGTATCCCATATCCCAGGATTGCGTCACAGGTGCTGTCTGCTTTCGCAGCGAGTAGAAGAGTACGTCCAGTGGCATGCGTTGAGTCGTGCTGTAGGCAAGAATGGTTACCAGGGGGAAAAAGACAATCGGTAGCCACTGCAAGAGCGTCGTAATAAAGTGATAGTCACTGCGGTTAATAAAAAGGAAAGTAATCACGCCAACCAGGCCAAGGCTGGTCAGGTCCGCGGTCCGGTAAAAGTCCTGTTGCGTCAAAGCCCAGCGGGTGCGGATGTAGAACTGTCCCTCAAGGATAAGTGCCATGGGGATCGCAAATGCCAGCAGGCCCGTCTGGACGCCCCAAAGAATGACTGCAGCAAACTGGATGTGTCGAAGGTTCAAAGGGCAGCCAATCCTTCGCCGACCTGGTCTAGCGCAAGTTGACGGACAGTTCCGGGAATTCCGGCATCGACCACAGGGGTAACCAGGAATACTTCAAGGCCTACTCCGGTATTCCTGATGCGTTGGATCATGTTTTGCCTTGCCGCATCCCAACCTGCCAGTACCAGGATGCAGCCGCTTAAAGAGGCTGATCGGGCGACTACCGCAGTGGTAAGTACTTCGAGATCAAGATTCGTCCGGGACACACACGCAAGGGCTTCGAGTTGGCGGCTAATGCTGTCCCGTCCAATACCAGAGGTAATGATTTCCAGTTGGCCACCCAGATAAATCAAATCCAGTAGTGATTCGGAATTGTTCACCTTGAGTGCGAAGCTTGCGGCAACCGATACGGTTTCATCCAGTATCGTGATGTCACTTGCTGCGGTATCGACAATAAGCGCCTGTCGAACAAAATATTCGTCCTGGAATTCCTTTACGACAGGTTTGCCTCGTTTTGCCGAACTTGCCCAGTGCATTTTTCGCAGCGAATCTCCATCCCGGTAGTCCCGAAGCGATGCAAATTCATTTGATTCCCCAATGGACCAGCTTGCGTTGATTCCACCTGGTTGAAAGTGGCGACCACCTGGAACTTCAAAGTGACCGGGTATCGGATAGCGTTTTGGCAAGACCAGTAGTTGTTCCGGTGCTTCGAAAGTCGTCACTCCATAATTCAAGCCCATGGGATCAGGATGCAGTACACAAATCGATTGGAAGCTTACTGTGCCACGCCGCAGCGGCAAGGCTTCCATCTTTACGCTGGTCTTCGACTTCACATTGATGTCGGCCACAGGCTGTTGTTTGATGGTGATACCTGTCTTTCGACGCTGAAGCCAGATATATCGGTGATATCCAATGAAACGGTCATATGCATTGCGGCTCTCTTCGCCGGGTTCCCTCGCCGCGGTGAATTCTTCCAATGAGGGTGACTTGACCTTTGGACTGTCCAGGAGCTTGAGGTCTCGTTCCGTTTCGTCTCCGCTATTGATGACATCGATGTAATACCAGAATGGTTCTCCCGCGGTTGCGTAACGTGGTAGACGCCTCTTTACGGTAACGTTTGGCTTCTTCAGTGATAGGCCAAGCCGTGCAGCAACCATAAGGCAGAGCAGTAAGGCAAACAGTTGGTAGACCAGGGTCAGATCCGTATCAATGCCGACTGCAGCGCAGATTATTGCCGCTGTTCGAACGAGTTGTCCTCGCTCCGATGTTCTTATTGACGGGCGCCGGCTCGCTCCGGATAGACGAATATAGGAGGGAAAGATCAGTGAGCGGAACACGATGCCGCGGGGGACCTGAATACGCTAAACCGGCACATCGACAGACCGGAGAATGTCATGGACGATTTGCCCACTATTGCCGCCAGAAAACTCGGTATCGGTGTCCAGTGCCAGGCGATGCGCGATAACCGGTTCCGCGAGTTCCTGTATGAGCCCGGGCGTTACAAACTCACATTCGTTGATCAGTGCCAGTGCTTGCGCACACTTCATCAACATAATTGCGGCGCGTGGACTCGCGCCCATGGCAATGCCTTGGTGGGCGCGGGTTGCGGACACCAGCTCAACAATATAGCGTTTGAGCTCATCGGCGATCAAAACCTTGCTGCAGGCCCGGCGAATAGTTCGGACGTCTTCTATACCGATACATGGCGTAAGGGCCTCGAGGGGATGGCGGTCCAGTTGTGAGTCTAATATGGCAAGTTCGTCTTCCCTTGATACATAGCCCAGTTTGAATCGCATGGCGAATCGATCCATCTGGGCTTCCGGCAAGGGGTAGGTACCATGAAACTCAATCGGGTTCTGAGTTGCGATCACGAAGAAAAGTTCGTTGAGGGCGAAGCGTTCACCCTCGACGCTGACCTGGTTTTCCGCCATGGCCTCGAGCAATGCTGACTGGGTGCGGGGCGAGGCGCGGTTAATCTCATCGGCAAGCAATATCTGGGTGAAGATGGGTCCCTCGCGAAACCGGAATCCCTGAGTGGACTGGTCGAATATCGACACGCCTAGTATATCGGTCGGTAGCAGGTCGGGCGTAAACTGGATTCTCTTGAATGTCGCATCAATGGATGCGGCCAGGGATTTGGCCAGAGTCGTCTTGCCGGTACCCGGGACGTCTTCGAGGAGCACGTGGCCACCGGCAAAAAAAGCGGTGAGGAGCCATTTGATGCTCTCATTGTTGCATTGCATGACCTGCTCAATATTGGAGCGGAGCCTTTTGATCAGTTCACGTGCAGGAGAAAAGACAGGCTGTGGCTGGGAAGACGTCATCGGCTGCATTGGGGCTCCGGTTGATGGGATAAAATACTTCTACGGATGATCCGGAACTACCCGAATCACGTAAACAGGGTAGTTTGTCATTTTTAAAGCCGAATCGGTATGATTACAGGCAATACAAAATCCGTCAACAAGGTGGCTATGCTTGCAGAACGCAGTCCCGACGATTGGAACGATCTATTAGTAAAAGTAGGGCTTGATCGCGACAGGGAAGCATTCTCCCGCCTATTTGCCCACTTTGCGCCTCTTATCAAGGGTTTTTTGATGAAGGGTAATGCGATTGGCCCGGAGCAAGCCGAAGAATTGGCGCAGGAGACAATGATCAAGGTCTGGCGCAAGGCTGAGAGCTTTAATCGCCGGAAGTCGGCGGCAAGCACCTGGATTTACACTATCGCACGAAACTGCCGAATTGACTGGATCAGGCGAGAAGCTCGTAATCGGGTAGATATCGATGCGCAAGACATCTATGAGTTGGGCGAAGATAATCCTTCCTACTCTTCGCTGGTTCGCGTTCGTAACAAGGAAAACATTCTCGACAACATCGGTGAGTTGCCGCCGGAACAATTGGAAGTCGTTACCAAGATCTACTTTGAAGGTAAATCCCACAGCGAAGTTGCTGACGAGCTGATGCTGCCGCTTGGTACCGTGAAATCGAGGATAAGATTGGCGTTAAAACGTATGCAGCTTAAGCTTGTCAATGAGGCACAAGTTTAATGGTTAGTTTGCATCCTGACACTGGGTTCCTGACGGAATATTCATCCGGTAGCTTGTCCCCGGCACAAAATATCTCGGTGTCGGCACACCTTCATTTCTGCCGGGAATGTCGTGATCATGTTGATTGCCTCGATGAAATTGGTGGCGTATTGCTGGAACAAATTGCTCCTGCACCACTTGGGCCTGACAGTTTTGAGCAGGTCTTGTTGAAGCTTGAAGATACGGCTCCGGCAAGCATTGTAGCCACTGAGCCGGATGTAGCTTCTGACGAGTTGATTCAATTGCCAAAACTGGTGCGTAGATTATTGCCGGGTGACACTCAGTGGCGACGCCTTTCACCGTCTCTGGCAATTGCAAGAATACCGGTAGGCGAATGTCGATTTGAACTGGCGCTCCACAAGATCAGACCCGGTGGACGAGCGCCCACACATGATCACAAAGGGCTTGAAATTACGGTCGTTCTGCAAGGCAGTTTCTCAGATGACGATGGTGTCTATCGTGAAGGTGATTTCATCGTACGTGAACCTGGGGATGTGCATACACCGATTGCGACCCAGAATGAAATGTGTATTTGCCTGTCTGCCTGTGAGGCACCTGTTCGAATGGTTGGACCGATCAAGCGTCTGCTGAACCCGTTCATCCGCTTCAAACCTGTCTGAAATTTATTCAGGGCTTTCCTTCAATCGAATTTTGAGTTTCAATCTTTAAAACGCTGACAGGTAGATTTAGATGTCCAATAAGAACGTGATTCGTGAATTTGTTTCAGCCTGGTCAAGGCTCGATAGTGATGAATTGGCCAGCTTCTTCACTGACGATGGCGTGTATCACAACATGCCTGCCGGGCCTGTTGCGGGTCGTGAAGAGGTTCGGGAGTTTATCAAGGGATTTACTGCCGGTTGGACAGCAACGACCTGGGAGCTCATTACCATTGTAGAAGAAGGTGACGTGGTTGTGACTGAACGTGTCGATCACATCGATATGGGTGACAAGCATGTGGACTTGCCTTGCCTTGGTATTTTCGAAATGCAAGGCAACAAGATCAGGGTCTGGCGCGATTATTTTGATCTTGGCACTTATATGAAAGCGCTGGTATGAAAGCGCTGGTATGAAAGCGCTCGAGTCGACCTCCTTCAAACTTCTTCCTTACCGGTAAAATCAAGGTGGCAGGAGACACGCTGGCTTCCGCCAATGGGGCGAAGCTGTGGCGGGTCATGCTTGCATTGATCCATTATATAAGGGCAACGTGGATGAAAGGGGCAGCCTGAGGGTGGGTTGATGGGTGACGGCACATCCCCGGATAACACCTGGCGCTCGATTACCCTGTGCGGATCCGGAACAGGAATGGATGAAATCAGGGATCGTGTATAGGGGTGGAGCGGATTCCGGTAGACCTGTTCGCCTTCACCTGTTTCGACGATCTTGCCCAGGTACATAATCGCAATTCGATCAGAGACGTGTTTCACCACAGCCAGGTCATGGGCGATGAAGAGGTAAGAGAGGTTGAATTCCTTCTGCAGGTCCACCAGCAGATTCAGGATCTGGCTCTGGATGGAGACGTCGAGGGCAGAAACTGGTTCATCGCAAATCACGAGTTTTGGATTGAGCGCAATTGATCGTGCGATACCGATACGTTGCCGTTGCCCGCCAGAAAATTCAAAGGGGAAACGCGTGACTGAGCGTGATGGCAGGCCCACGATCTCCAGTAGTTCGGCGACTCGTTTTTTGCGCCAGCTGCGATCCCCTATGTTCTGGACAATGAAGGGCTCTTCAAGGATGTCGCCGATCGTATGGCGAGAATTCAGTGATTCCATGGGGTCCTGGAAGATCATCTGGATATCCTGGCGGTACCTGAGGAGGTCGCGACCAC
>JBBDIT010000007.1:167244-183728 GCA_040880285.1 Pseudomonadales bacterium | reverse complement strand
CCAACGATTTTTCGCTGATTCTGCACGAAAATATCGGGCGGCAGCTGCATCGAACGAAGTGATGCGGCGAGAGCCAACGATTTTTCGCTGATTCTGCACGAAAATATCGGGCGGCAGCTGCCGCCCCTAACAGGTGCTGAAGAGCCTGTTAGCTACAAATTTGGAAGCCTACTCTCGAAACGTAGGCCAGAAGGCCTTTTGACCGAAATTTCATTTGACATAAGGTAGTCTCGAAGGCAGAATCTAGCGCCTCTTTTTGGAGGGGTTCCCGAGTGGCCAAAGGGATCAGACTGTAAATCTGACGCGTAAGCTTCGGTGGTTCGAATCCACCCCCCTCCACCATAAGTGGGGTGGAAGAAAAGCCGACTGACGCCGGTACTCAAAGGCAGGAGATGGGCGCTGTAAGGGGAATGTGGAAAGGCGTGACGAAAATTTAGCAACAGCGGGCGGGTGCACCAGGCGGGTATAGTTCAGCGGTAGAACCTCAGCCTTCCAAGCTGATGACGCGAGTTCGATCCTCGCTACCCGCTCCAAAGTTCCAACATGGATAAAGTTCCAACATGGATTTAGAGGAAGTGTGACATTTTTTGCTCATATAGCTCAGTCGGTAGAGCACTTCCTTGGTAAGGAAGAGGTCACCGGTTCAAATCCGGTTATGAGCTCCAACGATAATAGGGGTAAGGGTAAAAGTCATGAGCAGTTGTTGCCCTGATCCACACATCTGACATCGAAAATCAGCTAAGGAGAATTTTCGGACATGTCCAAAGAGAAGTTTGAGCGGACAAAGCCGCATATTAACGTAGGCACGATTGGTCACGTTGACCATGGCAAGACGACGCTGACGGCGGCGATCACGAAGGTGTGCTTTGAGACCTGGGGTACGGGTACGTTTTCGGCATTTGACTCGATTGACAATGCGCCGGAAGAACGGGAGCGTGGTATCACGATCGCGACTTCTCATGTTGAATATGATTCACCGGTACGCCATTACGCCCACGTTGACTGTCCCGGGCACGCGGACTATGTGAAGAACATGATCACGGGTGCCGCGCAGATGGATGGTGCGATTCTGGTGGTGTCGGCAGCGGACGGTCCGATGCCGCAGACGCGGGAGCATATTCTGCTGTCAAAGCAGGTTGGTGTGCCTTATATCGTTGTGTTCCTGAACAAGGCCGACATGGTCGATGACGAGGAGCTGCTGGAACTTGTTGAGATGGAAGTACGAGAGTTGCTGGACCAGTACGATTTTCCGGGTGATGACACCCCGATCATCGTGGGCAGTGCCTTGAAGGCATTGGAAGGTGACACGTCTGATATTGGTGCGCCGTCGGTTGTGAAGCTGGTAGAGACTTTGGACTCCTACATCCCTGAGCCGGAGCGAGCGATTGACCAGCCGTTTTTGATGCCGATTGAGGATGTGTTCTCGATTTCCGGGCGGGGTACGGTGGTAACGGGTCGAATTGGCCGGGGTATTGTGAAAGTAGGCGCCGAGCTCGAGATTGTGGGTATCAAGCCCACGCAGAAGACGACCTGTACGGGTGTAGAGATGTTCAGGAAGCTGCTGGACGAGGGACGTGCGGGCGAGAACGTGGGTGTACTGTTGCGTGGTACCAAGCGTGATGAGGTGGAGCGTGGCCAGGTGCTGGCGGCGCCGGGTTCGATTACCCCGCATACGAAGTTTGAAGGTGAAGTTTACGTTTTGTCGAAAGATGAAGGTGGCCGTCATACGCCATTTTTCAAGGGTTACAAGCCGCAGTTCTTTTTTGAGACCACGGATGTGACTGGCAGCTGTGAGTTGCCGGACGGTACCGAGATGGTCATGCCGGGAGACAATGTGAACCTGTCGGTTGAGCTGATTGCACCGATTGCGATGGAAGAAGGCCAGCGCTTTGCGATTCGTGAGGGTGGCCGGACCGTTGGCGCCGGTGTCGTGACGAAAATCATTGAATAAACAGCAGGTTAAAGGCCAGTAGCTCAATTGGCAGAGCGGCGGTCTCCAAAACCGCAGGTTGGGGGTTCGATTCCCTCCTGGCCTGCCACAGGCTTTGAACCTTAAATCGACAGACGGATTTAAATGAACGCGAAAGTAGACAATTCAGGTCAACGCTTCGATATCGTGAAGTGGCTTATTGTCATTGCCATTATACTGGGCGGCGCTTACGCGAACATGATGTATGCCAATATTGGTGTGTTTTACAGGGCGCTCGCGGGCGTGGGGCTGGCCGCTGTGGCCGTTTTGGTCGCACTTCAGACCGAGCAGGGCCGCGCTGTATGGAACCTTGCCAAGGAAGCACGTGTCGAAGTCCGTAAGGTGGTATGGCCAACTCGACAAGAAACTACCCAGACAACACTGATCGTCGTGGTTGTCGTATTTTTAGTGGGGTTGTTATTGTGGGGCCTGGATTCGGGACTCAGCTGGGGCGTTGCCGCCGTAATTGGCTAGGAGAGACTAATTGAGTAAGCGATGGTATGTCGTACATGCCTATTCCGGCTACGAGAAGCAGGTCATGCGAGCCTTGCGGGAGCGCATTGAACTGTCAAACTTTGCCGACAAATTTGGTGAAGTCATCGTGCCCGCGGAAGAAGTTGTGGAAATGCGAGCCGGCAAGAAACGTCGGAGTGAGCGCAAGTTTTTTCCTGGATACGTTTTGGTTGAAATGGAATTGGATGAAGATACCTGGCATCTCGTCAAGGAGACGCCACGTGTTATGGGATTTATCGGTGGTAAGGCGGACCAGCCTGCACCGATTTCGGACGCGGAAGCAAACACTATTTTGCAGCGCGTCCAGGCGGGCACAGAACACGTTACGCCAAAAACTGTTTTCGAACCCGGCGAGTTGGTACGGGTGATCGATGGACCATTTAATGACTTCAACGGTGTCGTTGAGGAAGTTAATTATGAGAAGAACCGCCTGCATGTCGCTGTAACGATTTTCGGGCGCTCTACCCCTGTTGAACTGGACTTCGGCCAGGTCGAAAAAGGTTAAAAACAGGGAATTATACACTGGAGGTTGTGTTTAGCCGCGCAATCGCCTTGAACGGGGACCCTTAGTAGGGCTCAGGTCTAGACCTGAAGTTTCGAACCGGGGTTTGGACCCAGGGAGTTATTTACAATGGCGAAGAAAATCGATGCCTACATCAAACTGCAGGTCGCTGCAGGCCAGGCAAATCCAAGTCCGCCCGTTGGTCCCGCTTTGGGCCAGCATGGCGTCAATATTATGGAGTTCTGCAAGGCGTTCAACGCGGAAACCCAGTCACTGGAGGCCGGAATGCCGGTGCCAGTGGTTATTACGGTTTACTCTGACAAGAGCTTTACGTTCATCAAGAAGACGCCGCCAGCTGCTGTGCTGTTAAAAAAGGCAGCCGGTGTCGCCAAAGGTAGCAGTCAGCCACACGTTGACAAGGTGGGTAAGGTCAATCGCGCTCAGCTCGAAGAGATCGCAACCACCAAAATGCCGGACCTGACTGCCAGGGACATGGATGCTGCGGTTCGAACCATTGCCGGTAGCGCCAGAAGCGCAGGCATCGAAGTGGAGGGCGTCTAGGATGGCCAAGGTATCAAAACGCGTCCGTGCATTCAGGGACAAGGTTGAACCGGGTAAGATCTACCCGATCGAAGAAGCGGTTTCGATTCTAACCGAACTCTCCAAAGTCAAGTTCACCGAATCGCTGGATGTCAGCATTAATCTTGGTGTGGACCCTCGCAAATCTGATCAGGTTGTCCGGGGCGCCACCGTTTTGCCGAACGGTACCGGCAAAGACGTTCGCGTGGCGGTATTCGCCCAGGGCGACAACGCCGATGCTGCCAGGGCGGCTGGTGCCGACGTGGTTGGCATGGATGATCTTGCTGCCTCTGTTAAGGAAGGCCAGCTGGATTTTGACGTTGTCATTGCAACGCCGGATGCCATGCGGGTCGTCGGCCAATTGGGCCAAATCCTTGGTCCCAGGGGTCTGATGCCAAACCCGAAACTTGGCACCGTGACGCCTGACGTCGCCGAAGCCGTTAAAAATGCCAAGGCGGGCCAGATTCGGTTTCGTGCCGATAAGAGCGGTATCGTACATGGCGCCCTCGGTAAGGTGGGATTTGAACCGATTGCTATTAAACAGAATCTCGAAGCGTTGCTGGTTGACCTCAAGAAAGCCAAGCCAGCGACGGCTAAAGGTACTTATGTAAAAAAAGTGGTTTTGTCCACCACCATGGGTGCTGGTATTCCCATTGACCACACATCTTTGGAGTTTTGATTTACAGATCCCTCGGCTCGCCGAAAGGCTCGCTCGGGATCCAGGAAGTTACAGATCCCTCGGCTCGCCGAAAGGCTCGCTCGGGATCCAAGAATTTCTAAGAGTTTTCCGTTGGAAAACTCAAGAAATTCTAGGACTTTGGGGTTCCTGGCCCATGATTGGGTCGGGGCTCGTCAAAGACCGCAGGTCCGGACGTGTTTTGTAAAAAGTACTGCCGGTTAAGTTCAAGATTTTGAGGCCTGCGCAGACGGTGAACCCGATTTAAGTGTTGCTTGAATCCATCGCCGTTAATTGGACCCCGCCTGACTGCTTGCAGTGAAGCGGGATAACGCAAGTCGACACAGGAGTAATACTTGTGCCAATAGGACTTAAAGAGAAACAGGCGATTGTTGCGGAAGTGAACGAAACCGCAAGCAATGCGCTCTCTGCGATCCTGGCTGATTACCGCGGTGTATCTGTTGATGGTATGACAGCACTCCGAAAGGAAGCCAGGGAACAGGGTGTGCATGTGCGCGTGATTCGTAACACGCTGGCAAGACGCGCATTTGCGGGTACTGAATTTGAGTGCCTCACGGAAGCGCTGCTCGGTCCTAATATTGTTGCATTTTCGCTTGAGGATCCCGGTGCTGGTGCACGGGTCTTTAAAGAATTTGCAAAGAAAAACGACAAGTTCGAGGTGAAAGCCTTGAGCGTGGGTGGCAAATTGCTGCCCGCCGAGCAAATTGATGCGCTTGCGAAGTTACCGACGCGGGATGAAGCGTTGTCATTGTTGATGGCAGTTATGTTGGCCCCGACCACCAAGCTGGCAAGAACTTTGAACGACATTCCAGGACGTGTAACGCGTGTGGTTGCAGCTGTACGCGACCAGAAACAGCAAGAAGCCGCTTAACTTAACGAAGATTGGAGTAAAGGACAGATGTCTTTATCAAAAGATGACGTATTAAACGCAATTGCAGAAATGAGTGTGATGGAAGTCGTCGAACTCGTCGAGGCAATGGAAGAGAAATTCGGTGTTTCCGCTGCTGTCGCAGTTGCGGCTGCGCCGGCAGCAGCTGCTGGTGGTGACGCTGGCGGGGCTGTTGAAGAGAAAGATGAGTTTGAAGTAGTAATCACCGCTGCTGGCGAAAAGAAAGTCAACGCAATCAAGGTTGTTCGATCTGTAACTGGTCTTGGTCTGAAAGAAGCCAAGGCACTTGTCGACGAGGCCCCTTCTACAGTGAAGGAAGGCGTTAGCAAGGATGAGGCGGAAGAGATCAAAAAGCAGCTTGAAGAAGCTGGTGCAACAGTGGAGCTCAAGTAATCCAGGATTTATCTTGGAAAAAAGTACGAGTAGAGCCAGGCGATCATTTGGTCGCCCGGCTTTCGTTCGTTCAAAATTTTTCGTGGCTTGTTCGGGGCATGACCCCAGGCCGCGTCGTATCTAGCTGGAGGCATTGATGGCCTATTCATACACAGAGAAAAAACGAATTCGTAAGGACTTCGGCAAACTGCCAAGGGTAATGGACATACCCTACCTGCTCGCGATTCAGGTCGAATCGTATCAACAGTTCTTGCAGGATGGTGTAAGTCCCGGGGTGCGCCTTGAGAAAGGACTGCATGCAGCGTTTAAATCCGTGTTTCCGATCGTCAGCTATTCCGGTGCAGCGGCACTCGAATATGTGAGCTATCGTCTTGGTAAGCCACCTTTCGACGTGAAAGAGTGCCAGCTTAGAAGTGTGACTTACGCGGTTCCGCTTCGCGTAAAGGTCCGGCTGATCATTTACGATAAGGACTCTTCGAACAAGGCCATCAAGGATATCAAGGAGCAGGAAGTCTACATGGGCGAAATTCCGCTCATGACGGATAATGGCACCTTTGTGATCAATGGTATTGAGCGGGTTGTGGTATCCCAGCTTCACCGCTCTCCGGGTGTGTTCTTTGATCACGACAAGGGTAAAACTCACTCCAGCGGTAAGCTTCTGTACTCTGCCCGCGTCATTCCAATGCGTGGTTCCTGGCTTGACTTTGAATTTGATCCGAAAGATTGCGTGTTCGTCCGGATTGACCGACGTCGCAAATTGCCGGCCACGGTGCTGATGCGGGCACTCGGTTACAGTTCCCAGGAAATCCTGGAGAAGTTCTTTGACAATGACACCTTCCACGTCAAGGGGGAAGGCTACAAGCTCGAATTAATTGCCAGTCGTCTGCGGGGTGAAACCGCAAAATTTGATATCGCTGATAAGAAAGGCGAAATGATTGTTGAAGAAGGTACCCGTATCACCGCGCGCCATATCCGTGATATGGAAAAAGCCAAGCTGGAATTGCTGGATGTTCCAGTCGAGTATGTTTGTGGGCACGTCCTGGCGGAAGACCTTATCGATGAGGAAACCGGCGAGATTGCCGTTGAATGTAATTCAACGATTACCGAAGAGATCCTCGAGAAGATCAATGAACTCGGGCTCAGCTCTTTTAAAACTATCTATACCAATGATCTGGACTGTGGGCCATTTATCTCGGATACGTTGAACGTGGACCCGACTACCAATCGTCTCGAGGCATTGGTTGAAATCTATCGTATGATGCGTCCAGGTGAGCCACCTACCAAGGAAGCGGCGGAGAACCTGTTTACGAATCTGTTCTTCGCACCCGAGCGCTATGACCTGACCGCTGTCGGGAGGATGAAATTCAATCGCCGGTTGGGACGCGAAGAAGAAACCGGTGAAGGCATCTTGTCAAACGATGATATCGTCGATGTTATCCGCTGTCTTATTAATATTCGTAATGGTAAGGATACGGTTGACGATATTGATCATCTGGGAAATCGACGCGTACGTAGCGTTGGCGAGATGGCAGAGAACGCGTTCCGCCTGGGGCTGATCCGGGTTGAGCGTGCAGTCAAGGAACGATTGTCGCTGGCTGAATCAGAAGGCCTGATGCCACAAGACCTGATCAACGCCAAACCGGTTGCAGCGGCGGTCAAGGAATACTTCGGCTCTGCGCAACTGTCCCAGTTCATGGACCAGAATAACCCGCTCTCGGAGGTGACCCACAAGCGTCGGGTGTCGGCGTTGGGCCCTGGCGGTCTGACCCGGGAACGTGCTGGATTTGAAGTGCGGGATGTTCACCCCACCCACTATGGCAGGGTCTGTCCTATTGAAACACCGGAAGGCCCGAACATCGGCCTGATCAATTCACTGGCTGCCTATGCAAGAACCAATGAATATGGATTCCTCGAGAGCCCGTACCGTCGAGTAGTCGAAGGTAAGGTGACCGACGAAATTGAATACTTGTCAGCCATTGTCGAAAGCGACTATGTCGTTGCCCAGGCCAGTGTGCCGGTGGACGACAAGGGATTTATCATGGACGACCTGGTTGACGTGAGGCATCAGGGTGAATTCACCAAGGCGACACGCGAGTCCGTTAACTTTATGGACGTGTCGCCCCAACAGGTGGTGTCGATAGCCGCCTCGCTGATCCCATTCCTTGAGCATGATGATGCCAACCGGGCACTGATGGGATCAAACATGCAGCGTCAGGCGGTGCCAACGCTGCGGGCGGAAAAGCCGCTGGTTGGTACCGGAATGGAAGGTATTGTGGCTCGCGATTCAGGTGTATGCGAGGTTGCTCGACGCGGTGGTGTCGTTGAAACCGTGGATGCTGCGCGCATCGTGATCCGGGTCAATGATGCGGAAACCGAGAGTGGCGAGGCCGGTGTCGACATCTACAAACTAACCAAATACACCAGATCCAACCAGAACACCTGTATCAACCAGAAGCCGTTGGTTAAGGAAGGTGACGTCATCGCGCGGGGCGATATCCTTGCTGACGGTCCTTCAATTGATATGGGCGAGTTGGCACTGGGGCAGAATTGCCGTATCGCTTTTATGACCTGGAATGGCTACAACTTTGAGGACTCGATTCTCGTATCTGAACGCGTGGTAAAGGAAGATCGATTTACCACCATACACATACAGGAACTGACTTGTATCGCACGCGATACCAAGCTGGGTAGCGAAGAGATTACCTGCGATATCCCGAACGTCGGTGAAGGTGCGCTCTCCAAGCTGGATGAATCCGGTATCGTGTACATTGGCGCAGAAGTTGAGCCGGGGGACATCCTGGTGGGTAAGGTGACGCCGAAGGGTGAAACCCAGCTAACGCCGGAAGAAAAATTGCTTCGAGCGATCTTCGGTGAGAAGGCGTCGGACGTGAAGGATACTTCGTTGCGCGTACCATCGAGCTACAATGGTACCGTCATTGATGTTCGCGTGTTCACGCGCGATGGTATCGACAAGGATGCACGTGCGCTTGAAATTGAGCGTGCCGAACTCGAAGAAGTCCGCCGCAACATTGATGAAGAATACCGCATCATCGAAACAGCAACCTTTGAACGTCTTGCCGATTCGCTGACCAACAAGCCAGTCGTCGCCGGGCCACAACTCAAAAAAGGTGACAAGGTAACCAGTGACTATCTCGCCGCGCTACCTCGGGATGACTGGTTCAAGCTGCGAATGGAAGCAGATGAATTGAACCAGCGCCTGGCCTCGGCGGACCAGCGATTGAAGGATGCGCGCAAGGAACTCGACGAAGAGTTCGAGGAAAGTAAAGTCAAACTGACCAGTGGTGACGACCTCGCGCCGGGTGTCCTGAAAATTGTAAAAGTCCACCTGGCCATTAAACGTCGCATTCAGCCTGGCGACAAGATGGCCGGGCGCCATGGTAACAAGGGTGTCATCTCGGTAATCAAACCGGTCGAAGATATGCCGTTTGATGACAATGGCGAGCCTATCGACATCGTATTGAACCCGCTTGGCGTTCCCAAGCGGATGAACGTCGGTCAGATCCTGGAAACTCATCTGGGCTGGGCGGCCCATGGTCTTGGTCACAAAATCGGCGAGATGCTGGATGCCCAGCGCAAGGTCGCTGAAATGCGTGAATTCCTGGAGAAAGTCTACAACCGTAGTGGGCGTATAGAGGATCTTGCCTCGCTGTCGGATGCGGAAATCCTGGAAATGGCTGGCAATCTCCGCGGTGGTGTGCCGATGGCGACCAGCGTATTTGACGGTGCCAATGAGCAGGAAATTAAGGAAATGCTGGAATTGGCAGGTCTGCCCACCGACGGCCAGTGCGCCTTGTATGACGGCACTACCGGCGAAAAATTTGATCGCCCCGTGACAGTTGGCTACATGTATATGCTGAAGTTGAACCACCTGGTAGATGACAAGATGCATGCACGTTCGACAGGTTCATACAGTCTCGTGACGCAGCAGCCGCTGGGTGGTAAAGCGCAGTTTGGTGGCCAGAGATTCGGCGAGATGGAGGTCTGGGCGCTGGAAGCTTATGGTGCTGCCTACACTCTGCAGGAAATGTTGACGGTTAAATCAGATGACGTGCACGGACGTACGCGTATGTATAAGAATATCGTGGATGGGGATCATCGTATGGAGCCTGGCATGCCAGAGTCCTTCAACGTGCTGGTCAAGGAGATCCGTTCTCTCGGTATCGATATTGAGTTGGAAAACGATTAGGCAGCCTCGGCATCGCCTGGCTAACCCAAACGATAAAAGTATTCATTTAAGGCGGGCAACGAGCCCGGTGGAGGAAAGACTTGAAAGATCTTCTTAACATACTAAAGGCGCAGGGACAGTCCGAAGACTTCGATTCGCTTCGAATAGGGCTCGCGTCTCCAGAGTTGATCCGATCCTGGTCTTATGGAGAAGTCAAAAAGCCGGAGACGATTAACTACAGGACGTTCAAGCCGGAACGCGACGGCCTGTTCTGTGCAAAGATCTTTGGTCC
Organism: Pseudomonadales bacterium; assembly: GCA_040880285.1. Lineage (GTDB taxonomy): Bacteria > Pseudomonadota > Gammaproteobacteria > Pseudomonadales > Azotimanducaceae > JANQJA01. Next base: position 173,708 of record JBBDIT010000007.1, on the reverse strand, counting down.
AAACAAGGACTATGAGTGCTTGTGTGGGAAGTACAAGCGGCTCAAGCATCGTGGCGTCATCTGTGAGAAGTGTGGTGTTGAAGTGGCACTCGCCAAGGTGCGGCGTGAGCGCATGGGTCACATTGAACTTGCGAGTCCTGTGGCACACATCTGGTTCTTGAAGTCATTGCCCTCGCGTATCGGACTTTTGATGGACATGACCTTGCGTGATATCGAGCGGGTCCTTTACTTTGAGTCTTTTGTAGTCACAGATCCTGGATTGACCACGCTCGAGAAACGCCAGCTTCTGACTGACGAGCAATACTATGAGGCGCTGGAAGAATTCGGCGACGAATTCGAGGCCAAGATGGGTGCAGAAGCGATCCAGGACCTGATGAAGGATATGGACCTCGCGGACGAGATTGCAACGATTCGAGAGGAATTGCCGCAAACCAACTCGGATACCAAGATCAAAAAGCTGACCAAGCGCTTGAAGTTGATGGAAGCATTTGACAAATCCGGTAACAAGCCGGAGTGGATGATCCTGAACGTCTTGCCAGTATTGCCACCGGATTTGCGTCCGCTGGTTCCTCTTGAAGGTGGTCGGTTTGCAACATCGGACCTTAACGATCTGTACCGTCGCGTCATAAACCGCAACAACCGGTTGAAGCGACTGCTGGATCTTTCGGCACCTGACATTATTGTCCGTAACGAGAAACGTATGCTGCAGGAAGCGGTCGATGCGCTGCTCGATAATGGTCGTCGTGGCCGTGCGATAACCGGCACCAACAAGCGCCCGCTCAAGTCGCTGGCCGACATGATCAAGGGTAAGCAGGGTCGATTTCGCCAGAACCTCCTTGGCAAGCGCGTGGACTATTCTGGCCGATCGGTCATCGTCGTCGGCCCGACGTTACGCTTGCATCAGTGTGGTCTGCCCAAAAAAATGGCCCTTGAACTCTTCAAGCCGTTCATCTTCGGCAAGCTGGAAGCGCGTGGTCTTGCCACGACTATCAAGGCGGCCAAGAAGATGGTGGAGCGCGAAACCGCTGAGGTCTGGGATATCCTGGCTGAAGTGATTCGTGAACACCCGGTACTCCTGAACCGTGCGCCAACGTTGCACCGTTTGGGCATCCAGGCGTTTGAGCCGGTCCTGATTGAAGGTAAAGCGATCCAGTTACATCCACTGGTTTGTATTGCCTATAACGCTGACTTTGATGGCGACCAGATGGCTGTACACGTACCGCTCACCCTCGAGGCGCAGCTGGAGTCACGTGCACTAATGATGTCGACCAATAACGTGTTGTTACCGGCAGATGGTGAACCCATTATCGTGCCGTCGCAGGACGTGGTATTGGGGGTCTATTACATGACCCGTGAACGCATCAACGATAAAGGCGAGGGTATGCGCTTCGCCGATGTCGAAGAAGTTTCGCGCGCTTATCGGTCAGGAAAAGTTGGTTTACAAGCTCGCGTCAAAGTGCGGGTGAAGGAAACGATCAAGAGTGAAGACGGGGAAATGGAGACGCGCCGAGAAGTGCAGGACACTACTGTGGGTCGGGCGCTGCTCTATGAAATAGTCCCCGATGGGCTTGGCTATGAGCTGGTTAATCGGACGTTGGACAACAAGGATATTTCACGCCTGATCAACGTTTGTTACCGAACCGTTGGCCTGAAAGATACTGTGATATTTGCCGACCAACTGATGTACATGGGATATGAGTATTCCACCCGCTCGGGTGCTTCCATCGGTGTCGATGACTTCGTGATTCCGGAAGCAAAGGCAAGGATTATTGGTGAGGCCGAAGATGAGATTCGTGAGATCGAGTCCCAGTTTGCTTCCGGCCTTGTGACCCAGGGCGAGAAGTACAACAAGGTCATCGACATTTGGACCCGCGCAAACGACCAGGTCGGTGCTGCCATGATGGATACGCTGGCAAAGGAAACGGTCATTAACCGCGAGGGTAAAGAGGAAGAGCAAAACTCCTTTAACAGCATCTGGATGTACTCCGACTCCGGTGCCCGGGGTTCCCCCGCGCAAATCAGGCAGCTGTCCGGCATGCGTGGTCTCATGACAAAACCGGATGGATCGATTATCGAAACGCCGATTACCGCCAATTTCCGCGAAGGGTTGTCGGTCATGCAGTACTTTATCTCAACCCACGGTGCGCGTAAGGGACTAGCGGATACGGCACTCAAGACTGCGAACTCGGGTTACCTGACCCGTCGACTGGTGGACGTGGCACAGGATCTTGTGATTACCGAGGTGGATTGCGGTACGGACGATGGCCTTATCATGACTGCTGTCATTGAAGGCGGTGACGTGGTTGAGCCTTTGGGGACCCGCGTTTTGGGACGTGTGGCGGCAAGGGACGTCTTCAACGTCGCTGGTGACGATGTGGTCATTCCGGCTGGCACCATGATCGACGAAAAATGGGTATCCCAACTTGAAGACCTCGGCGTCGACGAAATTCTGGTTCGTAGTCCGATCAGCTGTAAAACCCGCTACGGCGTATGTAGCAGCTGTTATGGTCGCGACCTTGGTCGTGGACATCTGGTCAACATCGGTGAAGCAGTTGGTGTGATTGCAGCACAGTCAATTGGTGAACCAGGCACACAGCTCACCATGCGCACGTTCCATATTGGTGGTGCCGCATCAAGAGCAACTGCCATAGACAATGTCCAGGTCAAGCACACCGGTCGAATTCACCTGCATAACCTCAAGACGATCGAAAAGATCAGCGGTGAACTGGTCGCGGTATCCCGCTCTGGTGAGATCGCAGTAGCCGACGAGGAAGCAGGACGTGAACGTGAACGCTACAAGGTTCCTTATGGTGCTGTTATCAAAAAAGGTCACGATGATCAGGTCAAGTCAGGTGAGATCGTCGCAACCTGGGACCCACATACTCACCCGATCGTGACCGAAGTGGCCGGTAGCGTTGTGTTCGAGGGAATGGAAGAAGGTATTACCGTACGGCGTCAGACCGACGAACTTACCGGGCTTTCAAGTATTTCAGTCATTGATCCAAAGGATCGCCCGAGTTCCGGTAAGGACGTTCGTCCTGCTGTTCGGTTGGTGGATGAGAAGGGCGAAAGCCTGCTGCTGGCAGGTACTGATGTGCCGGCGCACTACTTCCTCCAACCCAACGCAATTCTTTCGCTGGAAGACGGAGACCATATTGAGGTTGGTGACGTAATTGCGCGTATCCCTCAGGAAGGGTCCAAAACTCGTGACATCACCGGTGGTTTGCCACGTGTTGCTGACCTGTTTGAAGCACGTAAACCCAAGGAAGCCGGCGTTCTGGCGGAGATATCCGGTACCGTCAGCTTCGGCAAGGAAACCAAGGGTAAGCGGCGCCTGATCATTACGCCGACCGAGCCAGGTGAATTGCCGGAAGGTGAGGATCACTACGAACGGCTCATTCCCAAGTGGCGTCACATGACCGTCTTCGAGGGTGAGCACGTCGATAAAGGTGAGGTAGTGTCGGATGGTCCGGAAGACCCGCACGACATCCTGCGCCTCAAAGGCGTCAAGGAATTGGCCAAGTACATCGTCAAGGAAATCCAGGACGTGTACCGTCTTCAGGGTGTAGGCATCAATGACAAGCATATTGAAGTCATCGTGTGCCAGATGCTCCGTAAGGTCGAAGTCCAGGATCCGGGTGAATCTACCATGATCAAGGGCGAGCAGGTCGAGTACGTCAGGGCGCTGGAAGAAAACGAGCGTCTGGAGGCTGACAGCAAGCAGCTGATGAAATTCGAGCGAGTGCTGCTCGGTATTACCAAAGCTGCACTGGCTACTGAATCCTTCATCTCTGCTGCTTCCTTCCAGGAGACCACGCGTGTCCTCACTGAGGCTGCGGTCACCGGCAAGCGGGATTATCTGCGCGGCCTGAAGGAGAACGTCATTGTGGGTCGTTTGATTCCTGCTGGTACCGGGCTCAAGTACCACGAGGATCGACGTCGCAAGCGAGCGGCTGCCGATGAAGATCGCACGGCGGTGAGTTCAGCCGACGTTGAGGCCGCGTTATCAGAGGCGTTGAGCTCCTCCGGCGAGTCGTAGCAGGCTTCATACAAACCCAGGCAGAAGGAAACGGGAGGCAATCGCCTCCCGTTTTCGTTTGGGTGTCTGTCGGATAGCATACCGGTCACTTCGTCGGATATTTCCGTTAAAACAGCGCCTGCGGCTTGCCTGCTTTTCTAATCGTGAAGGGGTTCACATTCTCCGGTCGATTCCATTGCTACCTTAGGCACCAAAGCTGGCAACGGCGTCATCAGGGAGGAAGGTGTCATGAGTGAACTTCTGGCCAATTTGTCATCCCCAACAGGGATAGTCTTAAGCCTTGCAGCGGGTATGTTGGTGATGTATTTCGGTCGCCACGGTGCCCATGACTTGATACAGGGCGTGTTTCGGTCTCTGTATTCCAGTTTCAGGATGGGCTCACGGGCCCTGGCGCTTGCCGGTCGAAGACTGAATCAGCGGAATCGGGAAGTCCTGCTTGCACTTGGCAAGGAGCAGGCCGAACGTGAGCTGAATCGAGAATTTTTCCGCATAAACAAATTTGTCGAAAGAGATCTTGGCGGTTACCCCCGGTTACAAAGAAGTATCGAGGATGGGATCACACGCATAAGTGAAGATTATCAGCGCGCCGGTGAAGTGCCGCCGCCATCGCCTGAATGGGTTGAAGCGGTCGAATCCGTTGCAAAACTGCAGACCAGCCAGCAAGGTGAATCGCTGACCCGGAGAATCCTGCAGGATATCCACCGCACGTCGGAGGCCCAGCACCGGGAGTCCTTGCAGGCGTACCGGAAGAGCGTCGCGGCTCGCCACTCGATTCTCAAGCAGATCGCACCTTATTGGCGCAAGCTCTCCAATGATATAGACCAGGTCGGTACGCACCTGCAAGAACTCATCGCTCGAGGCAAGGTGATTGATGAGAAAATGGATCGCTTTGAAGAGATCTGTGCCAGGTCCGACAAGGCGGAACGCACCCTCAAGGCGTCCCAGGTCACGCAGTTTGTCATCGCGCTATTCGTTCTGGCCATCGCCGTCGGTGGTGCCCTGGTCAACTTTCACCTCATTGAGTATCCGATGCGTGAAATGGTGGATGCGTCCAACCGAATCTTTGGTATCCGGGTCTCTGAGGTGGCCGCGTTCGTATTAATCCTGCTGGAAATTACGCTGGGCATTTTCCTGATGGAAGCCTTACACATCACCCGACTGTTCCCGCTGATTGGCTCAATGGATGACCGGATGCGAATCAAGGGTATCTGGGCCGTGGGCACGATGCTGATCATTTTTGCTTCCATGGAGGCGGGCCTTGCCTTCATGCGGGACTATCTGCAGGCGGAAAATTATGCTCTCCGGGCGGAGCTTGCCAATACCGCCGGTGAAGTGACCTGGATCACGTTGGCAGTCAACATGGGCATGGGATTCTTTATTCCGCTAATCCTCGCCGTGGTGGCGATACCGCTTGAGTACCTGTTCCATACGGGCCGGACGGTATTTGGCATGTTGATCGAATTGATCATTGGTATTCTTGCGGTCGCCATGCGGCTTGTAGCCAATGTTTTCAATCACTTCGGCCGGATGGTGATCGCACTCTACGATATTGTGATCATGCTACCGCTGTGGATGGAGTCGACCGTCAAGGGGTTTGCAAGGCGCCAGGATGGCCACGTCGGGCCTATTGATGGGGGCCTGGAAAAAAGCGTCGCGCCGTCCCCTAAAAAGGCGCCGGTGGAGGATAAAGACCCGGGAACGCGAGGCCTGGCCCACGGAGCGTCCACGAGTTAATGCATTATTTCGATCTGAAGGGAGCTAAAGCCATGAAACCTGCGATCATCATTATTTGCCTCGCCTTACTTCTGGTCTCCTGTGACTCCAGGGAACCGGTCAATTATGAGCGCGGCGTATATCTGCTGCTGGATACTTCCGGTACCTATACTGAGGAGTTGGAAAAGGCGCGACAGATCATTAATTACTTGCTGTCAAACCTCGAGTCCGGCGACAGCTTTGTCGTTGCCCGCATTGATAGCGGTAGTTTTAGCGAAAAGGACATTATCGCCAAGGTTGAACTGGACTCCCGGCCATCAGCAGCCAATCGCCAAAAACGGGAGTTTGCCGAAACCGTCGACATTTTCATCAATAGTGTTCAAAGCAGCGCCTATACCGACATCTCGGGTGGACTGCTGCAGGCGATCGAATATCTGAATGAGGCGGAGGTGGGTGAAAAATACATATTTGTCTATTCTGACCTCAAAGAAGACCTGCCGAAGGACTTTGTCCGGGACTTTGACCTGACGCTGGATGGCTTTGTGGTCAAGGCGCTGAATGTTACCAAACTCCGGTCCGATAATGTCAATCCTGAGGATTACTTGCAAAGGGTCGAGGCCTGGCGGACGAAGGTAGAACAGGGTGGTGGCCGTTGGGCCCTGGTTAACGATCTGGACCGCGCCGACGCCCTCGCGCTTTAGGTCGACGCTTC
>JBBDIT010000007.1:1363-167144 GCA_040880285.1 Pseudomonadales bacterium | reverse complement strand
GCTGCGCTCCAGCGTCTGCCGCGGAAACGTTTTGCCTCGCAAAGCCGTTTCCCTGCTCTCAACGCTTCGCTGCGCTCCAGCGTCTGCCGCGGAAACGTTTTGCCTCGCAAAGCCGTTTCCCTGTTGACTATCGGGTGGGCCATCATTAGAATTCGCCCTCCCTTTGACGGGGTCCCTGCGGGTGCGCCAGCGTCATTACAGAATTTTAAGGTGGAGTTATTCCTTTATGGCAAGAATCAGCCAATTGGTTCGAAAGCCTAGAAAACGCAAGATCGTCAAAAGCGATGTGCCGGCCCTGCAATCCTGTCCACAAAGACGGGGAGTGTGCACCAGGGTCTATACAACTACCCCGAAGAAGCCAAACTCAGCGCTTCGTAAGGTTTGCCGTGTGCGGTTGACCAACGGCTACGAAGTCACTTCATATATCGGTGGTGAAGGGCACAACCTTCAGGAACACTCAGTGGTCCTGATTCGCGGTGGTCGAGTCAAAGACTTGCCTGGTGTCCGTTACCACACTGTCCGCGGCACGCTTGACGCCACTGGCGTTAGCGATCGTATGCAGGGCCGATCCAAGTACGGTACCAAGCGCCCTAAAGGCTAGGTCCGAAAGATACAACAGAAGAATATCGAGCTGGGCCGTGGCCCAGAGTAAGGCCAGGTCACAAGATCCTGGATAACCTGAAGAAAGGAACGAAAATATGCCTCGTCGTCGAGTCCCCGAGAAGCGGCAAATATTGCCCGATCCCAAGTACGGTAATGCCGTACTCGCCAAGTTCATGAACCATGTGATGGTGAGCGGCAAAAAAGCGGTGGCTGAGAGCATCGTTTATGGCGCCCTTGATCGTATCAAGGAGCGCAATGGCGGTGATCCGATTGAAGTTTTCGATGCGGCCCTTGAAGCCGTGGCGCCATCGGTTGAAGTCAAGTCGCGGCGAGTCGGTGGTGCGACTTACCAGGTGCCGGTTGAGGTCAGGCCGTCACGCCGAAACGCGCTTGCAATGCGTTGGCTGGTGGACTCTGCCCGCAAGCGCGGCGAGAAATCCATGGCGCAACGACTAGCCGGGGAATTGCTGGACGCGTCTGAAGGACGTGGCGCAGCGGTCAGAAAGCGTGAAGATACGCACCGCATGGCCGAAGCGAACCGTGCTTTCTCTCACTATCGCTTCTGATTTTATTCTGCTTTACAGCTAAAGACACCTATTCGGGGATTGCAGCAGTGCCAAGAACGACGCCCTTAAAAAGATACCGCAACATTGGAATCGTTGCGCACGTGGATGCCGGTAAAACCACGACGACAGAACGCGTGTTGTTCTATACAGGCCTGTCTCACAAGATTGGTGAGGTGCACGATGGCGCTGCCGTTATGGACTGGATGGAGCAAGAGCAAGAGCGTGGCATTACGATTACTTCCGCGGCAACCACCACTTTCTGGCAAGGTACCGAGCAGCAATTCGACCAGCATCGTATCAATATCATCGATACGCCCGGACACGTTGATTTCACCATTGAAGTTGAGCGATCTCTTCGGGTTCTTGACGGTGCGTGCGTTGTCTTCTGCGCCACCTCGGGTGTTGAACCCCAGTCCGAGACCGTTTGGCGCCAGGCTGACAAGTATGGAGTGCCACGCCTGGTATTCGTTAACAAGATGGACCGGGCGGGCGCAGACTTTCTGCGCGTCGTGGCCCAGATAAAAAGCCGGCTTGGCGCGACTCCTGTACCGATCCAGTTGGCTATAGGCGCAGAAGAGCATTTCAAAGGTGTGGTCGACCTGGTCAAGATGAAAGCCATCTACTGGAATGAAGACGATCTCGGTTTGACTTTCGAAGAACGCGACATTCCCGATGATATGACTGATCTCGCCAAGGAATATCGCGAAAAGTTAATTGAAGCCGCTGCAGAAGCCAATGACGAGGTGATGGAAAAATATCTCGAAGGCACTGAGCTTACTATCGAAGAAATCAAGGCAGGCATCCGTGCACGAACCCTGGCTAACGAAATCGTACCCGCCTTGTGCGGATCGGCTTTCAAGAACAAGGGCGTGCAAACCATGTTGGACGCCGTAATTGAATATCTTCCTGCCCCGGACGAGGTCAAAGCGATCCGTGGCGTGCTGGAAGACGGTGAAACTGAGGCCATTCGTCGGGCAGATGATGATGAGCCGTTTGCGGCCCTGGCGTTCAAGATTGCGACTGACCCGTTTGTGGGTGCCCTGACTTTTTTCCGCGTCTACTCGGGCGTCCTGTCTTCTGGTGACTCGGTTTATAACCCGGTAAAAGGCAAGAAAGAGCGTATTGGTCGGATGGTGCAAATGCACTCCAATGACCGCAAGGAGATCAAGGAAGTGCGCGCCGGTGATATCGCTGCTGCGATTGGCCTCAAGCAGGCAACCACGGGTGACACCCTGTGTGCAGAAAACAGCATCATCACGCTTGAGCGCATGGAATTCCCTGATCCGGTGATCCGGGTGGCTGTTGAGCCCAGGTCCAAGGCCGATCAGGAAAAGATGGGAGTGGCCCTTGGCAAGCTTGCCGCAGAAGATCCATCCTTCCGTGTCTCGACAGATGAAGAGTCCGGCCAGACCATTATTGCCGGTATGGGGGAGTTGCACCTCGATATCATTGTCGACCGTATGAAACGTGAATTTGGTGTTGAAGCGAATATTGGCAAGTTCCAGGTCGCCTACCGTGAAACCATCCGTAAATCCGTTGAGAGCGAGGGCAAGTTTGTTCGCCAGACCGGTGGTCGTGGACAGTACGGTCATGTCTGGTTGCGCCTTGAGCCGATTACAGAAGAAGGCAAGGACTACGAATTTGTCGACGCGATTGTCGGCGGTGTAGTGCCTCGCGAGTACATCAGTGCGGTTGACAAGGGAATCCAGGAGCAGATGGCAAATGGCGTGCTTGCCGGCTATCCGCTGCTAGGTGTCAAAGCGACCCTTTATGATGGCTCATACCATGATGTGGACTCGAGCGAAGTTGCGTTCAAGGTTGCCGCCTCTATGGCGATGAAGTCCGGTGCGCTCAAGGCAAGTCCGGTACTGCTTGAACCTGTCATGATGGTGGAAGTGGTCACGCCGGAAGAGTACTACGGTGACATTGTCGGCGACCTGAACCGTCGTCGTGGTGTGGTTCACGGTATGGAAGATGTACCTGCAGGCAAGGCGGTAAGGGCGGAAGTTCCGTTGTCCGAAATGTTCGGTTATGTCACTGACATGCGCAGTGCCACCCAGGGACGAGCGTCTTACTCCATGGAATTTTCGAAGTATAAAGAAGTACCCGACAATATTGCCGAGACTGTGATCAGCAAGGCAAATTAACTTTTAACCCTTGATAGTTTGTGAGGTGAAGACAAGTGTCCAAAGAGAAGTTTGAGCGGACAAAGCCGCATATTAACGTAGGCACGATTGGTCACGTTGACCATGGCAAGACGACGCTGACGGCGGCGATCACGAAGGTGTGCTTTGAGACCTGGGGTACGGGTACGTTTTCGGCATTTGACTCGATTGACAATGCGCCGGAAGAACGGGAGCGTGGTATCACGATCGCGACTTCTCATGTTGAATATGATTCACCGGTACGCCATTACGCCCACGTTGACTGTCCCGGGCACGCGGACTATGTGAAGAACATGATCACGGGTGCCGCGCAGATGGATGGTGCGATTCTGGTGGTGTCGGCAGCGGACGGTCCGATGCCGCAGACGCGGGAGCATATTCTGCTGTCAAAGCAGGTTGGTGTGCCTTATATCGTTGTGTTCCTGAACAAGGCCGACATGGTCGATGACGAGGAGCTGCTGGAACTTGTTGAGATGGAAGTACGAGAGTTGCTGGACCAGTACGATTTTCCGGGTGATGACACCCCGATCATCGTGGGCAGTGCCTTGAAGGCATTGGAAGGTGACACGTCTGATATTGGTGCGCCGTCGGTTGTGAAGCTGGTAGAGACTTTGGACTCCTACATCCCTGAGCCGGAGCGAGCGATTGACCAGCCGTTTTTGATGCCGATTGAGGATGTGTTCTCGATTTCCGGGCGGGGTACGGTGGTAACGGGTCGAATTGGCCGGGGTATTGTGAAAGTAGGCGCCGAGCTCGAGATTGTGGGTATCAAGCCCACGCAGAAGACGACCTGTACGGGTGTAGAGATGTTCAGGAAGCTGCTGGACGAGGGACGTGCGGGCGAGAACGTGGGTGTACTGTTGCGTGGTACCAAGCGTGATGAGGTGGAGCGTGGCCAGGTGCTGGCGGCGCCGGGTTCGATTACCCCGCATACGAAGTTTGAAGGTGAAGTTTACGTTTTGTCGAAAGATGAAGGTGGCCGTCATACGCCATTTTTCAAGGGTTACAAGCCGCAGTTCTTTTTTGAGACCACGGATGTGACTGGCAGCTGTGAGTTGCCGGACGGTACCGAGATGGTCATGCCGGGAGACAATGTGAACCTGTCGGTTGAGCTGATTGCACCGATTGCGATGGAAGAAGGCCAGCGCTTTGCGATTCGTGAGGGTGGCCGGACCGTTGGCGCCGGTGTCGTGACGAAAATCATTGAATAAACAGTAACCAGGGTCAGGACAGGAGAATGTCCTGAATCTGAATGTCCTGAGTGAGTGATTACTCACTTTATGGACGCTAACAGGGCTTCGATAGGAAGCCAGGGCCCGCTTGACTTGACGCGGGGGCATCTATAGAATGCCGCTTCCCTTTTTCGAGGGCAGGCGGCGTCTGCCCTTTATTTTCAAGTATTTACAAGCACTTTTGCCCACTTATGTCCCGTCGCAGGGACGGTGATACAGGTTTGGGAGACGGGTTGGATGCAGAACCAGAGAATCAGGATTCGATTAAAGGCGTTTGATCACCGCCTGATCGATATCTCGACACAGGAAATCGTGAATACCGCCAAGCGCACGGGTGCGCAGGTTCGTGGTCCGATACCCCTGCCTACAAAGACAGAAAAATTTACCGTACTGATCTCTCCACATGTCGACAAGGATGCGCGCGACCAGTATGAGATCCGTACCCACAAGCGGCTCCTGGATATTCTTGAGCCGACCGAAAAGACAGTAGATGCGCTGACCAAGCTGGATCTGGCAGCAGGCGTCGAAGTCCAGATTAATCTGGGTTAAGGGAGTAGCGATCATGACCATTGGTATCGTAGGCGTTAAAAGAGGCATGACTCGCATCTTTACAGAAGAAGGCGATTCAATTCCTGTCACTGTGATTGAAGCAACCCCGAATCGCATTACCCAGAGAAAAACCGTCGAGACGGACGGCTACGACGCTATCCAGGTCACGTCGGGTCAGATCAAGGCGTCCAGGGTCAAAAAACCCCTCGCCGGGCATTTCAAAAAAGCGAATGTGGATGCGGGTCGGCGATTGTATGAATTTCGATGCGAGGCCGACGCCGAGGCCAATGTGGGTGATTCCCTCAGCCTCGAAGGATTCGAGGCCGGCCAAAAAGTGGACGTCACCGGGCAGTCCAAAGGTAAGGGATTCGCGGGTGTCATTAAACGTTACAACTTCGCAACCCAGGACATGAGTCACGGTAACTCGGTCTCTCACCGTGCGCCTGGCTCGATTGGCCAGTGCCAGACCCCGGGTCGTGTTTTCAAAGGTAAAAAGATGGCTGGCCACATGGGCGCTGCCCGCGTGACGGCACAAACCCTCGAAATTATCAGGGTTGATCAAGAGAACAATCTGCTGCTGGTAAAAGGTGCAGTACCGGGTGCCAAGGGTGGCGATGTGATCATCAGGCCAGCAACCAGAACCCGGAATTAAGTGGAGTCGAAACCTTGAATCTTAATATCTCAGAACCAGGCAAGGGCGTCTCTAAAAAAGCCGTCGACGTTTCTGAAGTGACTTTCGGTCGCGATTTTAACGAAGCGCTGGTCCATCAGGTCGTCGTGTCCTACATGGCTGGTGCTCGCCAGGGTACTCGAGCGCAGAAGAATCGTTCCGATGTTAACGGTGGCGGCAAAAAGCCCTATCGCCAAAAAGGAACTGGCCGGGCACGCGCAGGTACGATCAGGAGTCCGATCTGGCGTGGCGGCGGCGTCACATTTGCCAACAGGACCCAGGATTTTTCACAGAAGGTCAACCGCAAGATGTACCGCGGTGCCATGCAATCAATTCTTTCCGAATTGATTCGTCAGGATCGACTGGTTGTAACTGAAAACTTTTCAGTCGAAGCGCCCAAAACCAAAGAGGTTGTCAGGCGTCTGAAAGAATTGGAGCTCGACGAAGTGTTGGTGGTGGTAGAAGAAATCGACGAGAACCTCTACCTCGGTGCACGCAATCTTCGCAATGTAGCGATCACAGACGTTGATGGTGTAAACCCGATAAACCTGATCGGCTTCGACAAGGTTCTGTTTACCGTCGGTGCGCTCAAGAAGGCAGAGGAGATGCTGGCATGAACCAGGAACGAATGTACAAGATTTTGCTGGGTGCACATATCTCTGAAAAGGCGACCGTGGTAGCTGACAAAGCGAATCAGGTAACGTTCAAGGTTGTAAGGGACGCAACTCGTCCTGAGATCAAGGAAGCGGTTGAGAAAATCTATAGCGTGAACGTTCTTAACGTCACCGTATTAAACGTAAAGGGCAAAGTGAAGCGAACTTTGCGCGGTCAAACCAGAAAACCGGGTTGGAAAAAAGCCTATGTCCGTCTTGCTGAAGGCCAGGACATTGATTTTTCAGCGGTTAATGATTGAATAGAAACGAGTTAAAAAAATGCCAGTCGTAAAAGCCAAGCCAACATCACCAGGTCGAAGATTCGTCGTAAAGGTCGTTAATCCCGAGTTGCACCGTGGTGAACCCTACAAGCCGCTATTGGAATCGCAGACCCGGCATGGTGGGCGTAACAATAAGGGCCGGATCACCACCCGTCACGTGGGCGGTGGACATAAACAAAAATATCGGATTATTGATTTCAAGCGCGACAAAGACACCATTAAGGCGACAGTAGAACGACTCGAGTACGATCCAAACAGAACCGCAAACATTGCCCTCCTCAAATATTCTGACGGCGAACGACGTTACATCATTGCACCTAAATCCGTTAAGGCAGGCGACGTGCTCCAGTCGGGCTTCGATGCACCGATTCGTGCGGGAAACTGTCTGCCAATGCGTAACATCCCTATGGGTAGTGTGATTCATTGCATTGAATTGAAGCCTGGCAAAGGCGCCCAGATGGCACGTAGTGCGGGCACCTCCTGTCAATTGGTCGCCAAAGAAGGCCAATACGTCACGCTTCGAATGAGATCTGGCGAAATGCGCAAGGTACTTGCGGATTGTCGTGCCACCATGGGTGAGGTAAGCAACTCTGAGCACAGCTTACGCTCCCTGGGTAAAGCAGGAGCCAAACGTTGGCGTGGTGTGCGACCGACGGTTCGTGGCGTGGTTATGAACCCTGTCGATCACCCGCATGGTGGTGGTGAAGGTAAAACATCCGGTGGACGTCATCCCGTATCACCATGGGGCGTGCCCACAAAAGGATACAAGACCCGCAAGAACAAGCGGACTGACAACATGATTGTGCGTCGTCGACGTTCGAAAAAAGGTTGATAGGAGATTAATTAAGTGCCACGTAGTTTAAAAAAAGGTCCATTTGTAGACCTGCACCTTATGAACAAGGTGCAAAAGGCAGTTGCAAGCAATGACAAGCGGCCGATCAAGACCTGGTCCAGACGCTCCTTGATTACACCGGATTTCGTTGGGCTGACAATTCAGGTGCACAATGGCAGGCAGCATGTCCCGGTGTTTGTGAATGAAGACATGGTAGGCCACAAGTTAGGCGAGTTCGCGATTACACGGACATTCCGTGGTCACGCCGCCGACAAGAAAGCGCGCCGCTAGGTTTGAATAAGGAATTGAAGATGGAAGTTGCAGCGAAATTGAAAGGCGCCAGGCTTTCGGCTCAGAAGGCACGTTTGGTTGCAGACCAGATCCGTGGCAAGCCGGTAGGCGAAGCGCTTAACACCTTGAACTTCAGTACAAAAAAGGGTGCGCATCTGGTGCGAAAGCTATTGGAATCGGCAATTGCTAATGCCGAGAACAATGAAGGCGCTGATGTCGATGAGTTGTCGGTTTCACGCATCTTCGTAGATGAAGGTATGACAATGAAGCGAATTCGTCCACGGGCAAAGGGCCGTGCCGATAGAATTTTTAAAAGAACCTGCCATATTACGTTGGCAGTCGCCGACTAATCGAATAAGGCGCGGAGAACCAGGAAAGTATTATGGGTCAAAAAGTTCACCCTACAGGAATGCGACTCGGTATTGTGACCGATCACACGTCTATCTGGTATGCAGCTGGGCCGGCTTATGCAGAAAAACTGCATAACGACCTTAAAGTTCGCGCTTATATTAAAAAGCGACTGGCGAATGCATCGGTTAGCCGGGTCGAGATCGAGCGTCCCGCGCAGACCGCGCGAATCACGATCCATACAGCGCGACCAGGGATTGTAATCGGTAAAAAAGGTGAAGATGTTGAAAAGCTCAGGAGAGACGTGTCAAAGATGATGAACGTCCCTGTGCATATCAATATTGAAGAGATCCGTAAGCCGGAACTCGACGCGGAGCTGGTGGCACAGAACGTTGCACAGCAATTAGAGCGACGAGTCCAGTTTCGTCGGGCGATGAAGCGGGTCATGCAAAATGCGATGCGTCTTGGCGCTGAAGGCATCCGGGTACGGGTTGCAGGTCGTCTCGGTGGTGCCGAGATTGCAAGGGCAGAAAGCTACAGGGAAGGTCGGGTACCACTACACACTTTGCGGGCCGATATTGACTACGCGACTGCTGAGGCGCTGACCACCTATGGCATTCTCGGCGTCAAGGTATGGATCTTTAAGGGTGAAATTCTTGGTTCGCGTGAAGAACGTGAACAGCCAGCAAATGTTCAGACTTTTGGATAGATAGAAGATGTTACAGCCGAAGCGAACCAAATTCAGGAAGCAGCATAAGGGCCGCAATCGGGGCCTGGCACAGCGTGGTAGCTCTGTCAGCTTTGGAGAATTCGCCCTGAAATCAACAGGCCGTGGCCGCATGACGGCTCGCCAGATTGAAGCAGGACGACGCGCTATGACGCGTCACGTCAAGCGTGGCGGGAAGATCTGGATTCGGGTATTCCCGGATAAGCCTATTACCCAGAAGCCGCTCGAAGTTCGGCAGGGTAAAGGTAAAGGTAACGTTGAGTACTGGATTGCCCAGATCAAACCGGGAAGGGTGCTCTACGAAATGGAAGGTGTAACAGAAGAGGTGGCGCGGGAAGCATTTCGTTTGGCAGCAGCCAAACTGCCGTTCCCGACAGCATTTGTAAAACGTACGGTTATGTAACGGCAAGACGATGAATACAGTAGAACTCAGGAAAAAAACGGCTGAAGAGCTGGAGCAAGAGCTCCTTGGTTTGACCAGGGACCAGTTTGGATTGCGTATGCAACAGTCCACTGGCCAACTGAATCAGACTCACTTGCTAAAGCAAGTCAGGCGAGACATTGCGCGGGTGAAAACCGTCATGCAGGAAAAGAAGGTTAGCGAATGAGCCATACAGAAGAGTCAAGAACCGCAAGCGGTACGGTTGTAAGCAACAAGATGGAGCAAACCATCACAGTGCTGGTGGAGCGTCGTATCCCACACCCACTGTATGGCAAGTACATTAAGCGATCTAAAAAGATTCATGCGCACGATCCCGAGAATCAATGTCAGGAAGGTGACATGGTTACGATTGAAGAGACACGTCCCATTTCAAAGACCAAGACGTGGAAGCTTCGATCAATTGATAGAAAAGCGACAGCTATCTGATTACGTGAAAGGGGCAAACAGCCTTTTTGAACTGGAGAAAAGATCATGATTCAGGCGCAGACGTATCTGGACATAGCGGACAACAGCGGTGCGCGCCGGGTGATGTGCATAAAGGTACTTGGTGGCTCCAAAAGGCGCTACGCCAGTGTGGGTGACATTATCAAAGTCACCGTCAAGGAAGCGATTCCTCGTGGCAGGGTAAAAAAGGGCCAGGTTCTGGACGCGGTTGTAGTGAGGACCAAAAAGGGTGTTCGTCGCCCTGATGGTTCGGTCATAAGGTTCGACGGCAATGCTGCTGTTCTGTTGAATGCGCAGAAACAGCCGATCGGGACCCGGATTTTTGGACCGGTTACGAGAGAACTCCGGACCGACAACTTTATGAGGATTATCTCGCTGGCGCCCGAAGTACTCTAGCCGGGTATCGCAACAGACGAGTTGAGCAGGAAAGAGAATGCAGAAGATCAGGAAAAATGACGAGGTAATCGTCATCGCAGGCAAAGACAAGGGTAAGCGTGGTGCAGTGACGCGTACGTTGGACAATAGTCGTGTCTATGTGTCTGGCGTCAATGTGGTAAAGCGACATACGAAAGGCAATCCGCAAATGGGCCAACCCGGCGGCATTATTGAAAGAGAAGCGCCTATCGATATATCGAACGTCGCAATTTACAACAGCAAAGCGGGTAAAGCTGATCGTGTCGGCGTGAAAGTGTTGGAAGATGGAAAGAAAGTACGCATCTTCAAGTCCGACGGCGAACAGATCGATTAGGTGATATAGAGATGGCAAATTTAAAACAGGTTTACGAAACAGAGCTGAAAGCGAAGCTAAAAGAAGAGCTGGGCCTTGCCAATGTGATGGAAGTGCCACGTATCACCAAGATCACGCTGAATATGGGTGTTGGTGAGGCCGTGGCGGATCGCAAGCAGCTCGACAACGCTTTCGCTGAAATGGGACTGATTGCTGGCCAGAAACCGATCTTGACCAATGCGCGAAAGTCGATTGCAGGTTTCAAGATCCGTGATGGCTTTCCAATCGGCTGTAAGGTCACGCTGCGCAAGAGCCGCATGTATGAGTTTCTGGATCGTTTGATTAATATCGCGATTCCCCGCCAACGTGACTTCCGTGGTATTACACCCAAGTCATTTGATGGGCGAGGAAATTTCGCGATGGGTATTTCAGAGCAGATCGTGTTCCCGGAAATTAATTACGACAAGGTCGACAAGGTGCGTGGTCTTGATATTGCGATTTCCACAACCGCAAAGACAGACGACCAGGCAAGGGCATTACTTCGAGCATTTAACTTCCCGTTTCGGGAAGCAAGTTAAAGAGAGCAGGTATGGCTAAGGTATCAATGATCAATCGCGAGAAGAAGCGCGCTAAAACCGTTAAAAAGTACGCGGCAAAGCGAGCTTCCCTTAAAGCAATTATCGCGAATCCTGAAACTTCTGACGATGAACGCTGGGAAGCGCAGATTAAACTGCAGAAGCTTCCAAGGGACGCGAGCCCGGTTCGACAGCAACGTCGTTGTAGCATGACTGGGCGGCCCCATGGGGTCTACAGACGCTTTGGTCTTGCCCGTACAAAATTGCGTGAAGCCGCTATGCGGGGCGATGTGCCTGGACTCGTCAAGTCCAGCTGGTAAAGGAGCATTAAAACTAGATGACTATGCAAGATCCATTGGCGGACATGTTAACCCGCATCAGGAACGCACAGACCGCGAAAATCGAAGAGGTTTCCATGCCATCTTCGACGACCAAGGTTGCCATCGCCCAGGTATTGAAGGACGAAGGTTATATCGAAGACTTTGCCGTTGTTGACGGGGAAGGGAACAAGAAATCTCTGGTAGTCGGGCTCAAGTATTTTGAGGGTCGGCCAGTGATTGAAGAGATCAAGCGAATTAGTCGACCGGGCCTGCGACAGTATAAAGGCAAGGATGACATTCCTGCGATAAAGGGTGGGCTGGGTATTTATATTGTGTCCACGAACAAAGGCTTGATGTCCGACCGGGCTGCGCGCGCGCAGGGTATCGGCGGCGAATTACTCTGCTCAGTATTCTAAGAGAGCGCGAGGCGGTTAATTATGTCCAGAATAGCGAATTACCCTGTATCAATCCCGAGTGGTGTCGAAATCACCCTGGGTGATCGGGAGATCAGTGTCAAGGGAAGCAGGGGCTCGCTTAGCCTTGAGCGCAACCGTTTTGTTGATATCGTTCAGGAAGAAAGCGAGTTGAAGTTTGCGGCAAACTCCAAAGACAAGAAGGCCAATGCACTTGCCGGTACCTATCGGGCACTGGTTAACAACATGGTCAAAGGTGTCAGTGAAGGGTTTGTCAAAGAGTTGCAGTTGATTGGTGTCGGTTACCGTGCGCAGAGCCAGGGCAAAAAGCTGAACCTGACTCTGGGTTTCTCTCATCCGGTTGAGTATGACATTCCGGAAGGCATTGAGGTTGAAACACCGACTCAGACCCAGGTTCTGGTGAAGGGTGTGGACAAGCAGTTAGTTGGCCAGGTTTCTGCGGAAATCAGGGCTTACCGTCCACCCGAGCCATATAAAGGCAAAGGCGTTCGTTATGTTGATGAATTTGTAAAACGTAAAGAAGCCAAGAAGAAGTAGGTAACAGAATTATGAGCAAAAAGAACGATGCTCGATTAAAGCGAGCAAGAAAGTCACGTAGTCACATTCGGGAATTGGCTGTGCCGCGGCTCTGCATTTATCGATCTCCGCGTCATATTTACGCCCAGATTATATCGGCTTCGGGTGACATGGTTCAGGCGACTGCATCGACAGTTGAGAAAGATCTGCGTTCCGGCGCAACAGGTAATGTTGAAGGTGCCAGCAAAGTCGGCAAGTTGATTGCCGAACGAGCCAGGGCAATTGGTGTTGAGAAGGTTGCGTTTGACCGATCTGGTTATAAGTACCACGGTCGGGTAAAGGCATTGGCAGATGCAGCCCGCGAGGGCGGCTTGCAGTTTTAGGCCACGGTTAGGAATTTAAGGGAACTTGCATGGCGTATAACGACCAGGAAAATGAAGAAGGCATCCAGGAGAAGCTGGTTCAGGTGAATCGGGTTGCCAAGGTTGTCAAAGGCGGCCGGATATTTGGTTTTACTGCATTGACGGTAGTCGGTGATGGTAACGGCCGCGTTGGCTATGGCCGTGGCAAGGCACGTGAAGTGCCACTCGCGATCCAAAAAGCGATGGAGGCGGCGCGCCGCAATATGATCCAGGTTGACTTGAACGGTTCTACGGTTCAGTACCCGATCACGGCACGGCACGGTGCATCCAAGATCTATATGCAGCCGGCCTCGGAAGGTACCGGGGTTATTGCTGGTAAAACGATGCGCGCGGTTCTGGAAGTGGCGGGTGTGCATAACGTGCTTGCCAAGTGTTACGGATCGACGAATCCGGTAAACGTGATTCGAGCAACGTTCAAGGGCCTCAAAAACATGCGCGCACCTGAAAGTGTAGCGGACAAACGTGGCAAAGCCATGTCAGAGATTGTGGGTTAGAGGCTATGGCAAAAGACAAGATGATCAAGGTGACGTTGAAAAAGAGCCCGATTGGCAGGCTCAAGAACCACAGGGCATGTGTTGCTGGTCTGGGTCTGCGCAGGATTAGCCAAACAGTAGAGGTTGTTGATACCCCCGCCAACCGCGGCATGATTAACAAGATCTCCTACATGGTAAACGTGGAAGAGTAGGCGGATTTCCGAGGAACTGATTATGTATCTGAACAAGTTATCACCAGCCGCAGGCAGCAAGACCGCGAGTAAGCGAGTCGGCCGGGGCATCGGTAGCGGCTACGGCAAGACTGCCGGTCGCGGCCATAAAGGCCAGAAGGCGCGAACCGGTGGTGGTGTCCGTCCCGGGTTTGAAGGCGGTCAACAGCCATTGCAGATGCGATTGCCGAAGTTTGGATTTACCTCGGCCAAGGCCCGGGTAACTGCCGAGGTTACGTTGAGTGAATTGAGTAAGGTAGACGCTGAGACGATTGATCTGGCTGCATTGCGTGTAGCCGGTATTGTTAACGGCCGCTATACGCGGGCCAAGGTCATGTTGTCCGGTGAGATCAAAAGAGCGGTAACACTGAAAGGGATTGGTGTCACCAAAGGTGCGCGTGCTGCGATCGAAGCGGCAGGTGGCAAGATTGAAGAGTAAGGGCGCGTAGCATCCAATAGATGGCAACTTCACTCGCACAGAGAGGACGCGCAGCTGCATCTGGTGGCGGTTTAACTGAGCTCCGCCAACGCTTGATGTATGTATTGCTGGCGATACTGGTTTACCGAATTGGTAGTCATATCCCGGTTCCAGGTATCAACCCGGAACGCCTGCGGGCTCTGTTTGACCAGAGTCAAGGCGGTATTCTGGATTTGGTGAATATGTTCGGGGGTGGCGCCCTGGAACGTATGAGTATTTTTGCCCTGGGAATCATGCCCTACATTTCGGCGTCGATTATTACCCAGCTGCTGGTTGCAACCACGCCATCGTTGCAGCAGCTTAGAAAAGAAGGTGATGCTGGAAGACGAAAAATCCAGCAAGGAACCCGGTACGGCACGTTGGTGCTTGCGCTCATTCAGGGGTTTGCGATGAGCAGTGGACTTGCCTCACAGGGTTTGTCCTATACAGGCGCATTTACTTTTCACTTTGTGGCGATATCGACGCTGGTGACAGGTGCCATGTTCCTGATGTGGTTGGGCGAACAGGTCACGGAGCGGGGTGTTGGTAACGGTATCTCCATCCTGATTTTCGCAGGTATTGTGTCGGGATTGCCGGGGGCGATAGGACAGTTGTTTGAACAAGGTCGACAGGGTGAAATTCACCCCCTGGTGATGCTTGGTATAGGTGGTTTGGCATTGATGATTGTTGCCGGTGTCGTGTTTGTGGAACGCGGCCAGCGGCGGATAACGATCAACTATGCGCGGCGGCAGCAGGGCCGAAAAATGTATCAGGCCCAGAGCAGTCACTTGCCACTCAAGGTGAATATGGCGGGTGTAATCCCTGCAATATTTGCCAGTAGTTTGTTGTTGTTCCCGGCTTCACTCGGCCAGTGGTTCGGGCAGACGCCGGGAATGGAATGGTTGCAGGATGTAAGTTTGCAGATTGCACCGGGACAGCCGTTGAATATTGTATTGTTTTCTGCCGGGATTATTTTTTTCTGTTTCTGGTACACGGCGATTATGTTCAACCCGAAGGAAGTGGCAGACAACCTGAAGCGTTCAGGTGCCTTTATCCCCGGATACAGACCTGGTGATCAAACAGCAAGGCATATAGATACAATCCTGACGAGATTGACGTTGTTCGGGTCGTTATACATGACAGCAGTTTGTTTGCTGCCACAGTTTTTGGTCGTGAACCTCGGTATCACGTTCCAGTTAGGTGGAACAGCACTGCTGATCGTGGTTGTAGTGGTGATGGACTTTATGGCACAGGTGCAGACTCACCTGATGTCCCATCAGTATGAATCGCTGATGAAGAAGTCGAACTTACAGAATTTTGGTCGGCGTTAAGCTGAAACGGAGCAGTCATGAAGGTAAGAGCTTCAGTCAAGAGAATGTGCCGGAACTGTCGAATTATCCGGCGAAAGGGTGTTGTGCGAGTGATCTGCACTGAACCCAAGCATAAACAGCGCCAGGGCTAATACATGAATCCTGGCAGAATTTGGAAAAGGGAGCGATAAATGGCTCGTTTAGCTGGAATTAATATTCCTGATAACAAACACACAGAGATTTCTCTGACGTACATCTATGGAATTGGCAGGAAGACTGCAAAGGATTTGTGTGAGCAAACCGGCGTCAGCCGCACTGTGAAGGTGGCCGAACTGACAGAGGAAGAACTCGACAAGTTGCGTGCCGAGATCGCAAAGCTTCCGGTAGAAGGCGACTTGCGCAGGACTAACCAGTTGAATATCAAACGTCTGCTGGACCTGGGCTGTTTCCGGGGCATACGTCATCGCCGTAATTTGCCGGTACGTGGCCAGCACACCAAGAATAACGCACGGACCCGTAAAGGTCCGAAACGTCCGATTAGACGATAAGAGACAGCTTATGTCAGAAATTGAAAACACAACCAGCCCAGAGGCAGAGGCCGAAGAGGTCGCGCCAGCAGCGACTGCAACACCAACGCCTGCACCGTCCGGTAAGCGTCGTGGCAAACGGCAAGTCGTTGACGGCCTTGCGCATATTCACGCGTCGTTCAATAACACCATTGTGACGATCACGGATCGCCAGGGTGGCGCGCTGTCATGGGCAACAGCAGGTGGTTCCGGTTTTCGTGGAGCCCGCAAGAGCACGCCATTTGCTGCTCAGGTTGCAGCAGAGCGGGCAGCAACCGCCGCACTGGAATATGGTCTGCAAAATGTTGAGGTGTTCGTAAAAGGACCAGGTCCTGGCCGCGAAGCCGCGGTGCGTGCATTGAATGCAGTGGGATTCCGGATTACCAATATCACCGACGTCACACCGATTCCACATAATGGATGCAGACCACCCAAACGACGAAGGGTGTAGGAGAAAATAGACAATGGCTAGATATCTAGGCCCAACTTGTAAGCTGGCACGACGGGAAGGTACAGACCTTTATCTCAAGAGTGGCGTTCGCCCGCTTGAGTCAAAATGTCGGCTTGAAAGTACGCCAGGGCAACATGGTGCAAGGCGTACTCGCCTGTCTGACTATGCGGTCCAGTTGCGGGAAAAGCAAAAGGTCCGCAGGCTCTATGGTGTGTTGGAAAAGCAATTCCGCAACTACTACAAGCGTGCTGATCGCCAGAAGGGTCCGACAGGCGAAAACCTGCTGCGAATACTGGAATCCCGGCTTGATAATGTGGTTTACCGCATGGGATTTGGGTCAACTCGCGCCGAGGCGCGCCAGTTGGTATCCCACAAGTCAGTACTGGTGAACGGCAATTGCGTCAACATCCCATCGTATCAGGTGGAAGCTGGCGACACGGTCTCGATCAAGGAGAAGGCAAAGAACCAACTCCGTATTCATGGTGCATTGACGCTTGCGGCTAACCGGGCACCGGTCGAGTGGGTAGAGATCAACCAGGACAAGCTGGAAGGGGTATACAAAGCGTATCCCGATCGTGACCAGTTGCCGGCTGAGATCAATGAGAACCTGATCGTTGAGCTGTACTCGAAGTAATAGTGCAATCAAGTAAATCCGGAGCCAAAGTAAAATTCGCGTAATTTTTACTCTGACCCCAAATTAACCTAAAGGTGTATTTATGCCCCATTCGTCATTAGAGTTTTTGACACCCAAACACATCCAGGTTGACCAGGTCGCCACGACCCGCGCGACTGTCATTCTCGAGCCCCTGGAGCGAGGTTTCGGCCATACGCTTGGCAATGCACTGCGGCGAATACTGCTGTCGTCCATGCCGGGCTGTGCAATCGTCGAAGCTGAGATTGATGGCGTACTCCACGAGTACAGCACGATGGAAGGTGTACAAGAAGATGTCATCGAGATTTTGCTGAACCTTAAAGGTGTTGCTATCAAATTGAACGCAACCGACGAGGCGATCCTCACCCTCGAAAAGAAAGGTCCAGGCGTTGTAACTGCCGGTGATTTTACTTTGGATCACGACGTCGAAATTGCCAATCCGGATCACGTGATTGCCACGCTGAATGAGCGTGGCAGCCTCAGCCTTCGAGCCAAGGTAGGTCGCGGCAGGGGTTACGAGCCAGCCGACGTTCGTGAGGTTGACGAGGACCAGGGGCGCGTAATCGGTAGTCTGTTGCTGGACGCATCCTATAGCCCGGTCCGTCGTGTCGCGTACAAGGTCGACAGTGCACGGGTTGAGCAACGTACTGACCTCGACAAGCTGATCATTGATCTTGAAACCAACGGCACCATAGATCCTGAAGAGGCTATTCGCCGTGCGGCGACGATTTTGCAGCAGCAGGTCAGCGTATTTGTCGACCTTGAAAGCGAGAAAGAGCCGGAGCCGGAAGAGCACGAGGACGAGATCGACCCGATTTTGCTTCGACCGGTCGACGATCTTGAATTGACAGTGCGATCAGCCAACTGCCTGAAAGCAGAAAATATCTATTACATCGGCGATTTGATTCGCCGTACCGAAGTTGAGCTGCTCAAGACGCCTAACCTTGGCAAAAAATCCCTCACGGAGATCAAGGATGTGCTGGCTTCACGCGGTTTGTCCCTGGGCATGCGCCTTGAGAACTGGCCACCGTCAAGCCTGCGTGGTGATGAAAGGGTTCTGGGCTAAACAAAAGAAGCAGGAAAAGGTAAAGACAATGCGCCATAGAAAAAGTGGTAGACAATTAAACCGGGACAGCTCGCATCGAAAGGCGATGTTCCGAAATATGGCCTGCTCGCTGATCGAGCATGAGGTCATCAAGACGACTTTGCCTAAAGCAAAAGAACTGCGCCGTGTGGCTGAACCCCTCATTACGCTCGCGAAAAACGACTCGGTCGCGAACCGACGTCTGGCGTTCTCCCGGATGGGTGACAAGCGTGTTGTTGGCAAGCTGTTCGCTGAAATAGCGCCCCGTTATTCTGAAAGGCCAGGTGGTTATACTCGAATCCTGAAGTGTGGTTTTCGTCCGGGTGACGCTGCGCCCATGGCGTTTATTGAACTGGTCGATCGGCCTGTTCCGGAAGACGACGACTTCGAGGATGATGACGAGTAGTCCGCTGTCCAGGTCGGCATTTTGTGTGCCTGTAGTTCGGTAAAAGACCAGTAATGGACCAATCATAGGCCAGTAAAATTAAAACAAGACCGGGACCTCCCGGTCTTGTTATTTTTGAGACTTGTGTTGTAAGGAATCAGTGGTATGTACCAGAGCTTTAACCCCACCGTGCGCACTTTGATGGGCCCTGGCCCTTCGGATGTTAACCCGCGAATTTTGGCCGCTATGGCCAAGCCCACGATCGGTCACCTGGATCCTGAGTTCATTCGGCTGATGGACGAGATCAAATCGCTGCTACAGTTTGCGTTCCAGACCAAAAATGAACTGACCATACCCATATCGGCGCCCGGTTCCGCCGGCATGGAAACCTGCTTCGTGAATCTGGTGGAACCAGGAGACAAGGTGGTCGTTTGCCAAAATGGTGTTTTCGGTGGCCGTATGGCGGACAACGTCCAGCGGTTGGGCGGTGAAGTGGTCCTGGTTGAAGATGACTGGGGACGCGCGGTAGATCCTTCTCGCCTTGAAGCTGCACTCAAATTGCATCCCGATGCAAAGATTGTCGCATTTGTTCACGCGGAAACCTCTACAGGTGCAAGATCAGACGCGGCGGTGTTGTGCGATCTCGCGAGGACCCATGAGTGCCTGACAATCGTGGATTGTGTAACTTCCCTGGGTGGCTGTGATGTGAACCTGGACGTCTGGGGAGCCGACGCCGCTTATAGCGGCACCCAGAAATGCCTGTCCTGTGCTCCTGGCCTGTCGCCTGTCAGCTTCAGCAGCCAGGCGATAGAAGCGATCAAGGCGCGTACCAAACCAGTCAGTTCCTGGTTCCTGGACCTGAACCTGGTGATGGGCTATTGGGGAGAAGGCCAGACCCGGGCCTATCACCACACGGCGCCGGTAAATGCCCTGTACGGTCTCCACGAGGCGCTGCTCATACTTTCAGAAGAGGGCCTTGAGCCAAGTTGGCAGCGGCATAAATCCAATCACCTGGCCCTGCGTGCAGGTCTCGAAGCGCTGGGGCTTACATTCATCGTGCCAGAAGACGAACGGCTCGCCCAACTCAACACGGTGACGATTCCGGATGGGGTCGATGAAGCCAAGGTCCGCAAACAACTGCTGACGCAATTCAATCTTGAGATTGGTGCCGGCCTTGGTAGCCTGGCCGGCAAGGTGTGGCGGATTGGTCTTATGGGCTATGCCAGCAATCCAAAAAACGTGATGTTATGTGTCAATGCATTGGAAGCTGTCTTGTCCCAATACAACGCCCATATCAACAAGGGCCATGCGACCCAGGCCGTGGCTTCATTCTACGGCTAGGGAGTCTCCCTGGCTTCAGGCAGTAGCCTTCTGCGCCAGGATGGGTTTCAGGAATTGCCCGGTAAAGGAGTGGCGGCAGTCGGCGACGTCTTCAGGCGTACCGGCTGTTATGATTTCGCCGCCACCGGAACCGCCTTCCGGCCCTAAATCGACAATCCAGTCGGCAGTCTTGATCACGTCCATATTGTGCTCGATGATCACGACGGTATTACCCTGGTCGCGCAAGTAATGGAGCACGCTAAGGAGTTGCTCTATATCATGGAAGTGGAGTCCGGTAGTGGGCTCATCAAGGATGTAGAGCGTATTACCGGTGTCTCGCTTTGACAGTTCCCGTGACAGCTTGATGCGCTGCGCTTCGCCTCCTGAAAGTGTGGTGGCGCTTTGCCCCAACTTGATATAGCCAAGCCCTACATCCATTAGCGTCTTCAGTCGCCGCGCGATCATCGGCACGGGCTCGAAAAAGGCGTGGGCGTCTTCGACCGTCAGGTCCAGAATCTGGTCAATATTCTTGCCCTTGTAATGGACTTCAAGCGTCTCTCGATTGTAACGACGTCCCTTGCACACATCGCAAGTCACATAGATGTCCGGCAAAAAATGCATCTCCACCTTGATGAGGCCGTCGCCCTGGCAATGCTCACAACGTCCGCCTTTGACATTGAAGGAGAAACGCCCGGGTTTATAACCCCTGGACCGGGCTTCAGACGTACCGGCGAACAACTCCCTGATTGGGGTAAATATATTGGTGTAGGTGGCCGGGTTAGAACGAGGTGTGCGCCCGATAGGGCTCTGGTCGATATCGACAACCTTATCCAGGTGGTGCATGCCTTCGATCGATTGGTAGGGCGCGACGGTAGGATTCTGTGCGCCGTTTAACTCCTTTGCTGCGATGGGATAGAGCGTACTGTTGATGAGTGTGGATTTGCCTGAGCCAGATACTCCCGTTATGCAGGTCATGAGACCCAGTGGAATTGTCAGATCAACCCGTTTCAGGTTATTCCCGCAGGCGCCATGCAGCGTCAGCTGCTTGTCAGGGTTGCCGACAATGCGTTTGGTGGGAATGGAAATCGCACGCTTGCCGGACAGGAACTGGCCGGTCACTGATCGCTTCTCCGCGAGGATGTCACCGAGTTGTCCGTGGGCCACGATTTCGCCGCCATGCACGCCAGCGCCGGGACCTATATCAATGATAAAGTCTGCAGCGCGAATCGCTTCTTCATCGTGTTCAACCACGATGACGGTGTTACCCATATCCCGGAGATTCGTCAGCGTATTCAATAATCGTTGGTTATCTCTCTGATGTAAGCCGATAGATGGCTCGTCGAGAATGTACATGACCCCTACCAGGCCAGCGCCGATCTGGCTGGCAAGCCGGATCCGTTGGGCCTCGCCACCGGACAAGGTGTCTGCACTGCGGGACAAGGTGAGGTAGTTCAGGCCAACGTCGATAAGAAAACTGAGGCGTGCGGATATCTCCTTGAGTATCTTTTCGGCAATACGTGCGCGTTGCCCGGTAAGCTCGATTCCAGAGAAGTAGTCGTGTGCGCCCGAGACGGACAGGCGAGTAATGTCCGTAAGTGAGTGTCCATCAATCGTTACCGACCTTGCGTCCCGGTTAAGCCGCGCGCCATTGCAGTCCGGACAGTCCCGGGTGCTGAGGAAACGGGTGAGATTTTCCCTCACCATCTGTGAATCCGTATCGTGATAGCGACGTTCCATATTGGGGATGATGCCCTCGAACGGATGGGCACGAGTGTATTCATCACCACGGTCGTTTACATATCGGAACCGGATTTTTTCTTCACCACTGCCAAATAGGATAGCTTGTCGAGTTGACTCCGGAAGATCCCTGTAGGGCGTTGCGATATCGAACTCGTAGTGTTCCGAGAGAGAAACGAGCATTTGATAGTAATAGATATTGCGACGATCCCAGCCCTGGATTGCACCTTCAGACAAAGCGAGCTCATCGTCATGCACAACTGTGCTGGCATCAAAGAACTGTTTAACACCCAGACCGTCACAAGCGGGGCAAGCACCGGATGGGTTGTTGAACGAGAACAACCGGGGTTCCAGCTCGGGGATGGAATGACCGCATTCCGGGCACGCAAAGCGGGCCGAAAATACGATGTCTTCTTTATCACCCTCTATAAAGGCTATCGCGGCCAGGCCGTCGGAAGTGTTGATTGCAGTTTCAAAAGAATCCGCGAGGCGGGTCTTCAAGTTATCCCGAATCCGGAAACGGTCGACGATGACCTCGATGGTGTGTTGTTTGTTCTTGTCGAGTGCTGCCACCTCATCAAGGTCACTTAAGAGGCCATCTATACGGGCGCGAACAAATCCCTGTTTGCGCAGCTGGTCCAGCAGGTGTAAATGTTCACCCTTGCGAGCCTTGACCACCGGTGCCAGCAGCATAAGACCGGTGCCCTCCGGCAGCGCCATCACATGATCGACCATCTGGCTTACGGTTTGGGCCCTCAATTGGTGACCATGGTCCGGACAATGTGGTTCACCCACGCGGGCGAACAACAAGCGCAAATAGTCATAAATTTCAGTGATCGTACCCACCGTCGACCGGGGGTTATGACTGGTGGATTTCTGTTCGATCGAAATTGCCGGCGACAGGCCGTCGATGTGATCCACATCAGGCTTTTCCATGAGGGACAGGAATTGTCTGGCATAGGCTGAGAGTGATTCCACATAGCGCCTCTGGCCCTCGGCATAAAGCGTATCGAAGGCCAGCGAAGACTTGCCAGAGCCTGACAGCCCGGTCACAACCACGAGTTTATCCCTGGGTATATCGAGATCAATATTCTTCAGGTTGTGCGTCCGCGCGCCGCGAATCGAAATAATGCTCATACAGGCTCTGGTGCTTGTGCAGGTTGATTGATGTTATGTGTCGGCTATACGCTGAACTTTGTGTCAGCCAGTGCGCAATTTGCTATCATCCGCGGCCATGGCCTCTTACCCGCTATTTCGCGCTTCGACCCCGACATTCGTGAGGGGACAGATATTATAAGGTTGTTGCTGTTCAGGCAAAGGACCTCTCAACCAGCCACGGACGAGTTGCTCGCTATGGCTGTTTCCTCGCAGCAGGCGCTTTACAGGCCGCGGGCGCTAACGAGTGATGGGTCATGAATCAGTTTGAGATACGCACGGCAGCGTCGATTGGCCTGCTTTATGTCGTACGAATGCTCGGCCTTTTTATGGTGCTACCGGTATTGCCGCTGCTTGTGGATGATATTGAGGCGGCAACACCGGCGCTGATCGGGCTTGCAATTGGTGCCTATGGACTGTCCCAGGCCCTGCTCCAGATCCCTCTGGGCGCCTTGTCTGATCGTATTGGTCGTAAACCTGTCATTCTTGGTGGCCTCCTTGTGTTCATAGCAGGTAGCCTGGTTGCGGCATTTGCAGAGAATATTTACGGCATCATTCTCGGGCGCTTGCTGCAGGGCATCGGTGCCATTGCCAGTACGCTGCTGGCACTTATATCAGATGTTACCCGGGTGGAGCATCGTTCCAAGGTAATGGCCATAGTTGGTGTGAGTATTGGCGGCTCTTTTGGACTGGCGCTGATACTGGGCCCACTCCTGGCAGGGCTGGCGGGCCTGCGAGGCGTATTCCTGTTTACGGCGGCGGCGGGGATTGTGGGCCTTATAGTGGTTGTCTGCCTTGTGCCAACGCCGACGGTTCGCAGCCGCGATCCCGGCGCCAATGTAACCATCACGAGGATACTGCCGGTACTTGCAATCCGGGATTTGCGGCGTACCGCGTTCGGCATATTCAGTCTGCATTTCATCCTGATGTCGAGCTTCATCGTTCTACCTTTGCTAATGGAGGCTACCGGCAGGATTGCCGGAAGTGAGCACGCGACCGTCTATTTCCAGGTGTTGCTGGCCTCATTTGTCCTGATGACGCCGCTTATGTGGTTGTCCGATCGGCCCGCCTTTATGCGGATGCTGTTGCCAGCGATGATTACGGTACTCATCGTGGCTTCACTCCTGATGTCGAAGGTAGCGGATTACTATCCGGTGCTGGCGACGATGATGCTGTTTTTTATGGCATTTAATCTCCTTGAAGTGATTCTTCCGGCCATGGTCAGCAAGGTAGCCCCGGTAGGTGAGCGGGGTACAGCCATGGGTATCTATTCTACCGCCCAATTCGCCGGTGGATTTGCCGGTGCTGCTGTAGGTGGCCTGATCCTCGGTGCGTCTGATATTTCCTACCTCATGTACGTCAATGTCGCCCTCGCTGTTGCCTGGTTTTTATACGCGCTGGGCGCTGGTCGCCCTGGAAACTACAAGACGATCACCTGTAGTTTGCCAAACCAGGATCAATTGAGTGCATCTCAAGTCGTGGACGCGTTATTATCTGTACCAGGTGTCCTTGACGTTGCCCTGATCGAAGAAGAGCATTTGGCCTATGTCAGGGTCGATCTGGACCAATATGATGAAGACGGGTTATCACGATTGAAAACACCAACGCTGGAAGTGATCAGTCAATAGATCTGCCAATAGAAATTAAGGAGAAGTCATGGCACGAGGAGTCAATAAAGTCATCCTGGTAGGGAACCTGGGTGCGGACCCGGAAACACGCTACCTGCCTGACGGGAACGCAGTGACCAACGTCAATGTTGCGACCAGCCAGGTGTGGCGAGACAGGGAATCCGGCCAGCAGAATGAACGTACGGAGTGGCATCGCGTGGTATTTTTTCGGCGCCTCGCTGAAATCGCCGGCGAATACCTTAAGAAGGGTTCCAAGGTTTATATAGAAGGTTCGCTGCGGACGCGGCAGTGGGAACGAGACGGGCAAAAGCACTACACCACCGAGGTTGTTGCAAACGAAATGCAGATGCTTGACAGCCGATCCGATATGGGTGGCAGTAGTAATAGCAACAGCAACTATAATAGTGCACCGTCACAATCGAGTAACGCGAAAAATACGGCCGCAGAACCTGATTTCAGCTCTCCCCCTCCGGAAGAATACGACGACGACATTCCATTCTAGGCCACCCGGTAGATGACAGGTCGCGGCCTTCCGCGCGGCCTTTTCATCTGCACCCGTTACGCACGAAAGTATTATGGAAATCATAGAGGCGATCATCCTGGGCCTGGTCCAGGGCCTGACGGAATTCCTGCCAGTATCAAGCAGCGGTCATCTGGTGATGGTGCAAACCCTTTTGGGTGTCGAACCTGAAAGCGGCATCGTCTTTGAAGTTGCACTACACCTGGCGACCCTGGTGGCTATTGTGGTCTTCTATCACAAGCGAGTCTGGGCTTTGACGATTGGCACGCTCACGTTTGACCCGGAAACCTGGCGCTACGTTGGTAAGCTTGCGATTGGAACCTTGCCCGCGATCCTTGTGGCCCTGACGGTCCGCGACCTGATCGAAGCCTGGTTTGAATCGCCAATGATCGTCGGTGTGATGTTGCTGATTACCGGTGGTATTGTCTGGTCAACTCGATACACGATCGGCCGGGGACAACTGAGAGAACCTTCCTGGCGTGATGCGTTCCTGATTGGTTGTGCGCAGGCATTTGCCATAATGCCTGGCATAACACGTAGCGGCACGACGGTTGCGACGGCAATGGCACTGGGTATGTCGCCGCTCGCCGCTGCAGAGTTCTCGTTTATGCTGGGGATCATCGCAATGGCGGGGGCCGCCGTCTTGCTTGCGCCTGATATTGCAAACGCGTCCACGGGCGTTCTTACGGCAATCCTCGCTGGTGGTGGCGTGGCCCTGGTGAGCGGTCTGTTCGCGCTGTTTTCTTTTGTCTGGCTGCTACGGTCACGCCTGTTCTATGTTTTCGCCTGGTATGCATGGCTCGTGGGCGGTAGCTTCCTTTTGTGGTTACTGCTGGCCTGAACATTAGCCACGTTGTCGGGCTTCCAGGTGCTCGATCAGGTAGAATGTGGGTCCAGATTTTCGTGTAGATCCGTTGTTTTATGGCTGAGATCCCGCTGTTTCCACTCCCGCTTGTGCTCTTCCCCGGGGGTAAACTGCCACTACAGATTTTCGAGCCTCGCTACCTCGATATGGTCAAGCGTTGTTTGAAGGAAAATGTGGGTTTTGGCGTCATCCTCATTGAAGAAGGTGACCAGGTCCTGAAGAGCCCCGAGCAGCAACTGCCATCAGTGTCTCATTCGGGTACCTATGCCACGATTGTCGACTTTGACCAGAACCCGAATGGTACGCTGGGAATTATGATTGAAGGGCAGGTCAAGTTCGTCGTCAGGGATCAATTTGAATTACCGGACAGGCTAATGATGGCGCAGGTCGAATTTCTGGAACTTGAGGAGCAAGCACCAGTGCCCGAACGTCAGGAGCATTTGGTCAGCCTGCTTGAGATGTTTCTCGAGCATGAGGCGGTGCGTGACCTCGGGCTCGAAATCAATTTTGGCGAAGCAAGGGAGGTGGGCGCACGTCTTACCGAGTTGTTACCTTGCCCCAATCATTTCAAACAACGCATGTTGGAAATGAAAAATCCGCTGGCGCGATTGAACGAGCTGGAAAAGCTGATTGCACGGATGCAAAATGAAAAGAAGGCCGACAGGTAACAGCCAACAGCTTCTCATCTTGAGCGAAGGCGCGTAGCGCCGCTGCTACAGACGATGAATGGTGTAATCCACACCCTCGCGCCAATTCCGTTTCGAGAGTGGATTACTGGTGCAGTATTGTATTTTCTCGAGATCGATGAATCGATACGGCAAATGCTCGTCCCTGCCCTCGGGAATCCCGATCCGTTGACATTGAACGTAAGCTTCTGGGCGATAGCCTGTGTCATCAACCCGGAATCTATTCGTGTCAGGTTCTTGCTGGTTCCAGTCGGTCACTTTCAGGTTCAAAGAGCGGCACAAAAGAGTTTGTCCGCAGCATAGCTGCTCCGGTGTCCTGCTACCCTTTGAGCCAGGATTCAGCTGTTGCATTAAGCGGAGGCTGTGCCTGGTTGAGAGGTCATCAACCAGGGGATAACCTGACTTGACGAGCACCCCGTTTCCCTCGCCCATTGCGGAGAAATTGAGGGAATCCTTGCCGCGGGCATAGTACATATAGATGGTGCCAGGGGCCATAAACATTGCCTTTCGCTTTTCTGTGTAGCCAAGGGATGAATGACTGCCTCGCTCGGTCAGGTAATAAGCCTCGGTTTCGATGATCCGGGCGGAAAGCCACATGGGGCCATGTGTCGAACTTTCGACTCGATGCCGCAACACCTTGCCCAAAAGGGCAACCGCAAGATCTGTGGGGGTCTGGTTGAAGAATTCTTGAGATAGAGTGAATGGCTGCATTGGTGGGTAGGGGCTTCTCAGAGACTCAGGTATAATTGGAACCCGGCAAACCTTATGCCGGGCCCTATAGTAAGGGCAAGTGCGTTAATGGCAAGTGTGTTAACGGCAAGTGTGTTAACGGCAAGTGTGTTAACGGCAAGTGCAGGAAGCTGATCCAGGACAGGTAAGCAGGAATAGATTGGATATCAAATCATACATGCAGAAGATGGGTGAGGCAGCAAGAGATGCTGCGAAAGCCATCAATCGGGCTGGCACACAGCAGAAGAACGATGCCCTTGCTGCGATTGCGGATGAAATCTCATCCCGGCGCGACGAACTGATGTTCGGAAATGAAAAGGATCTGGCGCAAGGGCGCGACAATGGCTTGACCGATGCCCTTATGGATCGCCTCACTTTTAATGATGCGCGATTTGATGCGATGGTGGAGGGGCTCTCCCAGGTAGCGTTGCTCGCTGACCCGGTGGGCGAGATCAGTGACTTGTGTTACCGACCGAGCGGGATCCAGGTTGGAAAAATGCGAACCCCGCTCGGCGTGATTGGCATCATCTATGAATCGAGGCCCAACGTTACAATTGATGCTGCGAGCCTTTGCCTGAAGTCGGGTAACGCGGCAATCCTGCGTGGTGGCTCTGAAGCCATCCACTCCAATCAGGCATTGGCGAAGTGCATCTCGGCTGGCCTTTCAAAAGCTTGTTTACCTTCGACGGTCGTGCAACTGGTGAATACGACAGACCGCGCTGCGGTCGGGGAAATGATCACCATGGATTCGTATATCGATGTGATCGTGCCGCGAGGTGGCGCGAGTCTCATTGCACGTATCTCGAAAGAGGCAACGATTCCGGTCATTAAACATCTGGACGGCATATGCCACGTTTACATCGACGATGAGGCCGACCGGCAAATGGCGATTGATATTGCGTTCAATGCCAAGTGCGAACGATATGCGGTTTGTAATGCGATGGAGTCCTTGCTGGTGGCGGCACCCGTTGCTGGTGATATCCTGCCGGAGCTTGCCGGGCGCTATATAAGAGAGGGCGTTGAGCTCAGGGGGTGCGTCGATACCATCAGGATACTTTCGAATATCTGCAAAGTTGAACCGGCCACCGAAGAGGACTGGGGTACAGAGTACATTGCACCTATATTATCGGTTAAAGTAGTCGAGAACATTGATGAAGCCATCGAACATATCAATCACTATGGGTCAAAGCACACGGACACGATAGTTACAGAGAACTATAGCAAGAGTAGAAGATTTCTGCGTGAAGTTGACTCCAGCTCGGTTTTGATCAATGCATCGACGCGACTCGCTGATGGTTTTGAGTATGGCCTGGGTGCAGAGATCGGTATATCAACTGACAAGTTGCATGCCAGAGGCCCCGTGGGATTGGAAGGGCTGACATCGCAAAAGTTCGTTGTATTTGGAGGCGGACAGATTCGTCAATGACAGGATTTAATGCCAGTTCCAGGGGCTGATACACGAGGTATCGCCATTTTTGGTGGCACCTTCGACCCGGTTCACTTCGGGCACCTGCGTTCTGCAATTGAGATCCAGGAAGCGCTTGATGTTTCCCGCGTGATGTTCATTCCTTCCTACAGTCCTCCTCATCGTGACGCCCCGGCTTGCTTGCCGATACATCGACTTGAAATGCTGCGATTGGCAACGCGGGATGTGCCTTGCTTCGAAGTCGATGACCGGGAAATTCTGCGGGAAGGGAAGTCCTTTACGATCGATACGTTACGATCCTTGCGAACAGAACTGGGTGAGCTTGCTCCCTTGAGTATGATTGTGGGGTTTGACGCCTTTCGCCTGCTCGATCAGTGGCGGGAATGGCGTGCACTGATGGACTATGCGCATCTTGTGGTGCTGGAACGTCCCGGTTGGGACGAATCAGGGCTGCCAACAGAATTGGCAAACCTTTTGAACGAGAGGTTTGTTGATGATCCGCTGTGCCTGCACAGCGAAGCGAACGGCAGGTTGTGTCGACTGAAACTGACCCAGATGGATATTTCCGCCAGCATGGTGAGGAAGATCTTCAGGGAGGGTAGATCAGCAGATTATATTGTGCCGAAAGAAGTCATTTCATACGTGTATGGACACGGACTATATGGAGTGGCTTGACCATGATTCAAAAGGAGACTCTATACTCTATGCAAAGCGATGACCTGAAACAGGTAGTGCTCGATGCGCTGGAAGATGCCAAGGCGCGTGATGTTGTGTGGCTTGACGTGACCAAACAGACTGACATTACCGATTATATGGTAGTGGCCAGTGGTACTTCCTCGCGACATGTAAAGTCGATTGTACAACAGACAATTGAAGATGCGTCAAAATCAGGGGTCAAACCTGTAGGTGTTGAAGGGATGGAAGACGGTGAGTGGATCCTTATCGATCTTGTGGACATCGTTGTTCACGTTATGCTGCCAAAGGTCAGGGAATTCTACGACCTGGAGCGGCTCTGGAGTATGGAGTCAACCAGATCGGAAAGTCTGGTATAGGAACGCCATGCCACAGGGATGTAGATGTAAGGAGAAGTGTTGAATATTGAATTAGTGGCGGCAGGAACAAAACCGCCAGCCTGGTTGGTGGACGGATATGATGAGTACGTCAAGCGGTTGCCCAGGGACTGGCAATTTGACTTAAGAGAGGTTGCGGTCGCGAAGAGGTCCAGGTCGACTAACATTGCCAGGCTCAAGCAACAAGAAGGTGAGCGTATACTCGCGGCAATCAAGCCCAATGCGCGGATTATAGCGCTCGATAGCGATGGCGAAATATGGAGTACAGAACAATTGGCAGCGAAGATGAGTCAGTGGCGCAATGACTATCCGCTCGTGCAGTTGATAGTTGGTGGTCCGGACGGACTTGACGATGCCTGTCTGGAAAGGGCAGATGATGTATGGTCTTTATCACGACTTACCTTTCCCCACTTCATTGTCAGGCTGATGATTGTCGAGCAGGTATATCGTGCCTGGTCTATCGTTAACAACCATCCATATCACAAGTAGTGAATTCAAGATGGTAGAGCCCCTTGTATTAAAAGATCATTCCCTCGAAAGTCAGATCTTCTTCGACCGCGTTGTGGTGGGATTCGCTCTATTGATCTTGCTTACGATGTTTCTGGTAGGTCGTCTCTTTTATCTGCAAATCGTCCAGCATGATATCTATGCCACCTTGTCGGACCGGAACCGGATCCAGGTGCAATCATTGCCTCCCATTCGTGGGCTCATCTATGACCGTAATGGCGAACTGATTGCCGACAATGTTCCATCCTACAGTCTGACGGTAACGGTCGAGCGAGTGAACGACATGGACGCAACGCTGGGTGAAATAGATGCGCTCATAGGCCTGACCAAGGATGAAATTGATGAGTTCAAGCGTCGTCTGGAACGGCGCAGGCGGCCGTTTGAGTCGGTCCCCATTCTCTTCAAACTGAACCAACAAGAGATTGCGAGAATAAGTGTTAACAAATATGCGTTACCCGGTGTTGATATCGAGGCGCGGCTGGTTCGCCATTATCCCAAAGGTGAACTGATGGTGCATGCGGTTGGCTCGGTCAGGCGCATCAACGAAGATGACGTCAAGCGACTGGATCGTGTTGCTTACTCCGGCACAGACCACATAGGCAAGATCGGTGTTGAGAAATACTACGAGAATGCGCTCCTCGGTGCGGTGGGCTACAGGCGAGTAGAGACGGATGCACGTGGTAGGGTAATGAAAGTGTTAGACCAATCGCCACCGACGTCAGGACAAAATCTGGTGTTGCATGTGGACTCATCCCTGCAACGTGCAGCGAGCGAGGCCTTGGGTAATCGCAGGGGTACGATCGTGGCAATTGAGCCGTCGACGGGTGGAATCCTCGCTATGGTTAGTAAGCCCGCCTATGATCCCAACCTGTTTGTCACAGGGATCGACCATGAGACGTATGCCGCACTTCGTGATTCGCGTGACGTACCCCTTTTCAATCGTGCGATTCAGGGCCAGTACGAACCTGGGTCAACCATCAAACCCTTTCTTGGTCTTGCGGGCCTTGTATCGGGTGTCGTAAGTCCAGAATACACGATCGAGGATCCGGGCTGGTTCAAGCTGCCCAACAATGAGCGCTTATACCGTGACTGGAACTGGTCGATTGAAGGCTATGGCGGGCATGGCGAGGTCAATCTGCAAAAAGCCATCTATCGTTCTTGCAATGTTTACTTCTACAACATGGCTGTGAAACTGGGTATTGATCGCATACACGATTATCTTTCACTGTTCGGATTTGGACGGAACACTGCGCTCGACCTGCCGGAAGCCCGGAGCGGATTATTGCCGTCGAAGGCCTGGAAAAAGCAGACGAGGGGCCTTGCCTGGTATCCGGGTGATACTGTCAATATCGGCATCGGCCAGGGAGATATTCTGGTCACGCCCCTTCAACTGGCGACCGCCGTCGCCATGCTGGCGAACAGGGGCAAGGCGATACAACCAAGGATGTTGAAAAAAGGCGCATCGCTTC
Source organism: Pseudomonadales bacterium (assembly GCA_040880285.1). Lineage (GTDB taxonomy): Bacteria > Pseudomonadota > Gammaproteobacteria > Pseudomonadales > Azotimanducaceae > JANQJA01. The sequence goes on along the minus strand of JBBDIT010000007.1, from coordinate 135,627 downwards.
TTCCGGAAATGGCCACGAAGAGTGAAAATGACATTGGTTTGATTCCCGATCATGCCTGGAATCTGATTATTGATGGCATGATAGACGTGGTTCACAGGGGAAACAGGGGCTTTGGTGAAAACGGTACTGCCTGGGCATATATCGGTCAGGATATTTCCTACCGAATGGCTGGCAAGTCAGGTACAGCCCAGGTGGTCGGAATTGCCCAGGGCGAAGAATATGATGAAGCCGAGCTGGATGAACGCAATCGCAAGCATGCGTGGTTTGTGGCGTTTGCTCCCGTCGAGCAGCCGGTCATAGCGATTGCGGTACTGATCGAGAATGGCGGAGGCGGAAGTGAATTCGCGGCACCGGTTGTACGACAGATTCTCGATCACTACCTGTTGGCTGACAAACTCAGCGTCGCTGATCGTGGGCGCCAGACGCTAAAGGTAAATTAATTCAATGAGCCAGGACTTTGTCCGGAGACTACCCAACGCAGGACTGACAGCAGGCCGTCCGTCGACCCTGGGTGAAGCTTTTCACCTGGACTGGCCGATCGTGGGGCTGACACTGCTAATCTGTTTTTACGGGTTGATTGTGCTGTTCAGTGCCGTGGACCAACAGACCGCGCCAGTTGTCGCCCAGACAATCAAGATCGGTATCGCAACCATCGTCATGGTGACCATGGCGCAAATTTCCCCAATATTCTATCTCCGTCTGGCGCCATGGCTATATGGTGCCGGGCTGATTTTACTGGTCCTGGTTCTGGCTTTCGGGCGAGAGATTAATGGTTCGCAACGTTGGCTACGGATACCGGGGGTGTTGAATTTTCAACCTTCCGAACTGATGAAACTTGTTTTGCCGATGATCCTGGCCTGGTATTTCCATGACCGGCACTTGCCACCCAAACTCAAGCACTTGTTCTGGGCAGCGGTAATGATCGTGACTCCGGTACTCTTGATTGCACGACAACCGGACCTTGGTACCGCGCTGCTTATTGCATCATCGGGACTGTTGGTTGTGCTGCTGGCGGGTATCCCATGGCGATACGTGTGGGCAGCAATAGGCGCAGGGCTGGTCACTGCACCGGTTTTGTGGTTTGCGCTGCGTGATTATCAAAAGGACCGGATACTCACTTTGTTCAACCCCGAGCGTGATCCCCTGGGCGCGGGGTGGAACATCATCCAGTCTAAAACGGCGATTGGATCCGGTGGCTTGTTCGGCAAGGGCCTGTTCCAGGGAACCCAATCCCATCTGGACTTCCTGCCAGAAAGCCAGACGGATTTCATTATTGCAGTTATGGGCGAGGAGCTTGGCCTGGTTGGTGTGGTGGGTTTGCTGCTCCTTTATATACTGTTGATGGGGCGTGGTGCGGTGATTTCCGTGCAGGCCCAGGATACATTTGGACGGTTGCTGGCTGGCACGATCACCTTTACTTTTTTTGTTTATGTGTTTGTGAACATCGGTATGGTTACAGGCGTCTTACCCGTTGTCGGTGTGCCCTTGCCGCTGGTAAGTTATGGCGGGACTTCGATCCTGACATTATTTGCCGGATTCGGGATACTTATGTCAATCCACACTCACCGAAGAATAACCTTGTGATTGGAGTTCCAGCCCAGATGATTCGAGTTAGCCTGCTTTTGATATCTACCCTTGTAGTGAGTCCGGCAATCGCCAACGATTATCACTTAAGGCCCGAGGTGCTCGAGTTTATAGACGAACTGGTAGCCGAAGAAGACTTTGATCGAACTGCGTTACTCTCGATCTTCAATGAAGCCAGTTACAAACAAAGCATCGTCGATGCGATATCGCGTCCGGCAGAAAAAGTGCTGGAGTGGAAGGACTACCAGGATATTTTCCTCACCAAAAAGAGAGTTGAGCAGGGCAGGAGATTCCTTGAGGAGAATGCCGATGCCCTGGCCGCGGCCCACGATCTGTATGGAGTGCCGCCAGAAATTGTTACCTCGATTATTGGCGTTGAAACCATGTACGGCCAGATTCGGGGCAACTACCGGGTCATTGATGCCTTGTCGACACTGGCTTTTGACTATCCACCCAGAAGTCGCTTTTTCCGCAGTGAACTCAAGCACTTCCTGTTGTTGGCACGCGAAGAAAAACAGTCACCAACAAGCCCCATGGGCTCGTATGCTGGTGCTATGGGATATGGGCAATTTATTCCCAGTAGCTACCGGCACTATGCGATCGATTTCGACGGCGATGGGTTTCGTGATATTTGGGATAACAGGGTCGATGCCATCGGATCAGTCGCCAACTATCTTGCCGAGCATGGTTGGCGAGCACGTGAAACAATTGTGCTCCCTATTGAAGTGGCAGGTGCTGGGAATACAGGCCTCTTCAAGGAGGACTTGTCACCGTCGATTAGCATTGAACAATTACAGCATCGCGGACTAGCCGGCGAGATCGGCGAGGCTGGTGAGACCAAAGTTGCGCCACTGACTTTTGCAGGTAAGCAAGGGCCGGAATACTGGTTGGGATTCAGGAATTTCTACGTGATTACTCGATACAATCACAGCAAGTTGTACGCAATGGCTGTATTTCAATTGAGTCAACAATTCAGGGCACGGGAAGTTGCAGACTTGAACGTGGATTAAAGCGTTGTCATGAATCGTAGTTTTTTACTCGTACTGATCTGCCTTGTCGGTTGCACAACTCCATCAGCTTCCAGGTCGCCAGAGCCTCTGCAGCAACCGCCTGATACGGGCGGAATTCCTGGCCGGGGCAATCGCAGCCCCTATATAGTGTTTGGGCAATTGTATGAAGTCATGCCGTCGAGCCTTGGTTATCTGGAGATAGGGCTGGCGTCCTGGTACGGCAAAAAGTTTCATGGTCGTCTAACGTCAAACGGTGAGAAGTTTGATATGCATGCGATCAGCGCCGCACACAAGGCATTACCGCTGCCGACCATTGTCCGTGTGACTAACCTGGACAACGGCCAGAAAGTTGTTGTACGAGTAAATGACCGCGGGCCGTTCCATGATGACCGGGTAATTGACCTCTCCTATGAAGCCGCTGTACAACTTGGCTTTGCCGACAAGGGAGTTGCGCCGGTTGTAGTAGAGGCGCTGGATGAACTCAATTACCCCGATCTGGTCCAAGGACCGGTAGAACATGAGTCGTTCTATCTGCAAGTTGGCGCTTTTTCACGTCTTGAGGGTGCTAAAGCCCTGCAGGCTGATTTAAAGGGTGTGATCGAATTCACGGAATTCAGGGATGTGGATGTACGAATATTACAAAGTGAGCTGGACCAGGAGATCATCTTGCACAAGGTCTGGCTAGGACCGATCAAGACGGAAGCGGAACGAGATGAGCTCGCAACGCTGGTGGAGGCCTCTGAGCTCGGTATACCGCTACGCGTGAAAGTGGAGTAATTCGCAGGCGAGAGCCAGCCGGGTTAGAATTGCCATGAATTAACCGAGAAGTAAACGAATGAAATTACTCAAAGTCATTATCCCTGGCGTTACCTTCGGGTTCGCAGCATTATTTTCGGTCCTGGTACATGCCAGCGACGCGATTATTCCCTCGGCACCGCAGTTATCGGCCGAAGGCTATTTATTAATCGACGCTGACAGCGGCAAAGTACTGGTTGAGTTTAACAGTCGGCAACGGTTACCCCCTGCCAGCTTGACGAAGATGATGACCAGTTATATTGCAGCGACTGAGCTGAAGCGGGGAACGGTACGGTATAACGATCAGGTTCGAGTCAGCGAAGAGGCCTGGAAACTTGAAGGCTCTCGGCTGTTCCCGATGGATTGGACCTGGTATCAGGAAAATGGCAGAAGTACGGCTCTAAAAGATGTGCTCTATGGTGTAGTCGTGAGCTCCGGAAACGACGCCGCTGCTGCACTCGCCACCCATATTGCAGGTAGTGAAGATGTGTTTGCCGATATGATGAACCGGCATGCAGTGCGTCTTGGTATGAGCGATACAAATTTCATGAACGCCACCGGACTACCAGATGAAAATCATTATACGACCGCAGAAGATCTGGCGAAATTGACGGTCGCGCTGATCAAGGATTTCCCGGAACACTACAAAATCTACAAAGAGAAATATTTTACCTTTGCCAATGAGCGCACGCGGAATCGAAACGTGCTGCTTTGGCGAGACCCCTCCGTGGATGGAGTCAAGACCGGACATACGGAAGCCGCTGGATACTGTCTCGTTGCTTCCGCCGAGCGGGATGGGATGCGCCTGATTTCGGTCGTAATGGGTACTGCTTCGGAAGAAGCGCGTGCGACTGAAAGCCAGAAGTTATTGAGCTACGGCTTTCGCTATTTTGAAACATTGCATCTTTACGATGCAGGCGATGCCCTCAAAACAGTCAAGGTCTGGGGCGGTGACAAAGACAGTGTAAATGTCACAGTGTTGGATGACGTTGTAATTACTATCCCGAGAGGCAGCAAGAATAACCTGCAAGCCGCTATGGATCTCGGCACAGTCATCAAGGCACCGCTCTCGGAGGGACAGGAACTGGGCAGGTTGTCTGTGGTAATAGAAGGCGACACGATTGCAGACGTGCCCCTTTCGAGTGATGCTGCGGTTGATCAGGCAGGATTCTTTAAACGTCTCTGGGATGCGATTGCCTTATTCTTTGTTGGTCTGTTCGGCGGGGATACGTTGTCGGTATGAGCAGACCCCGGATTGAATTTCCGTGCGATTATCCGATCAAGGTCATCGCTGAATCGCAGATTGGCCTCGTAGAAGAGGTGGTCGCAATTGTACGAAAACATGATCCGGGCGTGGACATGGGACGCGTCAGCGAACGGGCAAGCCGCCAGGGGAATTACAACTCGATAACGATCAATTTTCGTGCGACCGGTGAGATTCAACTCAAGCAATTGTTTGCAGACTTGAAAGAGTGTGACGCGGTCCGGCTGGTCTTATAAAGGTTCATTTGGAATCCGGTGATGGATATTCCGAACCATAGCAGTGCTACTTTGGTGGTCCGTAACCTCGGGACAGTCGCGTACCTGGATGCATTCAACCAGATGAAGGCATTTACCGATGCTCGCACTGACGTGACGCCGGATGAGTTCTGGCTCCTTGAACATCCTGCCGTATTTACCCTCGGTCAGACCGGCAAGCGTGAGCACTTGCTTGATCCTGGCGATATTGAGATTGTCCAATCCGATCGTGGTGGCCAGGTCACTTATCATGGCCCGGGTCAGATTGTCGGGTACCTGCTGTGGGATCTGGCGCGCCAGGGCATGGGCGTACGAGACCTGGTGAGTGGAATCGAGAACGCGATTATTAATCTGCTTTCGGATTTTGACTTAAGGGCGCAGGCTCGCAGGGAAGCGCCAGGAGTGTATGTCTCTAACGCCAAGATTGCCGCCCTTGGTCTCAGGGTGCGTAAGGGGCGGTGTTATCACGGCCTTTCGTTGAACGTGGATATGGACCTCTCTCCATTTGAGCGAATCAATCCGTGCGGCTATGAAGGACTTGCCGTGACCAGTCTTCGGGCATTGGGTGTGGATGAAGATTTGTCATCATTGGGTTCAAGACTCGTCAAGCACGTCGAACGTCAATTCAGTTATCATGCCAGTTGGCAAGCAAGGGCATAACAATGGCAAGAGATCCAAGAAACCGTTTGGTTCAAGGCGTAAAACTCCGGGGTGCAGACAAGGTGCGGCGTATTCCTGTCAAAGTCATTCCCACCGAAACTGTTTCGCGTAAGCCGGACTGGATCAGGGTGCGTATACCAGCGAGTGCTGAGGTGTCCCGCATTAAAGGGATTTTACGGACGAGAAAATTGGCCTCTGTTTGCGAGGAAGCCAGTTGTCCTAACCTGCCTGAATGTTTTACACACGGTACAGCGACGTTCATGATCATGGGGGAAATTTGTACCCGTCGTTGTCCATTCTGTGACGTTGCGCATGGTAAGCCGAACCCGCTGGATCCCGAAGAGCCTCGCCATCTGGCGCAAGCCGTTGCGGAGATGAAGCTGAAATATGTTGTTGTTACGTCGGTTGATCGTGATGATCTGAAGGACAGTGGCGCACAGCACTTTGCTGACTGCATACGTGAACTGCGTGCGATGAGCCCGGCAATCAAGATTGAAGTGCTGGTACCGGATTTCCGCGGCCGTAGGGAAGTTGCGATCGACATTCTTGCTGGCGAACCACCTGATGTTTTTAATCACAATCTTGAAACTGTCCCGCGTCTGTACAAAAAGGCCCGCCCTGGTGCGGACTACAACTGGTCATTGGAACTGCTGAAAAATTACAAGGCTGCCCGGCCGGGTATAACGACAAAATCCGGGTTGATGGTCGGGCTTGGAGAAACGATTGACGAGGTCAAGGACGTCATGGCAGATATGCGAGCCCACGATATCGATATGTTGACGATTGGTCAGTATCTACAACCAAGCCGTGATCACCTGCCAGTCGATCGATACGTTCATCCAGACGAGTTTGCGGAGTTGCAAAGGTTGGGCGAGGCAATGGGATTTGGGCAGGTAGCGAGTGGACCGTTGGTGCGATCATCCTACCATGCAGACCTGCAAGCGAAGGAACTCATAGCGAGCTAGGTTGACCACGGCTCACGTTCTGTAGGGCCGAAGGCCCGTTCAGTAGGCGCGCCAGCGCCGTCCTGTTGGCTATTCTTTTCGACCTGGCAGGTACTTCAATTCGCTTACTCACCGGCGTCATCCCTGCCGCCGGTTCGAACAGACAGCATGTGCTACTCGGGCATCCATGCCCTCGCTTAACGCACATGAACTACGCGAATCGAAGCACCTGCCAGTCCCATCCCGTAGGCTGTAGCGGCGAAGCCACGTCCTGTAGGGCCGAAGGCCCGTTCTGTAGCCTGCGTTCTGTAGGGCCCGAAGGCCCGTTCAGTAGGCGCGCCAGCGCCGTCCTGTTAGCTGTTCTAAGAGCAGACTTTACACGCGGAATTGCGGGGGAGTTTGAGTTTTCGCCACTCCATTGCTTTGGCATCAAACACAAGCAAGTAGCCGGCCAATGATTGACCAATGCCGATGATGAGTTTCACGGTTTCCATGGCCTGGACTGTGCCGATGATGCCGACCACAGGTGCGGCGACTCCGTTTTCGGCACAATTGAATTGTTCGTCGCTGGCGTCCTGGTACAGGCACTGGTAGCAGGGGCAGGCCGGATCCCGTGGATCGTAGACCATAACCTGGCCCTCAAGCTGTATGGCAGCGCCGGAAACGAGCGGCGTGCGCGTTGTGACGCAGGCCTGGTTGACTTCAAATCGCGTGGTGAAATTGTCGGTGCCGTCGACGACGAGATCCACGCCTGCGATTGCGAGGCTGATTCCTTCCTGATCGAGTTTTTCTGTTATGCAGGTGACGGTGGTATTGGGGTTGATGTCGGCGATGCGGTCACGGGCGGATTCCGCCTTGAGTCGGCCGATGTCAGCCGTGCCGTGAACGATCTGGCGTTGCAGGTTGGACAGGTCAACCTGATCGAAATCAACTAGTGTCAGGTGTCCGACCCCTGCCGCTGCGAGGTATAGCGCGACGGGGCTGCCGAGGCCGCCCAGGCCCATGATAAGTACATGGGCAGCCAGTAATTTTTCCTGCCCCTCTATGTCGATGTCAGGCAACATGATCTGACGACTATAACGGAGCAGTTCGTCGTCATTCACGGCTGGTAGTATCCTGAAACAAACCGTGGATTGCCGGCAAGGTCACTACCGGGTTTGATTGTGGTATATCCAGCCTGAACCAGGAGATCGACCACGATCTCTTGTTGGTCGTAACCGTGTTCAAGAAAGATGTGACCGCCTGGACGGATCGCTGTAACCGATGCGTTGATCACGCGCTTTAGATCACCGAGCCCGTTGTCATTTGCGATAAGGGCGCTGGCTGGCTCATGACACAAGTCTTTTAGATGCGGGTCGCCGCCTTGGATGTAAGGCGGATTGCAGACGATGACGTCAAATGCCTGGTGCCTGAATGCAGCCAACCAGTCGGCACACAAAAAAATGATGCGGTCGGCACTCCATTGCGCAGCATTATGCTTCGCGATGGTGAGCGACTCGAGGCTATTGTCGCTGGCATACAGCTGCCAGGAGCAGCGCTCCCTTGCAAGTGCAATTGCGATCGCGCCGCTGCCGGTTCCAAGGTCAATGGCAGTCAACGGCGAGTCTGGTCTGCTGTCCAGAACCGCTTCAACCAATAGTTCGGTCTCGGGACGTGGGACCAGGGTTGCGGGGGAAACTTCGAGCGTCATATCCCAGAATGGCCGCTGGCCCGTAATATATGCGACCGGCTCGCCAGCCTGTCTTCGTTCGATCATTGATTGGAACCGGCGCATGTCATCGACATTCAGCGTTATATCGTCATGACTGTAAAGCCAGCTGCGTGAAACGCCCAGTACATCTGCCAATAGGATCTGGCAATCCAGTTCCGGTGAGTCAGAGCAATTCGCCAATCGTGCCGTGGCTGAAAGGGCATCCCTTACGGTGACTTGAGGTAATGTCTCAGGCTTCATGGACTTCGCTACTAATGGAGCTCAAAAGGTCTGCCTGATGCTCCTGCACCAGTTGATCGATGATCGGAGATAAGTCTCCTGCCATGGTTTGAGCCAGTCGATGGACCGTGAGGTTAATACGGTGGTCAGTAACCCGCCCGTCGGGGAAATTGTAGGTTCGAATTTTCTCAGAACGATCGCCACTACCTACCAGGGTCCGGCGCCGTTCCGCCTGTTCCGAAACTTGCTCTTGCTGCGCCTGGTCCATCAATTTGGCTTGCAACAGGCTCATTGCCCGTGCCCTGTTCTTGTGCTGGGAACGTTCGTCCTGGCACTCGACGACGATGCCGGTCGGTAAGTGTGTCAGCCTCACGGCAGAATCGGTTTTGTTGACGTGCTGTCCGCCGGCGCCGGAGGCGCGATAAGTATCGACCCTGAGGTCGCCCTTGTCGATTTCGATCTGGTCCAGTTCCTCAATTTCAGGCATTACCGCAACAGTGCATGCGGAAGTGTGGATGCGACCTTGTGATTCTGTCTGCGGTACACGTTGTACGCGATGGGCGCCGGATTCGAATTTCAGCAGACCATAGACGTCTTTCCCCTCAATGCGGCTGATAATCTCTTTAAAGCCGCCGTGCTCGCCTTCGCGCTCGTTTAAAACCTCTACTTTCCAACCTTTCTCTTCGGCAAACCTGGCATACATACGAAACAGGTCGCCGGCAAATATGGCAGCTTCATCACCACCGGTACCGGCACGGATTTCCAGGAACACATTGTGTGAGTCATTAGGGTCTCGTGGCAATAACAGTAATTGCAGCCGTGCATCCAGCGTATCCAGTTCTTCAGCCAGGGATTCCGCCTCTTCTTCGGCCATATCGCGAATGTCCGGGTCGCCATCCGACTGGAGCACAAGCGCCTGTCCATGCTCTTTGAATTTCTTTTCATATTCTCGATAGCACAGGACAACCGGCTCGATTTCAGCGTATTCCATCGAATACTTCCGGAAGAGGTTCTGGTCACCAATGGTATCGCTGTCGCTCAGAAGGGCACCGAGTTCATCATAACGTTCGAGCAGCTGTTCCAATTTGATCTTGAGTGAGGGTTGCATTTACTTCTGGCTGTCCTCGATGTCGTCGATCCCAAAGAGATGGTTAATGGCTTCGATCAGGTCGTCTTTCCCCAGGACACTCGCCTGTTTGATCTGGACACTCGGCATGTGGATGATCTTGTTGGTAAGTTGATTTGCAAGGCTCACCAGTACCTCTTCCGGGTCCTCACCTTTGGCAAGACGGGCAAGCGCCTTGTCGAGTTCCATCTGCTTGATGGCTTCATGCTTTTTGCGAAATTTGACGAGGACATCCACTGCTTCCCTGGATCGATTACCGGCATCGATTTCAGTGAGTGCCTGATCGATGATGGCCTCGGCCTCACGGGCGGCTTCTTCGCGATTGCTGATATTCTCGGCGATCATTTGTTCGAGATCATCGACGCTGTAAAGGTAGACGTCGCGCAGGTTTGCAATTTCAGGTTCGATATCCCTTGGTACCGCAAGATCCACCATAAAGATGGGGCTATGGCGCCGTTGCTTTAGCGCTCGCTCTACTGTGCCTTTACCAAGAATGGGTAACTGGCTTGCGGTCGATGCGATCAGGATGTCGGTATTGGCCAGATGGTCGGGAATGTCGGCCAGGGTGATGGCGGAACCGCCCAGCTTATCAGCAAGGGTGACGGCATTTTCCAGAGTACGGTTCGCTATGATCAGGTTCCTGGCGCCGGCATTGGTCAAGTGTTTGCCTACCAGTTCAATGGTTTCACCCGCGCCAATCAGAAGTACTCTGCAATTGGCGACATCGGTAAAGAGTTGTGCTGCGAGGTCAACAGCGATAGACGCAACGGATACGGGATTCTGGCCGATAGCAGTACTGCTGCGGACCTTCTTGGCAATTCGGTAAGTATGCTGCGATAGCCTGTGCAGCGTCGGTCCAACCGTATTATGGGCCTGCGCCCTGGAAAAACATTCCTTAACCTGTCCGAGGATCTGCGGTTCACCGAGCACCATCGAATCGAGTCCTGCGGCGACGTGCAACAAATGTTTGATCGAGGCCGTGCCGGTCAGTGCATAAAGCGAGGAGTTGAGAGACTCTATGGGCAGTCCCTGGTAACGGGATAACCAACTGGTGATTTTCTGCTGCCCGATGTCATCGCAGACAGCGTAGATTTCTGTGCGGTTACAGGTGGACAGGATCGCGACTTCCGCCAAACCCTCGTTGGATTTAAGGTCATGCAAAGCCTGCCCGAGTTCCTCCGGAGCGAAGGCAATCTTCTCCCGGAGCGCAACAGGCGCGGTTTTGTGGTTAATGCCGACTATCAATAATTCCATCGAAGTCTGTTTGAGTCTGGATCCCATACCGGGTCTCGTGTGCATCCAGGGAACGATCGGATGACTCGAAGGTCACGTAAAAGTAGAATGAACCCCGATATGCGGATTGTGCACTCATCCACTGGTCCGCAACGAGATCCAAGCATCTTATTGTACGTGGGTTGTCAGCCCGAATATAGGTTATTGTTGGTCATTGCGGTGAGACAGCGATTACTAAGGCTTTGAAACTAATGAATTTCTTGCGACACATCCTGGTCCCGTCACTTGCCTTGCTGATATTGGCGGGTTGTGAAAGCGTGTCCGGGCCAGAAGCCGAGCCTGGTGAAGTTGCTGCTGGCAAGGTCCTTGACGAAGAAGCTGTCCATCAACCTGCACCGCCGCCCCGTCCGCATCCGGACGACTATCCCGTATCCCCGTTTCCCAAGGACACCTTATATGGCTTGCTGGTAGCGGAAGTTGCCGGATATCGCGGCGAGTTCGACACTGCACTTGAGAAGTACGTTGAGGCGACACTCCAGACCCGGGACCCGGGGGTGGCGGCCAGGGCGACGCGTCTGGCTACCTATCTCAAGCGCGATGAGGCGGCCTTGCAAACTGCCAAAATCTGGGCAGAGGAAGACCCGGACGATATTGATGCGCATCGTCATGCGGCCGACCAGCTCATGAAGACCGGCGATCTTGAAGGTGCCGTTTATCACCTGGAAGCAGTCAAACGTCTGGGCGGCCTGGCGGATTTTCCAATGTTTGCCTACCGCGCGGCGAACCTGGATGACCAGAGTCGGGACGCATTGCTGGAAGTGATGACTCGGATGCTGGAAGAATTTCCGGATGACGAACAGTTGATGTTTTCCAAGGCAGTGCTGCTGGAGCAAAGCGGACGGCTGACGGAGGCACTTGAGCTGGCGGACCAGATGCTTGCAGAGACGATGAACATCAATGTGATTATCCTGAAAGTGACTGCGCTCAAGGACCTGCATCGCAGCAGTGATGCGATCTCGTTCCTGGAAGATGCAATCGAAGAGCTGAGCGAGAATCGCAGGCTGCGCTTGATCTATGCACGGTTGTTGTTTGAGGCGGATCGCCTGGACGATGCCAGGGCACAATACGAGTTGGTGCTGACACAGGCACCCGGTGACGGTGACATTTTGTTTGCGCTTGCCCTCATTTCCATGGAACAGGGCGATGATCAGATTGCCAAAGATTACTTACAACAGATGGTGCGCTGGAATCGCCGGGCGGGTGAAGCCCACTTCTACCTCGGTAGCCTTGCCGAGAAGAACAATGAAATTCCCACCGCAATCAAACACTACAGGCAGGTTGGCACCGGCTACGAATATCTACCGGCGTTATCGCGTATTGTTTCACTCATGGCCGATGACGGCAGGATCTCCGAGGCCCGCAGTTATCTTGAGACAATGCGAGCGGAGCAGCCACAACGCTTTAACCAGATCGTGATGGTTGAAGCACAAATGCTTAGTGAACGTGGTCTTGAGGACGAAGTCTTTGCGCTCATGGATTTGGCAATTGAAAATGAGCCGGGCAATATTGATTTATTGTACTTCCGGGCGATGACCGGTGAGAAGTTTGGGCGCCTCGACATCCTTGAAAGAGACCTGGACCGGATTATCGAGCTCGACCCTGACAATGCCGATGCACTCAATGCATTGGGATATACGCTTACGGATCAGACGGATCGTCACGACGAGGCCCTGTCACTGATCCAGCGCGCGCTTGAGATCAAACCGAATGAGGCGGCGTTTATCGACAGTCTCGGCTGGGTGATGTATCGCCTTGAGAATTTCGATGAAGCGATTATGCACTTGCGCCGTGCACTTGAATTGTTACCCAATGATGAAGTAGCCGCGCACCTTGGCGAGGTACTCTGGGCGGTGGGTGAGAAAGCGGAAGCACACAAGGTGTGGGACAAGGCGCTTGAACTCAAACCTGACAGTGACATTCTGAAACGGGTCATTGAACGATTGATCGGTCAGTAAAGGATGCATTCGTGACCGCGCGCGCCGCGTTGGGATATGCGCTTCTGGCCCTGATGTTTCTTACTGCCTGTTCAACGCAACCGGTCGTGACGGGCGATGTGGTGCCGGAAGATGGGACCTGGTCCTTGCGTGGCAAGCTCGGCATTTCAGCTGGCCAGGAACGAGGCAATTTCACGATCGACTGGCAACAGGACGGTGATCAGTTCGAAATCCATTTGCTAGGTCCACTGGGCATGGGAGTCGCCAATATCAGCGGAACTGATCAAGGTGTGGTGCTGCGGGTTCCAGGGGAAGAGCCGGTATTTGCCGTGTCCGCTGACGAACTGTTGGCGAACGTCATGGGCTTCAATTTTCCTGTTGCCCAAATGAAGTACTGGGTGAGGGGGCGTCCTGCGCCCGGTCGTTATCGGGATGTGAACCATGGCTTTACCCAATTTGGCTGGAAGGTCGAGTACCTGGCAATTGAACAGGCGCTGCCAGTGCGGATCCGACTGACGCGCCCGGAGGTCAAGCTCATCATGGCGATTCGTCAATGGACGAATTGACGCTGCCGGCGCCAGCTAAAATCAACCTGGGCCTGAATATTCTGGGTCGGCGAACCGACGGCTATCACAATATTGAGACCGTGTTTCAATTACTCGATTTCAGCGATCAACTCTCACTAATCGGCGCCACGCGGGACCTAAGCCTCGAGTGCCTCACGGCGACCGGTATTGCCATTCCGCAGGAGAACATTCCACAGGAAGGCAACCTCGTATTTCAGGCCGCCATGGCTTTAAAGCGCGTGACCGGATATCCGGGTGGCGCCAGGATCCGGCTGGACAAGCGGATTCCCCAGGGCGCGGGACTCGGGGGTGGTAGCTCCGATGCCGCAACCACGCTGCTCGGGCTGAATCGGTTGTGGAGTCAAGGCCTCGGGCTCGACGAACTGGCAGAACTGGGCCGTGGACTGGGCGCTGATGTCCCGGTGTTCGTTTGCGGCCATAGCGCTTTCGCCGGGGGTACCGGTGAGGTGTTGACCCCGATGGACCTGCCGCCCGCCTGGTATGTGGTTGTGCATCCGGGCGTTAGCGTCGAAACCGCCGCCATCTTTGGTCATCCGGATTTGACACGCAATGGAACTGCGATCACAATAGCGCGTTTTTTGGAGCAGGGGTCATTCAACGCATGTGAAGCGCTGGTGCGAAGGCTGTATCCGGCGGTAGACGAAGCCGTTCGGTGGCTTAGCCAATGGGGCCCTGCTAGAATGACCGGCACCGGTGCCAGCGTATTTCTGGACCTGGCGTCCGAACTTCTAGCCGATGAGGTATTGGCCGCTGTACCGCCACAATGGACAGCATTCAAAGCCGAAGGTATGAACAAATCGCCGTTACACACGGAGTTGGGCATTTAGCCGAAATCAGGCAGTCTCTTTAGCAAATTGGGGTGTCGCCAAGTTGGTAAGGCACAAGGTTTTGATCCTTGCATTCGCAGGTTCGAGTCCTGCCACCCCAGCCAAAGTTTAGTCAAGCAAAGATACCAGAGCGCTGGAAGTAGCCGTGGCAGAACTAAAGATCTTTACGGGCAATGCTCACCCTGTGTTGGCGAGCCGGGTAGCGAATCGACTCAAGATGGATCTGGGTGCGGCAGAAGTCGGTCGTTTCAGTGACGGTGAGGTAAACATCGAGATCCACGATAATGTGCGTGGTAAAGATGTGTTTGTCATCCAGCCGACCTGTGCGCCGACCAACGATAACCTCATCGAGTTGATTGTGATGGCAGATTGCCTGCATCGCGCGTCGGCTCACCGGATTACGGCGGTAATGCCATATTTTGGTTACGCGAGGCAGGACCGAAGGGTGAGGTCCGCAAGAGTACCGATTACCGCAAAGGTAGTGGCGGATATGTTAAGCGCATCAGGCATTGATCGAATATTGACAATTGACCTGCACGCTGACCAGATTCAGGGCTTTTTTAATATTCCCGTCGACAATATCTACGCAACACCGGTGATGTTGCGGGATATAACGAGACAGGCGCCTGAGGACCTGATGATCGTTTCGCCCGATGTTGGTGGTGTTGTCAGGGCGCGTGCCATGGCCAAGCAGTTGGATGACGCCGATCTTGCGATTATCGACAAGCGTCGACCTAATGCCAATGAGGCAGAGGTCATGCATATTATCGGTGACGTCGAAGGCAGGACTTGTGTGCTGGTGGATGACATCATTGATACCGCAGGCACATTATGTTCTGCGGCCAAAGCGCTCAAGTCAGAAGGTGCGCTGAAGGTTATCGCCTACTGTACACACCCGGTGTTATCGGGCAAGGCTTTAATGAACATCGAGAATTCAATGTTGGATGAGTTGATCGTAACCGACACCATCCCACTGAGTAAGGAAGCTGAACGTTGCCAGAGAATTCGCCAGATCAGCATAGCTGAGGAATTGGCGGAATCGATACGCAGGGTCAGCAATGAAGAGTCGCTTAGCGCGCTCTTTAGCAAGAGAGTACAGCCTACGCTGTTTTCATAATGAATCAGTGGGGCTCATTTAAGCGCTGGACATCATGGTCGCGATGGTGTCCGGCAACAACCAGGAGAACTATCCATGTCAGACCAAATTGAACTGACAGCAGAACTGCGATCCGACATAGGGAAAGGTGCGAGCCGCCGCCTGCGTCGGGAAGCTGATCTGGTCCCCGTCGTCCTGTACGGCGCGGGCAAAGATGCCGTTTCGCTGTCGATACCCCATAAAGACCTGCATAAGGCCTGTGAAACAGAAGCATTCTTTTCGCAGATTATTACCATCAAGGCTGCTGGCGATCAAGCGCAGGCGATCGTCAAGGACCTGCAGCGGCATCCGGCAAAAGACCGAATTCTGCATGCGGACTTCTTCCGGGTCAGGATGGACCAGGAAATTACCGTCGAGGTGCCGTTCCACTTCATCAATGAAGATCTGTGCCCAGGAGTTAAACTCCACAACGGCCAGATTGCACACAATTTGACCTCAATCGAAGTCAGCTGTCTGCCGGGCAATCTGCCAGAGTACATTGAAGTTGATATTGAAAAGCTCGACATTGGTGATTCGATTCATATGAGCGAAATCGCGCTGCCCCAAGGTGTCGTCATTCCGGCGCTGCAGTTGGGTGAAGATCATGATCAGGTGGTTGTCTCACTTCATGAGCAACGCGCCGAAGTCATTGAAGAAGAGGCTCCGGAAGCCCCTGAGACGGAAGTCGGTACTGAAGAATCGGATGAGAGTTCATCCGATGAAACAGGCGATAAAGATTCTTCTGAAGACTGATAACCCGGCAGGGTGAAGCATGAGCCGACCCCTCAAGCTGATTGTTGGATTAGGCAACCCGGGAGCGCAATACGCAGACACCAGGCACAATGCTGGTGCCTGGTTTGTGACCCGGTTTGCTGATCTGCAAGGCGCATCCTTTCGAGCCGAGAAAAAGTTCTTTGGCATGATTGCGACGACCGTCGCTCATGGCCAGGAACTACGTCTTTTGCTGCCCACGACCTACATGAACGACAGTGGTAAGTCGGTCGGCGCAACCGCGCGATTTTATAAAATCGAACCCGAAGAAATGCTGGTCGTCCACGATGAGCTGGATTTATCCATGGGTACCATACGGTTCAAAAAAGGCGGTGGTCTTGCCGGTCACAACGGACTCCGGGATATTTCGGCCGCCCTGGGCGGCAGTCAGGCATTCAACCGGATCAGGATAGGCGTGGGGCATCCCGGGGAAAAGTCCGAAGTGACAGGACATGTCCTCGGAAAGGCGAGCGTCAGGGATCGTGATCTGATCCATCAGTGTATTGGCGAGGCGCTACGATATTTGCCGCTGGCTATCGAAGGCAACATCGAGCAGGCAATGAACGAACTGAACGGCTTTAAGGCTGAAGCCGCGGATCGCAGTGAATAACGCGTGATCAGAACACGAGTGACCAGAACACGCCACGCAATAATACTTGTGCGCTAGTAAGCCGGTGATGTACCGGCAGCGCCGAGACACCGAATTTGGAGTTTCCTGAATGGGATTTAATTGTGGAATCGTCGGTCTGCCCAATGTAGGCAAGTCGACACTATTTAATGCGCTTACCAAAGCCAATATCGCAGCAGAAAATTTTCCGTTTTGCACCATTGAGCCCAACTCAGGCGTGGTACCAATGCCGGACCCACGACTCGATATGCTGGCGGGGATCGTCAAGCCGGCCAGGGTAATCCCTACCAGCATGGAGTTCGTTGATATTGCCGGACTGGTCGAAGGCGCCTCGAAAGGCGAAGGGCTTGGCAACCAGTTTCTGGCCAACATTCGAGAGACTCACGCGATCGCCCACGTGGTGCGTTGCTTTGAAGATGAGAACGTGACGCACGTCTCCACAACGATTGATCCGGCGCGGGATATTGAGATCATCAACACCGAACTTGGTCTCGCCGATCTTGAAACAATTGAAAAAGCGATTGCGCGAGTACATCGCGTTGCCAAGAGCGGCGACAAGGATGCCCTCGCAAAGATGGCGTTTCTGGAGAAGCTCTCGCATCACATCAATGAAGGCAATCCGGCGCGGACCTTTGTGCTTACAGAAGAACAAGGCAAAGAAGTCCATGACTTGCACCTGCTGACCATGAAGCCGGTACTTTATATAGCCAACGTCAATGAAGACGGCTTTGATAACAATCCGTTACTGGATGCGGTGAACAGGATTGCCGAGACCGAGGGTGCCGAGGTGGTGGTGATCTGCAACAAGTTGGAGGCGGAGATCGCCGAACTCGAAGACGATGAGAAAATGGAATTCCTCACCGACCTTGGCATGACCGAACCGGGCCTCGACCGGGTCATCCGTGCTGGCTACAAGATGCTCGGCCTGCAAACCTTCTTTACCGCTGGCCCTAAAGAAGTGCGCGCGTGGACAGTCAGGCGTAATGCCACGGCGCCGCAGGCGGCCGGCGTCATCCATACGGATTTTGAAAAGGGGTTTATTCGTGCCGAGGTAGTGGCCTATGAAGACTTTGTTGCCGGCAATGGCGAGCAGGGCGCGAAAGAAGCCGGTAAGTGGCGTCTGGAAGGTAAGGAGTATATTGTGGCAGACGGTGATGTCGTTCATTTCCGTTTTAACGTCTAGTGTGAGGTAACCTATGTCAGTGCCAAGAATCGCCATCAACGGCTTTGGCCGGATCGGCCGTACCGTCATGCGGATTGCCAAACAACGTCGACATTATGATGTCGTTGCTATCAACGATCTCGCCAGCCCGGAACAACTGGCTTATGCATTTCGCTACGACAGCATCCACGGTCGCTACCCGGGTCAGGTCAAGCTGGATGGCGACATCATGGAAATCGATGGCGATCCGTTCAAGGTTTTGTCAGAGCGCGATCCGGCAAACCTGCCATGGAAAGAATTCGGCGTTGACTATGTCGTCGAGAGTAGCGGTCAGTTCCGCAAGCTGTCCCAGTTGCAAAAGCACCTGGACGCCGGGGCGAGGCGCGTTATTGTCACCGTACCGACCAAAGACCCGCTCGATGCAACACTGGTCATGGGCGTGAATGACCATGTGGTCACAAAGGAGTCGACCATTGTCAGCAACGCCAGCTGCACCACGAATTGTGCGGCGCCTATCGCCAAGGTATTGCATGAAAAATTCGGTATCATCAAGGGCCTGCTGACCACGGTCCATGCCTATACTTCAGACCAGCGCCTGATCGATGCACCCCATGAGGATTTGCGTCGATCCAGGAATGCGGCCACCAACATTGTGCCGACCTCAACCGGGGCTGCCAGTGCAATTGGTATCGTCCTGCCGGAGCTTGCCGGCAAAATAGACGGGCTCGCCATACGAGTGCCGGTAGCCGATGGCAGCCTCGTGGATATGACGGTAGAACTGGCGACGGATGTTACCGTCGATGACATTAACAAGGCCATGAGGGCCGCGGCGGAAGGACCGTTACACGGAATTCTTGAGTATTGTGAAGACCCGATTGTCTCCAGCGATATTATCGGTAATAGCCACTCCAGCGTCTTTGATCCCGCCCTGACCCAGGTGATGGATAAGCGCCTGGTAAAGGTGGTCAGCTGGTATGACAATGAATTTGGTTACAGTACCCGGATTGAGGAGCTGATCGGTCGTCTGGCACAGCTGGATCGCTAGCCCGACAACAGTCGAAATCTTGACAAAACCGGGATATCCACGGAGAATCCGCTCCCTCAAATGCCCCCCAATTTGTGCAGGACGCACATGGTTCGGCAGGCATCGACTTGTCATGGCTACGTAGCTCAGCTGGTTAGAGCACAGCATTCATAATGCTGGGGTCGGTGGTTCAAGTCCACCCGTAGCTACCAACTTCGCGGCTTTGCCCCAAAGGGGCAAAACGCGAAGGCCGACAGCGTTTTCGCCGAAGGCGAAAATCGCGAGAGGCAACTGCTACCCGACGAAGCGAAGCGCCGAAAGCCGGTCGAGGCCGGCAGCGTTTTCGCCGAAGGCGAAAATCGCGACACGCAACTCCCGTTCGACGCCGCGAAACCATGACCTGGGCGCAGTGGCTCAAGCGAGTGTTTGTCGGGGCGGCCATCCACATAGAAATTGAGAAGTGTGAGAAGTGCGACGGCAAGGTCAGGATCATTGCGAGCATTAAAGACCCCGAGGTCATCGAGATAATTCTGATGCACCTGGGGCTGGATCAGCCGGACTGGGTGTCCCTGACGATCCGTAGAACCGCTCACCGCCTTCAGAGCTGACTGCCCGGAGCAAAGCCCCGTTGAAATTCCTATCCTCAGTCGGAACGCGTGTTCTCGAGTGACCTGCTCGGCAATATCCTCCTGGTTTGAATGAAGGCGTACCGTTCCAGTTGTACCCGATGCAGGTACAAGATGTCCTCGAGGTCGAGATAGTAACGTGCCGTCTTGTCCGGCACTATTTAGCCAGTTCCTCGTACAGGTGACCGTAGCGTTGGATGCTTTCCTCGTGGTATTCCCGAATCAGATCTTTTTTGGCGACAATCTGGAATCGCCGGTCATATTCTGCCTTGGAAAGTACCACGGCCACGTCACGGCCGTTTTTCTGGATAAGTACGGGCTGGCTGGAAGAATCCTTCAATAGTTCACCAAAGCGGTTCTTGGCATCGGTCGCTTGCATGATCTTCATGAGTAGTCACCCTTGGCCCTGTTGATGCGCGTAAAATTAGCTAAAATAGCTAATTCTGTCAATATACCGTATACCGCCTCAGACCCAGCATTTGAATGTGGTTAGTTTGTCATATACTCGGTTCAATCCGACCGACGGGTAACCGGCGATCAGACTCAAAGTAGTCGGAAATACCGGGCAGCTCGCTGATTCGCTCGTAGAACTCGGCGATGTGGGCGAACCCCCGGAAGCCGGTCCCGTCGAGGCGAGTGACGATAGGATCGAGCGCGTCCCAGAGCGCCACGTCCGTCTGGGTGGGGCCTTTGCCGACCAGAAAGCCAGTATCGGTGAGCGTCAGCAGACTATCGAGCAGCTCTACGGGAAATTGAATCATTGATGGATGCGGAACAAGATTCCCCCGAGGGTGAAAGACTGGATGTCCTCACCACGCTTGTTGAAGCCCACGAATCCAAGCACTGTCCCATGGAATTACCTGCCCCGCTCGAAGCGATCAAATTTGAGATGGAACGCCGCGGCCATTGGGACGTCAAAAAATTAGCCGGGCGTCAAGGTTATCGGCTGAGAATTGGCGGGTATCGCGGTATATACAAGTTTGAAGACGAGCAGATAACCGTGCTTGTCCTGGACGTTGGCCCACGTGGAGGTATTTACAAATGAGCGTGCAGATCATTGAAAACAATGGCAAGCCTGAGTACGCGGTAGTGCCAATCGCCGACTACCGGGCATTAATCGAAAAAGCGGAAATGCTGGACGATGTGGCGGCTTTTGATAAGGCGGAAGGTCCACTGGTGTCCGGTGAGGATGAACTGGTGCCATCCCATATCGTTGATTCACTACTGGCCAATGTCAATGCGGTGAAGGTATGGCGTGAGTACCGCGGCCTGTCCCAGACCGCCTTGGCTGGCGCAGCAGGCCTCTCACAAGCATATATCGCACAAATCGAGACTGGAAAACGGGAAGGCCGGATTGATGCCTTCAAGTCCATTGCCCAGGCCCTTGAGGTCGATATAGATGATTTGGTGTAAACCATCAAACATTAAGAGGCCATGAACCCAGGTCAGTCCTGTCAGGTCCGGATTCGAACACGAAGACAGAGTTTGCAGCGTATCGTCGCTGCACCAGCACCGTGACGGTTCGGCAGGATTCAATTCAAAGATATGGCAGCGCTGGATCACGACTTACGACGAATCTCGAAGTGGCGGGTCTGCCGACCCTCTCTTATCGCCACCAGATATCTGCCGTCTTGTGCCGTCAGGATGTCAATGGACGCCTTATTCAGACCGCCTTCGATGTGAATCCTGGAAAGCTCCAATCCTCTTTCGGTATCAAACAGGAAGAGGTGATTACCGGTCACCGCCGCAACGAAGCGCCAACTGCCAATAAATTTACAGTCATGTATCTTTGCAGGGCCCTTCTCCCACCGTTCACGACGTTCGATCTCCGCGGTATCAAGCTGCAATATTTCTCGTTTCGCCTCGATATCAATAACATGCAAGGTCGACCCATACAGCCGGTCTCGCATACCCTCACGAATATAGGCACCGACGACGCCCATCTTCCCGTCAGGCGAAACGGCCTCGCACGTCACTTCACTTTTGCGCCAGGTCTCCTCGACCATCTCGGCATATGGAACCACATTGACGCTGATAGTAGATTGCGCGACCGGCGTGCTTGCAGAAGGATCTGCAACGGGCGCCAGCTCCAATTGGATGCTTCGGGGCGCGGCTGTCTCGAGTAACTCAAGGCCCACCTCACCTGCTGCATTGTCGGTCGCACGCTGAACCGCGTTGATAATCGCCGC
This sequence comes from Pseudomonadales bacterium, assembly GCA_040880285.1. Taxonomy (GTDB): domain Bacteria; phylum Pseudomonadota; class Gammaproteobacteria; order Pseudomonadales; family Azotimanducaceae; genus JANQJA01. The sequence continues at coordinate 113,884 of JBBDIT010000007.1, read as the reverse complement.
TCGCGCGGTGAGACCATCGGATGGTGGGTTGCCGCGTATACCCATGGATGGCGTTGTAAAGGCAGTCACCTTTGCATCCTCGGCAACAAAACGGATGTCCGCTTGCGCCGTCGCCGAGAAAAAGTTTGCAATGCCTGCAACAACATCAGTGGCAAGATAGACGCGAACCACACCGTCGATAGCGTAGGTCTCCGCTTTCTCTATAAAGTCTTCCGCGGTCACAAAGTAGCCCGGATCTTCAAGTTGCGCCCATACATCCGTTAGCTCTTGCGTCTTCTCCTGGTCAAGAACCTCGATGCCGTTGTCGATCAGGATACCTTCTAATCGGATTTGCGCGGCACGTGCAGCCAGCGGGACCTCGGCGCCTTGCGCAAATACCACGACCGCCACGCGACTGAAGTCGGATGCCGCCGCGGGCATGGCAGCCAAAAGAACCAGCATCGACAATATCGGCCTGAACATTGGTTACTCCAGTGCGTTATCCATCTGTTTCAACAATTGCGACTTCAGCCTCGTTGATACATGAATGCCGAGCACCTCCATCGCCATATCTCCGGAGACAGGATTCCAGCCACCCATGCCAGCGTACGACTCAGTGGCATTGATGTGGCCGTCTGAATAGACCCGCGTCGAAATTACGCCATTGAAGCGGAAGTCCTTGCCAAGTGGATTGCGCTGATTGTCTCGCTCAAGGATCTCCCCTTTTGCCAACACAAAAATTGCATGTGAGGACTGATCCAGTACTGGTCTATCGGCTATCGCCAACTTTGCAACGTCATCCGAATCCAGTGCCTTTATCTGTACGTTGGCGCCATATGCGCGGATATGGTTCGCGATCTCATCGCACGGCCTGGGCCAGACAGTGCCAACGCCTCCATTGATGTAGGCGCAGGCAACATCAACGCGCCTACCGTCGAACTCCCGACGCCACAGGTAGGTGATACGCGCATCACCGGTACAACTCAGTTTCGATTTGGCCTGGTTCGCGCGTTGCGCCCAGTCAGCGGCGTTTGATCGGATAGAAACAGAGTCATAAAGCGAGATAGCGAGACAATCGTTACCTTCACTGCCGGCGATCTCTGCGAGCCTGAACGCAGCGAACTCTCCATCGTCCGTGCCTGGCGTACCAACTGGACTCAACGACAAAATTTCACGCAACACGGTTCGCGCCTGGTCGAGACTTGCGCGAGTTGCATCAGCGATCAGCGCTTCTGAACGTCGACGCATACTTGCGACTCTTTCACGCACCAGCTCAAGTGCCCGCAAGGATTGATCCAATTGACGAAGGCTGGTCCTTAACTCTTCATGCAATCGTTGACCGTCACTCCCTGCGAGTGCCTCGAAGTCAATCTGGGCAAGCGTCAGTCGAGCAAACTCAAAGCTTGTAACGCGGGATTCAATTGTCCTTGCCTCGTCACGGGCCTTTTCAATGTTGGCCCGAAAATTGTCGAGCCTGGCATCCTGTAACGCCTTCTCTCGAAGCTTCTCTACTTTGCCTCGCCCGACACTGACGCGGGTCCACAGCGTACAGCTCGAGCGATCAAGCCAGGTGTCCTCAATGGCGACTTCCTGAAGTACAAGATTGGTGGTAGTGCGAGTAATCGATTCGACTTCCTGGGCCAGGGTTGATCCGCCCTCTACCGTCATAAAAGTTTCGCTATTCGTAAGTGTGTCCGATACTTCAACTTCGATTGTTTGGGCAAGTGCAGCGATTGCGGCCTGGCGGGAGAGGCGCAGCATCCGACCTGCATCACCCTGCCGTTGAGCCGGAGCGACGGCAACATAGGCACCATCGATCGCGACATATTGATCAACCCAGACGGGTTTCGGGCGTTCAGGCAAGAAATCACATGCGTCGGCGCCATGTACGTCGTTGCCGAGAAGAAGGGCCAGAAACAATCCGAAGCTACACATTACTCGCCACATAAAATTACGGCTGCGTAATGTCAGGCTGTGATCAGGTCCCGCCATTGAGGAATGATTCATAAAGCGCATCACCTTGGCTCGATTCGGGCAGATTGGCAGCCTCAAGGATGTTCTCAAAGAGTTCGCGCCCACCATTTTCGGGCATCGATACCATCGCACAGAAATGACGAACGTCATCGATTTCAAAGTAGCCGGAGTTAACGATCATTGACCCCCGCAGCGATTGCGAGGCCAGGCTTCTTGTCGTCGCGGTATAACTCGCGGCTACTAGCCTATCGTCCAATGACTCAATAGTTTCATCCATCGCGATGATTCGCGTCATCAATCTCTGCGCCAATTCCGCACGAGCGTTCGCGCTTGCAACGCGTCGATCGAGATTCATCGAACCGGTTGCCGGAACGCAAGAGGAGGCAGCGAACGCATCTTTTACCTTCGGTGAGAAAATCCAGGCTGGCAATTTACCGCCACCCTTGGTCGACATCTCCTTTGCATCAGGAAAGGATTCAGAAAAATCAGGCGTCACCCGGGCACGTATAAGATATCGATAGCCCGTCTCTCCCAACAATCCATTTTCAAGCACTTCGAAGCCAAGGATCTTTGCCTTGACACTGGACTGCACAATGTCGCTAGTGAGTGCATAGTCTTGCATGAGTGTCGATGAGCTGATAAAAACCCGGGATCCTTTTTCGGCAGCGTCGCGCTTGGCGGCGGCCAGAGCCATAGTCTTGCAATCGGAAATTGAATAATCCCCGCAGCTCGCGATGCCCTCTCCATCGACTTCCTCGCCATGTGCAAACTGGACAGTCAATATAAGAACTATGATTACAAAAATTGGATTTTTCATGGCTACACTAACCAGCAAAAGGAGGCGCCGAGGCGCCTCCCATGATTACCTCGTCCAGGCAACAATGCTCAGAAGTAACGCTTGAATCCAAGCTGGATAATAAAGCTGCCATCAACACCCACATCGTCGATAAAGTCCTGATAGCTTGCACGGTAGTCAACGCTGGTCCGCTCGTCAAGGAACTGCTCGAATCCAACGTGCAGGTCATAGGTAGACTCGCTGAAGCCGTCAGCTTCGGTTTGACCAATCGTGCCACCAAAGTAAGGGAGGATATCTCCTCCGCTATTCAGGTAGTAGTCGGCCCCGACAGCGATCGTGTATTGCTCGGCATCGCCAAAGCTACCATTTACCTGAGCATTGACTTTAAAGTTGTCAGAGAAAAAGTAACCATAGTCTGTACCGACGAACACGATGTCCGCTGCGTCGTTGAAAAATGCAAACGCGAAGACACCGAGACTGGAATCGCCACCCTTGGGTCCGGCGAACGCGCTCGATGCAAACAGGCTCATAAGAAAAACAACTGCTAACTTCTTCATTTGGTACTCCCATTTTAATGTCCCAGCTACCGAGTGCCTTAAGCCAGTCGTTTCTCACACCCTCTTTTAAAAAATTATTTACTTGATTTGAATCCAGGCTTTCACATGTTCTCCTGAATGGTGTCTACCAGGCCAGAGGATACTTGCTGGCCAGTCGAGCCACTGGCCAGAATGGACGTCGATGCGCTCACTCATACCATTGCTACAATGGTTAGGCTTTATCTGTTAGGGATGCACGTTACAATGGGCAGATCAGTTCCTTACCACGCGAGTGCCATAATTGACGTCCACGCCCTTCAGTAATCCGACCTGGCGCCGTTTGTTCTCTGCGCAGATCACTTCACTAGTTGGCACTGGCATTACGACGATTGCCCTGGCATTGCTGGCATGGGATCTGGCCGGCAACAAGGCGGGGGAGGTGCTGGGCACGGCGCTGGCATTGAAGATGGTGGTATACGTGTTCGTGGCACCTGTGATGGGTTCTTACGCCCACAAGCTGCCGCGTCGCACCTGGCTTGTTTCACTCGACCTTGTTCGCGTCGCCATCATCCTTTGTCTGCCGTTTGTAACCGAGGTCTGGCAAATCTATGTTTTGATTGTTGCGCTTAACACTTGCGCGGCGGGATTCACACCGGCTTTTCAGGCCACCATTCCGGATATCATCAAGGATGAAGGTCAATATCGTCAAGCACTGTCCTGGGCCCAGATGGCTTACAGTCTTGAACAGGTTATCAGCCCGACGGTGGCTGCGCTGCTGCTTACGGTGATGACCTACACGGGGCTATTCTTGCTGGACGCGGTAACCTTCGTCATATCGGCGTTACTGGTATTGAGTTGTACCTTGCCTACCCCTCGTCCGGTAGATCGGTTTGACGGAGTTTTGGAAAATCTGCGCTTCGGCATGGTCTCCTATTTGAGAACACCACGATTGAGAGCCGTGTGGGTGATGTATTTCGCGGTTGCCAGCGCCAGTGCCATGGTTATCGTTAATACGGTCATTTATGTACGTGACTATCTGGGCCGGATTGAAAGCGACATTGCCTGGGCAATTGCCGCGACGGGGACTGGTTCTATGATCGCCGCCTTTTTGGTACCGACCATGCTGGCTCGTTGGGAGATTCGTAACGTGATGCTGGGTGGTTCCATGCTGCTGGCGGTGAGCCTGATGATTGGACAGCTTATGTTCTCTTGGCCGATATTTCTGGTGCTATGGTGCTTGATAGGCGCTGGTCTGGCCATGGTCCAGACGCCGGTGGGTTCGTTGGTCAGAAGGTCATGTCAAGAGAGTGACAGTGCTGCATATTTTTCAGCCAACTTTTCTTTGTCACATTTTTGCTGGTTTAGTAGCTATCTGCTGGCGGGATATGTGGGTTCTGTCTTCGGTCTGGCAAATGCGTTTCTCGTTCTGGGTTCGATATCGCTGGCCGCCGTGATGCTCGCCTGGTGGATGTATCCGAATCCGGACCCGGTGGAGATTGAACATATTCACCAGGAGATTGTCCACAGCCACCATCATGTGCATGACGATGAGCATCACCAGCCGGACGAATATCATGAGCTGCACGAGGATCACGAGGACCCTTTTGGCGCCGAACAGGGACACCGGCATAAACACAAACACAAACCGATTGTCCATCAACATCCCTATGTGATCGACCGCCACCATCCTCGCTGGGTAAACTAGAAATGCCAGACAAGCACATCTTCGTCGAGTTCGTCCCGCCGTGGGATCGAATTATCGATCGTTTGCCGCGGTTCACCATCACGGAACCCGGAGTCGTGCGATTATTTCTCAAAGTTACTGACAGAAGGCTGAAATACAGACTTTGCGCTATCTATCCCGATAGCCTTACACTGTTTTTATGAACACGTTTGTATGGACATGGCTTAGCTCGATGTAAGTGACTGGGAGGGAACATGAGTGATTTCATTACACCACTGGCTGCCTGGTGTGCAACGATTATCGAAGCGCTTGGAATCAGCATTATTACGTTTATTGCGTTATATGCGCTGTTCAAGGCAGCCGCCCGACTGGTCAAAAGAGATGATAAATATTCAGTTTATGAGGAACTTCGCCAATCCCTTGGCCGCGGCATCTTGCTTGGGCTAGAGTTTCTAATCGCGGCAGACATCATTTATACCGTTGCAGTCGATCTGACTTTTGAGTCAATCGGGGTGCTGGCTATCGTTGTACTCATACGGACTTTTTTGAGTTTTGCGCTGGAAGTAGAGGTAAGCGGCCGATGGCCCTGGCAAAGTAAGCAGTAGTCGGCAAATTTTAGATTTGTATTCGCGAACCAGGTGCGTTGGCCCGGGGAGACCCAGTCTGCGCCCGGCTTTTGCAATGGATCGTCAATTGGGTACCATGCAGCAACGCTACAACCACGCTACAACCACGAGAGATGAACCATGTATGACGAAATCAAGTATGAAGTCGAAGGCCCATCAGCCGTCATTACGCTCAATCGCCCGGACGCCCTGAATGCCTTTACCAACAATATGCTGGAGGAGCTGAAACATGCGCTTGCGACCGCCGAGCAAAATCCTGACGTGGTTGGGATTATCCTCACCGGGCAAGGGCGTGGATTTTGTGCCGGCATGGACATGAATGCGCTCAATTCTCAAGCGACTGGCGGCGATCTCTCCGCGGGCGTGGAGACCAAACAACTGGATGCAGATCCTGGTGATAAAGCCATGGGGCCAAATTTCAGGATCGCGTTCACCTACATTCTGTCGGTAAGGAAGCCGATTATTGCTGCCGTCAATGGACCTTGCGCGGGCCTGGGACTTTCCATCGCAGCTCTTTGCGATCTGCGATTTGTCTCCACTAGCGCGAAATTCATCACCGCCTTCTCGCAGCGGGGACTGGTCGCCGAACATGGCCTCAGTTGGGTGTTGCCTCGCGTGATCGGGCCTTCACGCGCACTTGACCTGCTCTGGAGTTCGCGTCGACTTGGTCCTGACGAGGCGCTTAAGATGGGTCTCGTGAATCGAATCACTGAGCCAGATGACCTCCTGCCGGAAGCACGCGCCTATATCGAGGATTTGGCGGAGCATGCTGCTCCCCTGTCTCTTATGATCATGAAGCAGCAGGTGTACAAACACCTCAACACGAATCTGGAAGAGGCAATGCAGGAGTCAAATAAGCTGATGGCCGAAAGTCTGGAGCGGGATGACTTCAAGGAAGGCGTGGCATCGTTTCTTGAAAAACGTCCGCCTCGATTCACGCGGATCAAGGTGGATTGAGTGACATCGATCTAATTTGCCGGATTGTGCGACCCAGGCGGCATTACATTCCTGTGAGGTTTCAGAGCGTGGCTATTCGGCAAGCCAGCTTTCTGCTTCGATCAAATTGCCGAACATCCGAAACTCGGCCGTGGCACCATTTTCATAGCTCGAGTACATCCGAAGGAGCCCCCAGACCACCGAATTTTGCAATGCAACCAGAGCGATTTTTTTGTCTGAGAAATCCCTTGGCAGTGACGAGTCTGCCAGTCCCAGGGATGTGATGGTGCGGGACCTGACCTCATAGGCGGTTACTTCGAGAAAATCAAACAGCTCGTGATAACGTTTGATCTCGGGGATCGAGGCGTACTCTTCCCTTGCTGAGGCAAGTTCGGTTTCTGTAAATACACCCCAGGTTTTTCGTATGACGAGCCTCCTCTCGTGATCAATGTTGAACTCATATGGCACTCGTTAGAACTCCTTTTCCAGAGCGTGGCAGGCTTGATAGTAACTGACTCCAGTCATTAATGGTATTGCTGTGATATCAAATTTCTGGCGCGGTTCGATAGACTAATTAGTGCGGTGTGAGCATGACCCCGGTCATTGATTGAGCTCGATAAAAATGCTTTAGTGGCCGCGTCCATCTGGTTGTAATCAATATGAGCGAAGTCCTCCTGGCGAATACTGAGGCCCGTGATCGCGGTACGAGCGCCTATTCCGGGCGAGTACCGCTTGGCATGAAAATCAACTATTCAATCGGCTCGGCAGCGGAAACGATAATAAGCATCGCTTTTAATTCGTTTAACTTCTTCTTTTACACGAACATTCTTGGCGTTTCCGGCACCTTGGCGGGTCTCGCCATTACGATCGCACTCTTTTTCGATGCGCTAACGGATCCATTGGTTGGCGCCTGGTCTGACCGTTGGCGTTCGAAGCTGGGACGTCGCCACCCGTTCATGTTTTCAGCTCCTGTACCGGTTATGGCGGCGCTCTTTTTTATCTATTCGCCCCCTGCCGCCTTTGGCGAATTCGGTCTGTTTCTTTGGCTGACGTTCCTGACGATTTCCATGCGCACCTGCATGACCCTCTATCATGTGCCCCATCTGGCGCTGGGGGCGGAATTGTCAGCCGATTTCACGGAACGAACCCGGGTAATGAGCATCAACACGCTCTGGGGCGCAATTGGTGGTATCGCAACCCTGTTCATTGCCTATACGTTCTTCTTCGCATCCACGCCGGAGTTTGAAAATGGCATGCTCAATCCTGTGGGCTATCCGACATTTGCTGTATTCGCGGCACTTATAGGCGGAGCAATCATGCTGTACTCCACGATTACCACGATGAAAGTGGTACCCCTGTTGTCAGTCAATGTGGAAGGACAGGAATCGTTGACGCTAAGGAATTTTATCGGCGACTGCATCGACGCGTTCAATAACCGCAACTATCGGATGCTATTGATCGGATACCTGTTGCTGAGTGCGACGCTCGGGATTCGCGATACCATTTCCCTACATGTAAACACCTATTTCTGGGAACTGGTACCTGAACAGATCCGTTTTATCCCTTTGTTCCTGGTAATTGCCCCGATTATCGGGTTTGTTGTGACCGCACCTTTACATGATCGTTTTGAGAAGAAACCGGTCATCATTGGTTGTCTGATTGCGCTTCTTCTGTTTGCAACATCGCCGGTATTGCTCAGATTAATTGGCTGGTTTCCAGAAAATCACACATCGGCGCTGCTACCCACGCTGATCCTTTTTAATCTTGTCACCATCAGTTTTGGTGTGATTCTGTTAATCAGTGTTATGTCGGTGTTGGCAGACATTGCCGATGAACATGAACTCATTACCGGACGACGCCAGGAGGGCATGTTCTATGCTGCCCGGTCATTTTTTGCCAAGGCCTCGTCCGGTCTCGGGCACCTGCTGGCGGGTATCGGAATCGATCTGATCGAGTTTCCGGTGGGTGCTGAGCCGGGTACCGTGCCCTATGACACGATAGTACAGTTAGGGCTGATCGAGGGTCCGGTGTCGGTAATTCCCGGCGCGATTGCCATCCTGTTCTACGTCAAATTCAATCTCACCCGGTCCCGGCATGCAGAGATTCAGGCAGCGCTGTCCGAGAAGCGTGCGGCGACGGAGCGGGCCGTGACGCCCGGTCCCCCGGTTCTTTAGCCACACACACGGCTAGTCACGGCTATTGAAGTCCCCCAGCGCCTCGTACCGAACGCCGGATTTGGTCCTGCGGGAACAAAACAGGGTAAATGCGGTAAAGCGGGCTGCAATGTGCGGCGGCAGGGCGCTCGCCGGTGGTGGCGTCCGGCAATTACGTGCAATGGTGATGTGCGCCCGGTAAAGGCGCTTTTGCATGGGTATGTGAAGACCTCTGGCAACGCCGGTGAGTTGCCGGACGACATCCAACAGGATTGCTGGAGTATGGCTGGCACCAATCCAGAGAATGCGCGGTTTTGGCCAGTAGCCGAGTTCATCGAAAGTAATTTCGAAAGGTGTCATCGACACCCCGGAGGCCAGGTCGAACAATTGTTCCAGCCGGCTCTCCGTAACTTCCCCGAGAAAAGCCAGGGTCACATGCAGGTTGGCAATCGGTACAGGCCGATCCAGCGGTGGTAGCGTGCTGTCCCGGAATGAAATAACGTCGAGGCTGGTTTCGGCATCGGGTTGTAAGGCAAAAAATAGGCGCATAGTAGGTTGAGGCCAACACCTGGCCCAGGTCGAAGATTCTTAACGCATTGATTTTCTATGGTTTTTGACCTGAATGTAAGGGCCGCCATTACAATTATGAAGGTTTGTAAAGAGTCTGGAGATATCTCCATTTTTCCCCTAAAATGCGCTCCCAGTTATGAAGCTTTCAGCCACCCAATTGAATAGCCTGGTACTGCTCGCACTGCTCAGTGTTCTCGGTGCAAAACCCCTGTCTGTCAACCTGCAGGGTCCGACGGACGCAGAAATGGCCACTAGCAGCAAGGCGCCTGACGCTGTCGTCAGTACCACGCCAGCCTACCACCCGCCTGCTGTCTCTATCGGTCGCGCGGGCGTCTATACGCCACCTGACTTCAGTCGTCATCGGGAGGCGGAAACTCGTAAGAAAGCCTTTTATGACTATCTGCTACCGATGATTCATGAGGCCAATCGTGAGGTCGTCCGTGAACGAGCCTGGTTGCTTGGCCTGGCCAGGCGATTGTTGGATGGCCAGGCGTTGACTGCCGGTCAGCTGGTGGAACTCAAGAAGGTCGAGAAGCGTTACGCGGTTTCTGTTGCCAGGGGCTCACAGGCAGAGCGGGTTGGTCGTATGTTGCTTCGTGTCGATATCGTACCCGCATCGCTGGTGCTGGCACAGGCCGCGAAGGAATCCGGCTGGGGCACGTCGCGATTTGCCAGGGAAGGAAATAACTTTTTCGGTATCTGGTGCTTTTTTGAGGGCTGCGGTATGACTCCGCTGCATCGTGATGAGGGCCGGGATCACGAGGTTGCCATGTTCGATAGTGTGGAAGAAGGTGTGCGATATTATATCCGCACGATTAACACGCACATCGCTTACGAGGAATTGCGTCACATGCGTGCCAGCGCAAGGCGAGCACAGCAACCGGTATCAGGTGAAGCATTGGCCGGGGGCCTTGTTCGCTACTCAGAGCGTGGACTGGCTTACGTTAGAGAGATCCAGTCCATGATCCGATATAACCAACTGAAACGTTTCACACAGGCTTACAGCGCGTAAACGTTTTCTTTTTGCCTGTGTCTATCCCAGTTTGCTGCGGCTTATTCCTGTGCTAATCCCTTGATTGCAGAATTCAATTGATGTTTCGCCAATACCCTGAGCCTCGCGAGCCCCGACCGTATGTCTTCACCGATGCAATAGAGCGCCGGAACCATAAAAAGGGTAACGAACAACGCGAACAGGACGCCAAAAGCCAACGCCAGAACTGCTGGCTTGAGGAATTGAGCATCCGTTGAGCGTTCGGCCATGATCGGCATGAGGCCGATAAATGTGGTCAATGTCGTTAAGAGAATGGGTCGAAAGCGTGCAACCCCTGCATCGACCACTGCCTCGATCGCCGTTTTGCCCTTTTCCTGCAATCGCTCGATGTAATCTACCAGTACCAGGTTATCGTTAACCACAACACCAGCGGCGGCGCCAATTCCGAAGTACGAAAACATTGCGAGGGAAACGCCGAAGAAGAGGTGCCCATAAACTGCACCCATAAAACCGAACGGAATGGCGGTCATCACCAGTAATGGCAACCAGTAAGAGTGGAATGCAATCGCAATCAGCATGTACATCACAAACAGCGCGACCAGGTAGAGCGCCATGATTTCCGCCATAAATTGCTCTTCTGCCTCGGCGCTACCGCTGACTCCCATGATAAGGCCCGGATAACGCTGCTTGAGCTCCGGTATGAAATTTTCTTTCATATCCTTGTTGATGTCGCTCATCAAGCTGCTGTCCACCTCGGCGGTCACCCGTACCATTCGTTCGCCGTCGCGTCGCTGGATATGTTGAACGCCGCTTGCCACTTCCACCTCAACAATCGACATGAGCGGCAGTTCACGGCCTTCATTCGTACGCACGCGGAAGTTGTTCAGGCTCTCCAGGCTGTAACGTTGTTCCCGCGGATAGCGGACCATGACTTTGACATCGCCATTTTCGCGTGGCAGGCGCTGTACCTCCTCGCCGAAGTAAGCCTGTCGAACCTGCCGTGATACCTCCGCCAGGGTTATGCCGAGCTTGTCGGCACCCGGCAGCAATTTCATGTGCAACTCGTCAGACTCGCCGCGCAAGTTATCGCGTACATAGTAGGTTCCGTCATACTGGTGCAGTTGCTTTTGCATCTCATTGCTGGCAGCGCGGAGCGTCTCCATATCCTTGTGGCGAAGCACAAAGCTGACCTGTGGAGTCGAGTCGTTCAGCGTATAGTTCACCTGGATTTCATCAGCGTCAGGTATTTCGCCCACCAGTTCGCGAAGTCTGGTGGCGGCTTCTTTGGCAGACAGGTCGCGTATCTCCGGTGGAGCGAGTTTTACAATGGCGATAACGCTGTCACGGCGAGATCGTGTATACCAGCCCTCGATCAGTTTCCCGGACCCCCCTTCAACCTTCGCCCGGGCATCGACCTCCTCGATCAGTTTGCGTTCGGCTTGCTGTAACTGGTCAAGCACCGACAAGGCCCTCTCGTAGGGCGTGCCGGTGGGCAGTACCACATTGACATAGATGATTTCGTTCTCAACTTCCGGCATGAACGCAAATTTCACCCAGCCGCTGGAAAAGATCCCGATACTGACGATGAAGGCGGTGATAAACAGGCTGGTGGTCAGGTAGCGATGTTTCACGGCAGTGTCGACCCAGCGGCGATAGTAATTGTGGCCGAATGCCACAATGCCTTCCTCGAATTTCTTTTGCAGTGACGCAAGTCGACCGAGGTGTTCCCGATGTTTAAGGTTATTGAGGTGAGCAGGCAGGATCAGAAATGCTTCGATCAGAGAGACGGTCAGCGCCAGTGTGATCACAATAGAAAACTGGCGGGTCATCTGGGCTCCTTCCGAGGAAAGGAAGAACCAGGGCGCAAATGCGACCATGGTAGTCAGTACCGCAAAGAAAACGGGCTTGGCGACCACGGATGCGCCCTCTATTGCGCCCGCGAGTCCACCGCCCATGGTGTGGCTATGTTGGTGAATGCTTTCACCGACGACGATGGCGTCGTCGACCACAATGCCCAGCACCAGCAGGAATGCGAACGTCGACATGATGTTGAGGGAAACATCATTGGCGGGTAGTAGCGCAAAGGCGCCAAGAAATGAAACGCCAATACCCACCGTTACCCAAAGCGCGACCTGTGGACGCAATGAAAGTATGAGTATGATGAACACCAGCACAAGACCAAGATAGGCCGACTTGCTGATCGTTCCCATGCGGCTCTTGTACATGTCCGCGGTATCAAACCAGAGTGAGAGACTGACGCCCTGTGGTAATTTGGGTTGGGTTTGCTTCATCCAGGCCCTGACGGCATCACTGGACTTGACCACCTGCATATTATCGGTAGCCAGGATTTGCAGCAGGACCGCCGGTTCTCCATCCATGGTGGCAAGAATTTCATTGTCCTCGAACCCATCTACAATTCGTGCCACGTCCGCAAGACGCACGGTTGCGCCGTCATCCGTTTGTCGAATAATTATGCGACCGAATTCTTCTTCCGTATTGGCAATGTTGCGTGCCCGAAGTAGCACATCACCTGTCTCGGTTCGGATACGACCGGACGAAAGATTGATCGAGCTGCCGCGAATGGCTTCGCTGACTTCGGTAAAACTGAGACCATAACGACGCATGTCCTGTTCAGACAATTCGATAGACACTTCTTCTCGTCTCGTGCCGAACAATTCAACCAGCGAAACGTGGGGCAACATCGCGATCTCGTCACGCAGGTCCTCTGCCAGCCTGTTGAGCGCTTTCTCGCCAATAAAGCCGTGGACCGCGACGCGCATCATTTCGTCGCGGAATTCGACGCGCCGTACGCGGGGGTTTTCGATATCACGGGGCAGCGAGTTCACAGCGTCGACTGTGTTCTTGACATCATTCAGGAAAGATTCGAGATCATTGGAGGGTAATGTATAGACTTCGAGGCGTGCAAATCCTTCTTCCGCGGTTGAGTAGATCCGGTAGACATTGTCGAGATTCTTTAGCGCCTGCTCGATCCTGATGACAATCTGTTCCTCAACTTCTTGTGGTGCCGCACCCGGCCATGCGACTTCAATAGAGACCTGGCTCGGCTTGAAGACGGGGAAAGCTTCCCGTTCCATCGATATAAAACCCAGAAACCCGGCCAGCAGGATACCCACCATTAAGAGATTAGCGGCAACGGGATTGCGTGCCCACCATGCGATCAGTGTGTGCATGGTTTAACCTCCCGCCGGCCGTGGACGATGACGGTCAGCGATGGCCGATTCGTCGAATGCATATTGCATCGGTTCCAGCGCCATACCCTCTATCGGGTTGCGGATCGAAGACACGACAACTTGTTCTCCCACGGCAAGGCCTTCTTTAATCACTGCCTGCTTCGTGGAACTATGAGTTACGGTGACTTGCCGGATTTCCAGCTTACCCTCGGAGTTGACCAGGTAAACCTTGTTTCCTGCTCGCAAGGCTTCACGTGGGATTACATTGGCATTTTTTACCCGCTGGCCGGAAATCTCCGCGTTAACATAGAGCCCGACCGCTAGCGGCATACCAAACTGCGAGACATTGTCCTCATAGGGTGACTTGACCTGGGCGATGCCGAACAGCATTCGTGTCCTGGGGTCGATGGCAGCGTCCAGGCGTACCAGATGGCCCTGCCAGTATTGCGTCCTGCCGGCCACCTCGGCTGAGAAGGTGACTGGCAGACCGTCATCCGGTGAGGCAACGTATCCGATGGGCAGACCAAGCGACGCCAACTGTGAGTCCGATAGTGAAATACGGACTTCCACCATCTCGGTGGCAAACGCATGTCCGAGGCGTGTGCCAGGCGATACGAACTGTCCGACATCTACTTCCTTAGAGGTAACGCGACCCGTAAACGGTAATGTAATACGTGTTCTTGCAAGATTGAGATGGGCCTGTTGCAGGTCAGCATTGGCTGCAATCAGCCTGGCCTCGGCCTCAGCAACCTGTGGCCGCCTGAGGGCCAGATCAGAGGCGTTGCTCGCATCCCTCAGTTGTTTGCGGGCGACATCCGCATCGGCCAGGGCCTGTTGGAGGCCAACCTTTGCGCCTGCAACCCTGACTTGTGCTTGCGACAAGGCTAATTGGTAATCCGTGTCTTCGATGGTGACGAGGGCATGTCCCGGCTCGACGATGCCACCTTCAATAAATTCCGGTGAGATGGATACGATGCGACCCGCCACCTGGGCTGTCAGGTCGACCCCGGTCCGGGCCCTGACCTCGCCACCGGTTGCAACGGTGAGGTTGAGGTCTGATTGGCGGACTTCATCGACAAATACCGTCAGTGGACGCGGTGTTTCTTCCTTCTTCTCAGGTTCGGGTTTCGACCAGTGCAGCAGGGCAAAGATGCCTATGCCAGCACCCAGGATCGCTATGGGGGCGCCGAATTGAATCAGTTTTTTCACGGGTGATTTCCAATTGATTTTGGAAGGTTAGACGCATGGCCAGACGATTCGGTTTGTAACCATGGCGATTTTCTGCGACTTTTGAGTTCAGGGCAAGTGGCCCGGGGCGAGCCCGGTCGGCGGGGTAAGGCTGAAGCGGTTAAAGATCGTCCCGAAAGTCCAACTCCAGTAATTTGGCGTACTTACAGAAACTGTTGAAACAGCCGATGGATATATGGACGAATCCAGGCAATCCATCGAGGAATCCGAGCCTGAACAGGTAAAACTTGAAAAAGCGCATGATCGGCGATGTAGCCAGCTTGAACACGCTGCCCCTTTGCCCCAGGGAATGAAGGTATCTGGCTTGTAGTGTCGTGTAGTTGTTTTGCTTCAGGAGGTACTCGCTGAGTGAGTCATCGGAAAAATGATCGATATCACCTTCTAGCCGCGTTCTACTGCCCTCAAATAAGACACGTTCATGAACCGGATCGGGGCTCCAGCAAGCGGACTTTCTATTGAACAGTCGAAGGCACCAGTCAGGATAGCCTTCTCCGTGGAGTAGTGGGCGACCGAGAAAGTGATTGCGGCGATTAATTTCATATCCATGCAGCTCAGGTTCACTTTCGAACAACCTGACAATGGTCTCAGCGAGCTCCTTCGAGACTCGCTCGTCGGCATCGAGGCTGAAAATCCAGTCATGGTGGGCATGGGTGAGCGCAAATTGTTTTTGCGCGCCATACCCGGGCCAGGGATTTTCCAATACAGTTGCGCCCGCGGATTTTGCCAGCGCGACGGTATTGTCGGTGCTACCTGAATCGACTACCAGGATTTCCTCCATGAACCTGACGCTCTCGATACAGGTGACGATATTTGCGGATTCGTTCAGGGCAATGATTGTCGCCGTGGCTGGAACTCGAGCCATCCGATGAAAGTCCGTAAGATCAGGTGCTTGCAGTATATCAACCTGTCCCGGTATTTCCCATTTGCGTGGCAATGACCGTTGTGTCTGTGAGTATCTTTGAGCCTGTCATCCAGCTTGTCATGGTGATAGCCGGTTGGTCTCACTCACAACCTGTTCAACGGTGAGTGACGTGAGGCACTGGTAGTCAGCCAGGCAAGCTTCGGTTTGGCACCCTGGCGCACAAGGCAATGGACCTTTAAGGATGTGGACGTCCTTCGCCTTCGGGCGCCAACGTTTCAGCTCGGTGGGGCCAAACAGCGCAATGACGGGGATTCCTGTGGCGGCAGCAAGGTGCATGGGGCCGCTATCATTACCGATAAATACGTCGGATCTTTGCAGTAGATAGACAAGCTCCAGCAGATTGAGGGCGCCATGGGCATTGACCGGTGAGGTTTCCATTGCACCCAGCAGGGTTTCAATCCGACTCATCTCACTGGCACCCGCGCCGACAATGATGACGCACCACCCACGGTGTGCCAGTTCATCGGCGAGGCTGGCGAACTTCCTGATGTCCCATTGCTTGTAGTCTTTGGTAGCGCACGGATGAATACAGGCGATTTTTGGCTGCCGAATCAGTGCGTCCACCGGGTGCTTCGCGCCCTCGATCCTGGGTATTTCCAGGTAATTGTCAGAACTGACTGGTACGTTGATTGACCTCGCCATCAAGACGAAATCATGGAAACAGTGATGTTCCTCTCGCATGACCGGGACCAGCGTTCCATAGGCGCGTGGCCGTTTGGCAAATCCCGGACCAACCTTGCGGTGCGCCCTCGCGAAGCTGGTCACGCGGCCAGAAACGACTGAACCATCGATATCGAGTGCACATTGGTAGTAGACGCTCCTGAGTTCACGGATAAATCTTGAATAAGTCGTTAGTCGCGCAACCACATTACCCCGGGCGAGCGCCCCTCGCGGATAGACGATATAATCGCACGCTTGCCCGAATACCAGACGTGCAAGAGCCTCGAAACTTTCGTCTACCAGCAGCGTGATGCTATCAAAGTGCTTGTCCGAAAGAATCGCGTGTATTGCCTGCATCGAAATCACCATATTACCGAGATACCGGGTCGGCATGATGAGTAATAAGTTCAAACGGGGTACCCGCGGTGTTGTTTGTTATCGGTCAATTCTAAACTACCGCAAGCAGCGCGATAAGGTGCGAATTCAATCCTCACATCCATGGATGTTGAACGTCTATAATATCCGGCTATGATCAGGACAGGCCAAATACCGGTTTCAGAGATGCGGGCAAGCATGTTCCTGCATCCCAGGTACTGGGCCGTATGGATGGGTTATGGTTGTCTTTGGATCGTGGTGCGATTGCCGCACGCCTGGCGTATCCGGGTTGGCAATGGCCTGGGTTTGCTGGGATACAGGATTGCAGGCAGTCGCCGCCATATTGTAGAGGCAAATTTACGATCCTGTTTTCCCTCGCTGGACGACTCGGAGTTTGAGAAGCTTGCAAAAGCTGTTTTCAAATCAGGCGGCGTGAGCATCATTGAGACGGCGATTTCCTGGCTGGGCCAAAGGGACAGCGTGTTGTCGCGATGCACTTTTGATGGGCTCGACCATTTGAAACAGGCGCATAAAAAGGGGCGGGGCGTCATCCTGCTTGGGGTCCATATGTCGACGCTGGATATTGCCGGAGCGCTAATGGCGAGCGAAGCGCAGGTCGACGTTATGTACCGCGCCAACAAGAATCCCCTCATTGAATTCCTGATGACTTCAAGACGTGGGAGGCTGTTCCCGCATACGATTGAAAGGGGTGATATCCGCGCCGTCATCAAGAATCTCAAGGCGGGTCACATCGTCTGGTACGGTCCAGACCAGGATTACGGCGCGCGCAATTCAGTATTTGTGCCTTTCTTTGGTATTGAGGCTGCAACCACGACAGCACCTTCCAGGCTTGCCAAAATAACCGGGGCGAGTGTAATACCCTTCGCCCATTACCGTGAGAATGGCGGTGCAACCTATCGAATCGAAATGTTGCCACCACTTGAGGATTTCCCGGGGGCGTCGTTTGAGGCGGATGCGATCCGAGTCAATGAGTTGACAGAACGCGCTATTCGCAAATATCCGGAACAGTACTGGTGGTTTCACCGCCGATTCAAGACCCGGCCCGAAGGGGAGGCATCGTTCTACTGACGGTTGGCGACTTCCTCAATGACATCGACGGCCTTTTGCGGCAAAGAGTAGATGTCAGCAGATTCCGCAAACACCTTACCATTCCTGACCCATTTCTCCCGGTCATCGCGTTCCAGCATGTCCAGCAGCATTTCGTTGAGCGTTTCTTGCTGGAAGGGACTGGGGACCAGACATCCCATATCAGCTTCGATGACGTAATGACCATACCCACAGCTATCAGTGGCTAATACAGGTAGACCCGCAACCATGGCTTCAAGTAAAACCATACCGGCATTTTCATCGGATGCCGGGTGCAGCAACAGGTCTCCAGCAAGCAGGAACGCGGGCACGTCATCCGTGCCACCAAGGATACTGACTGTATCACTGAGCCCGAGTCGCTTGATCAGTCGATCAAAAGGCTCGGTCCGGTCTTCACCGATAACGATAAAGCGGGTCTTTTCCTTGACTTCAGGTGGCAAAGCGGCGACCGATAGAATTGCACGTTTGAGTCCCTTCTTGATAAAACCGGAACCCACCAGTAACACGAGTTTATCTTCGGAGGTAAGGCCGAGTTCTTCACGCTTCGATCTGCGAATTTCCGGGCCATCGGGTGGCGCGATTCGATCACGTGAAATACCGGGTGGTAGTGTATGCATGCGTTCGGTTTGAGTGCGGTAATGTTCAATAAAGTATGGCTTTTGTGCTTCGGAGATGATTAATATTTCTGTTGGGCTGGTTCTCCCGAATACAGCACGTTCGTATTCGGCGAAATGGTGATATCTGGACAGGAATTTGTAGTAAGGTCCGCGCTGGGTCTTCGCTTTTTCCTCGTAACACGAATCTGCAGCATAGTAGATATCGAGTCGTGGCATTTTGTTAAATCCAACGACGCGATCGACGGGGTTCCTGACCAGTTCGGCGACGAGCCAGTCACTGAATTTGCGGTACTTATTATGATTGAACAATGATGTGATCGGCACCACGGTGACATCCAGATCATCAGGTACCGGTCCCTGCCAGGTTAGCACATAGACCTTGACAGTGTGTCCGCGTCTCTGGCATTCCCGTGCGATACGCAGGAAGTCGCGCTGCAATCCACCATAAGGAAAGTATTTATACAGGCAGAATGCAAATTTCAAAAGACCACCCGACTTGTTTCAGCCTCTCTCATGGCGGGAATGTTAGCCCAATTGCCATAGCTGTGACATCGTCAACTGGTATGCTTCACCGGCCGAATCGTGGAACATAAATCACTTCAAAACCGGTAAACTCTGGCTGGTTGACCTCCGCTGTGGTCATCAAGCCTCTGGCGCTGGTGGTGGTTGATGGCAAGGATGCGACCCTTGCCGCATCAATACGACTGACGTTGGTCAAGTACCGTTTACTATTGGCATTTTTGCTGAACAACCGGAAGGTCCATTCTCGCCATTCAAATTCTGCTGAGAAATCGAGAAGGGTAAAATTGTCAATACGGCCCGTTGGAACATCGGAGTTACTCCAGTATTCGGTTGTAAACCGATAGCCTGCATAGAGCCTAACGGTACCCTCGCCGTACGGAAACGAGTAGCGGCCACTGAAATGGAACATATCAGTAGGTGAAAAAGGTGTAATCAAGGTTTCCTTGTCGATGGCATTGGCCGGGTCGATCAGGTCAGGGACCCGATAATTGACATAATCGGCGTTCATATGACTAAGGGCGGCGCGGAAGGACAGGTTATCAAAAGGCACTGCTTCGATTTCAATCTCATGGCCCCGGTTTTCGATGGTTGCAACGTTGGAGAAGACGGATTCAATCATTCCGGAGGAAGCTACCTGTGTGACGCGTTCAGCCTTGTTGCGGTAGCTGTTCCTGTATACAACATAATTTATTCGTAACCGGTCATCCAGCCATTGGGTTTTGATTCCCATTTCCAGGGCGTCTGTGTCTTCTTCACCAATTTCGGCGCCGTCGACTGAATTGGCCTGATCATCGTGACCGCCCGGCCTGACGCTGTGAGAGTAGCGGAAATAGAGGCTGGCATCATTATCAACCCGGTAGGCCAGCCCGATCGATCCGGTGATTTCATCGTCGGGTTCAAAGGTATCAATCTCCGTCGCATTCGCGGTTCCCGGTAGTGACGCCACATGATAGAAGTCGTGATCGAGTTCATTCCACTTGACGCCCGCATCGAGTGTCCACTGCTCATTCAACTGGTAATCCAATTGGCCGAACACCGAGCGCAAGCGGGTCTCTTGTTGAGTATAGAGGTGTCGGGTTTCATCTGGCCCGGTTACGGCTAGGATGCCCGCATCTGACAATACATTCAGGATGTAGAGCTCGTATCGGTTTTGCTCGAGTGACTGGGACAAATAATAGGCCCCAACCATATAGGAAAACGTGGGCGTCAACTGACGAAATACACTTAACTCCTGGCTGACCTGTTCATACTTCCTGTTCAGGGTGACTGAATAGAAATCAGCGCTGGTTGCATCCAGGTCCTGATTGGAGTCCTCGTCTGACTTTCGAGACGCGATGATGCCCTTAACCTCATGGCCCGCCAGCTCAAAGCCGAAGTGAAGCGCATGTTGATTGATATTGTACTCGCGTATATTGGAATAGTTCTGTGAGGTCCGGCCAATACTCCCGGTCTCGGGAATGGTTCCATTGCCTTCTTCAGAGCAAAGATTTTGTGTATCGCATAACAGGTCGCCAGGGACACTCAGGTTCAGGAGCGCTGGCACATCTGATTTATCTTGCACACTATCATAGGTGTACTGGAGGAAATTGCCGTCTGGTCTTTGCCATATCAGTGCCACTGAGCCCGCCGAGTAATGATCTTCATTCTCCTTGCGAAATGAGTCCTGGTTGATAATCGTTTCCGCATTACCTCGCTTCCAGTTAAACGAGAGTTTTCCAGCCATACTATCCAAAATCGGAAATGTGAAGACGCCATCAAACCGTTTGCGGTTATAGTCACCGAAACTGGCACGAGTCCGTGCGGTGAGTTCCCGGCTGGGCCTGGTGCGGTACAGATTGACGCTACCGCCGGCCGCCGGGCCACCCCGGAAAGTACCGCCGGATCCTCGAATGACTTCGACGCTGGCAAGATCAAAGAGCGCCTGGTTCTGGTTTGCATGCGTGCCGAGGAAGACGCCATCAACGCTAACGGGTATGGCTGCAAAAGCACTGATTCCCTCATTGTTTGAAGCCACCCCACGAAGTGCAACGGTCGCACCATAGGGCACGCTTGAGAGGCTGTCTACCAGCAATCCCGGGGCCAGTCCTTCGAGGTCGGTCAGGTCACGTCGGTAAGTCTCCTCGATCTCGGCGGCACTTATAACGGTGATGGACATCGCAGTCCATTGAAGCGGTTCTTCCCGATAGCGATGTTGGGTCGATTTGTCCGACACCTCGACAGATTCTTCTGCAAAGGCGGCGAGAGACAGAATAAAGCAGCCGAGGCTGGCTATACGCAAGATGAGTGTCATGACGGGCAAGCTTCCATTATTGTTATTAACCGAATACAAGTGGCATGCCGGTAAATTCTAGCAGATTACGACAGACCGGGCCGCGTAATCTGACATCGTCCGGTCGATGTGATGCTATCATTGCGGCTCGCTATTTTGCTGAAGCAGATGCCTTGACCAACAGTATTGCTACAGAGTCCCGCGCCGCCCTTCACTATACCAATTTTCGCTTCTATGTTGCCGCCCGTTTCCTGACGACCCTGGCAGTCCAGATGCAAAGTGTTGCAATCGGTTGGCAAGTATATGAGATTACTGGCGACCCGCTTGATCTGGGTCTCATTGGTCTTGCCCAGTTCCTGCCGTTTGTGATTTTAGTGCTGCCAGCAGGGCAGGTCGCTGACAAGTTTGACCGGCGGCTGATTCTGACGCTCTGTTACGCACTCGAACTGATCTGCGCCCTGTTACTCCTTATGTACAGTTTTATCGGCATAGGTGAGGTCTGGCCGGTATTTTCGATATTGGTGCTGTTCGGGTGTGCGCGGGCATTTGCGATGCCAACGAGCCAGGCGATTACGCCAAACCTCGTGCCCCGGGTCGCCTTCCCGAATGCCGTTGCGCTCAACTCCTCAACCTCACATGTCGCAACCATTGCGGGCCCTGCTGTTGGGGGCGTGTTATATGTGTTTGGTCCTGGCACCGTCTATGGAATGGTCGCTGTCATCCTGTTTTTTTCCGTATTGATGATGTGTCTTGTCAAACTCCCCGCGGTCGTCAGGGCGCCGGAGCCGGCTAATTGGCATACAGTAATGGAAGGTTTACGATTTGTGCGCTCCAAACCCGTTATCCTCGGTGCAATTTCCCTCGATTTGTTCGCAGTATTGTTTGGTGGCGCTGTGGCACTGTTACCTGTCTATGCAGCGGACATTCTGCACGTTGGTCCCGAGGGTCTCGGAGTGTTGCGAACATCGCCTGCAATTGGCGCGGCTGTCACCGCTGCATTCCTGGCGTTTTTCCCGATTACTCGCAAGGTTGGTGCCTGGTTGTTTGCCGGCGTTGGTATCTTCGGTCTCGCAATTATTGTTTTCGGGATCTCGACCAGTTTTTTCCTGTCTCTGACTGCACTCATTGTCATGGGCGCAGGTGATATGGTGAGCGTATACATTCGTCACATGTTGGTACAACTGGAGACGCCGGATGAAATCCGCGGACGTGTCAGTGCGGTCAGCGCTGTATTTATTGGCGCTTCCAATGAACTGGGGGAGTTTGAATCCGGAGTTACCGCGGCCTGGTTTGGTACAGTGCCGGCAGTCATATTCGGGGGTGCGGCAACGATAGGGGTTACACTACTCTGGACCCGGTTGTTTCCAGGGCTTTCGAAGATGGACAGGTTGCCGGGAGATTCCCACGAAAGGGGTAAGAGTACGGGTTAACCCATCACGAAGATCGCGTGGACCGTCCACTTTGACGCGATCTTCAAATTTCTCATCGCCTGGTCGTGATATTTCGGCGTTGATCTGCCTGATTGGCTTCAGGATCACCCGACGAGGCGAAATTTCTGCAGATCATAGGTTATATCTCCAGCCGGCTAAAAAAGCAGTACCGACCTGAAAGAGTATAGCCAGAGTGCAAGCAGGGTAAATCCGAGCAGCAGGTGTAATTTGATGGTGAAGTTGAGTTCGCTGCTTCGCGTCTGATCGGCATCGCCTTTCATGATTTGGCACATCATGACGTCAAACATCATGACGATGAAAACTAGTGGTGCTGTAGCAGGAATTATGCCGCCGAAGAGTAGCCCCCAGCCCTCCAACACCCGTGCCGGTGATGAGAACGGTAAAATGAGAATATATAACAGCGCGAGACCATGCAGCATGTTGCGTAACGGGCCAATCCGCTTCATTCGATCCATGAAGTTATTAATGGCTGTGATCCTCCGACCAATCAATTCGGATGGATTAAAGTATGCTGGGGGAGGCTATATGTATATCGCGCCAGTCCGCTAGCAACATGGGAACTTTTGGATTGTAATACGTGAGTGGTGGTTAAGGCCAAGAGAATGATGATTAATTTGGAAGAGAAAATTCTGGTCCTCACGACCGGGGGAACACTGGACAAGGTATACTTCGATGCCAAGAGTGAGTTCGAGGTAGGCGATTCCATTGTTGGTCAAATGTTGCTGCAATCTGAAGTCAATCGACCATTTGAACTGTCTGAGTTGCTGCGGAAGGATAGTCTCGAATTGACCGATGCAGACCGCGAATCAATTCGTCACGCCGTCGTTGAATCAGCCTGCAAGCGGATTATTATCACCCATGGTACCGATACGATGACGGTCACAGCTGCCGCGCTTACCGGTATTGAGGATAAGGTCATTGTAATGACCGGCGCGCTAGCCCCGGCGCGTTTTGCGCGGACCGATGCGATGTTTAACCTGGGTATGGCTTTTGGCGCGGTGCAGGTCTTACCTGCCGGTGTCTATATCGCCATGAATGGATGTATATTCGATGCCGCGCGTGTGAAAAAGGATTTGTCCCGGAATGTATTTGTTTCAACCTGAGAGGCCGTTCTCCATCCTGTGAATCTGGAAAGGATTGGGATTTGAGTCTCGCCATGCCTGTAGCTCGTCAATACTGTTGTTGACATCATTGAGACACGACTCGATGTCGTCGAGTTCACAATTTTTGGTGAGCGTCTCAAGTCGATTAATTGCCTCGGAAAGAGCGGGTACACCGCAGTATCTTACTGCACCGTTTAACTTGTGTACTTGTTGACCGAACGCATCCATATCATCTGCCGTGAAAGCGTCGTTGATAAGTTGTTGGTCTTCTGGCAATTTATTCATCAGTATTTTGAACATCTCTTCGGCGACGTCAGTCCGATTATTGGCCAGATGTAATGAAACATCCAGGTCGAATACCGGTATTGGTTTGGATTCGGGTTTTGTTCCGTCTTCGTGGTGCTTGCCACCGACCAGATTTGCGAGCCTGTCGAAGTGAATTGGTTTGGTAATGACATCGTCCATCCCGGCGGCGAGGCATGCTTTCTTTTCTTCCTCGGTGTAATGTGCGGTCAAACCAAAGATACGCGCCGTCGTATCGGCGTTACCACGTATTATTCTGGTCGCTTGATGGCCGTCCATGGGCTGCATCTGGATATCCATAAATATGAGGTCGAACTCGTTGCGCTTGCATAGTTCGATTGCTTCTGCCCCGCTGGTGGCAGTTTCAATACTGTGACCGAGTTCTTTAATATCGAGCTCTAGTAAGTGCAAAATGGAGGCGTTGTCATCAACCACCAGGACCAGGCGTTGATGTGACAAGCGTTGGCTACGCGAATCAAGCGTAGTGCGCACCAATTGCTGGAGACTGGCGGCGGAAAACGGTTTTTGCAGGAACTCGACGTCGTAGCGTTCTGCGAAATTCTTTGGGTCTGGACCGCCCACATAACCGCTCGTAAACACAAAGGGAATCGAGTCGTCGACTTCCCTGACGAGTCGTAGGAGTTGCCTTCCTCCCATATTGGGCATCACCACGTCACAGACGATAAGAGCGATATTTTCCTGTTGGGCAAGGAAAACAGTTCCCACCCTAGCATTCCGTCTGCTGCTGTCAGCACAGTGTAACCTGCCTGTGAAAGGACCAGTGTCGCAAGGTCCCGGACCTGCTCTTCGTCTTCTACGACAAGAACCGTCTCCTTGCCACCGGGCATTGGATCGTTGAGCTCAATCAGCGATCTGATACTGCTTACGTTATCAGATTTCGGCAGGTAGACATTGACGGTAGTTCCCGCACCTTCTTCGGAATCCACGGTGATAAAGCCGCCGTGTTCAACTACAATGCCATGCACGACAGACAGCCCAAGGCCCGTGCCTTGCCCCTCTTTTTTGGTCGTGAAGAAAGGTTCGAAAATTCGTTTTTGTAACTCGACGTCCATCCCACTACCATTGTCCTGGACACTCAGACAGATATACTCTCCAGCAACTGCATTAGGGTGGGTCGAGGCTTCTTCTGCGGTAACGCGGACCTCTTTTGAATAAATGGTCAGGTTGCCACCTGATGGCATTGAATCCCTGGCGTTGACGCAAAGATTGACAATCAATTGTTCCAGTTGGCCACTGTCGCCGAGGATCTCGTAGTCCGTTTCGTCTAATTTCAGTTTAACGCTGACGTTTGCAGGAATCAGGCGAGACAACATGTCCTGGAGATCACGTAACAACAAATTGATGCAGACCGGCTTGCTCTCCATTGCCTGTCGTCGGCTGAATGTCAGGAGCTGCCTTGTGAGATTTTCTGCACGTATCGCGGCTTTCTTGATCTCGGAAACATATCGTTTGACATCGTGAGGTGTGGATTTATGTTTTCCGGCGAGATCGCTGTAGCCCTGTATCGCCACCAGCATATTATTGAAGTCATGGGCGATACCTCCGGCCAGCTGCCCGATCGAGTCGATTTTCTGGGCTTGCCTTAGCTGGTCAGCCACTTCCCTTGCCCGTGTTTCGGCGTCAATCCGGTCAGAGACATCACGTGTATTGCCGACGATTCCAATGACTTGATCGTCATCGTCGCGAAGTAGCGACACGTTTGACTCGATCCATCCCAGGGCGCCGTCTTTCTTCCTGAAATGTACGTTCTCAAATGTGTGTCTGGGCTCCGCGACTTCGTCTGTCCCAGGGAGCAATTCCCGGGTAATGATTTCACGGTAATCTTCGGCATCCCGCTCAGACAACAGTGGGAAGAATATCGATCTGCCGATCATTTCATCCGGCTTGTACCCCATAATGCGAAGCGCTGCAGGGCTGCAGTAGGTAAAGTTGAGCTCAAGGTCAGCGGTCCATATGAGGTCCTGGGCATTGTCAGCGAGCAAACGGTATTGCTGTTCTTTCTGAAAGGCACCATAAAAAACTTATCGACAGTGCCAGACACAGCCGGGCGCGCCAGCAGGAATCCCTGCGCCAGGTCACAACCGATGCCGCGCAAAAATTCGAGTTAGGCCTGATTTTCGACCACAAGTACTCTAATCAAAAGTTGGCCTCAATCGAGCATACTCCCCTAAAATAGACTGGTTGACGTGATATTGGAAGCAAACTTCAGAACTTGTCTGTCACCGCGCCTTCGGACGCCGAACTGACCAGCTTTGCATATTTTGCCAGAAGGCCACGCTGTGCGTAGGGTGCAGGCGGTTTCCAGGCCTGGCTTCGTCGTTCCAGGTCATCTGCCGATACATTGACATCGATCCGGTGCGACTCGGCGTCAATCGTAATTTCATCGCCATCTTCAATGAGTGCGATGGGCCCGCCGTCAAATGCTTCCGGCGTAATGTGTCCAATGACGAATCCATGCGACCCACCGGAAAATCGCCCATCTGTGATCAGGGCAACCTCGGAGGAAAGCCCCCGGCCGTTGATTGCGCTGGTAGGTGACAACATCTCTCGCATCCCCGGACCTCCGCGTGGCCCCTCGTAGCGAACGACCACGACATCACCCTGGGTCACGGTTCCGTCCAGAATCGCCTCCAGCGCAGCTTCTTCACCATGGAAACAACGGGCGGTACCGGTAAATGACAGCCCCTCGTGACCCGTGATCTTCGCCACCGCCCCTTCCGGTGCCAGGTTGCCACGCAGGATAACCAGGTGGCTGTCTTTTTTGATCGGGTCGGATAGGGGACGGATGATTTTCTGGTCTGCCGGGTAGGGCGCGACATTTTGCAGGTTTTCCGCCAGGGTCTTGCCCGTAACCGTCATACAATCGCCGTGCAACAGGCCTTCATCCAACAGCAATTTCATCAATGGCTGGATGCCACCGATCGCAATCAATTCACTCATGGCGTAATGCCCTGCCGGACGCATGTCGGCGAGCACGGGTACGCGTTGACCGATGCGAGTGAAATCATCAATCGTTAATGGGATGTTAGCCGCGTGGGCGATTGCCAACAGGTGGAGTACGGCGTTGGTCGACCCTTCGAGAGCAATGACCACCGTGATTGCATTTTCAAAGGCTTCACGGCTGAGTATGTCTGAGGGCTTGATGTCGAGGTCGATCAACTTCATAACCGCCGCACCGGCAGCATGGCTGTCAGCACGCTTGTTATCCGAAACGGCCTCCTGGGCAGATGAATTCGGCAGTGACAAGCCCATCGCTTCGATGGCAGATGCCATGGTGTTTGCCGTATACATACCACCACAGGACCCGGCTCCCGGAATGGCTGTCGATTCAATTTCCTTTAATTCGATGTCAGAAATTTTACCGGCCGCATGTTGTCCCACGGCTTCAAACACGGAAACCACGTCACGACGGTCCTTGCCTGGCTTTATGGTTCCGCCATACACAAAAACACTGGGGCGGTCGAGTCTTGCCATGGCAATGGCGCAGCCAGGCATATTTTTGTCACAACCCCCGATCGCAACGAAGCCATCGAATCCTTCCGCGCTGACCACGGTTTCAATCGAATCAGCGATTACCTCGCGCGATACCAGAGAGTAGCGCATGCCCGGAGAGCCCATGGATATGCCATCGGAGACGGTAATGGTATTGAAGGTGATGGCCTTGCCACCTGCTTCATCGGCTCCCATTGCAGCAGCTTCTGCAAGTGTATCGATATGCATATTGCAGGGTGTGAGATTGCTCCAGGTAGAGGCTATTCCGACTTGCGGCTTGTCAAAATCCTCTTCATTAAACCCGACGCCATAGAGCATCGCGCGGGCAGCAGCCTTCTGGACACCATCGACCACCTTCGATGAGTAACGGCGACGGGCATTTGAAACGGTATCTTTATCGTCAGACATAACAACCAACCTGAATTAACGAGGGCGCAAAAATACCATGATTACGATCGAATGTTGATCATTTGGTTCCAGTTAGTTGTTGCACGGGAATTTCTCCGGCGTGGATGGATAACATGGTTACTTGCTGAAACCATTGTTCAGTCCGAGCTCAGTTCCAGGCTTCGTATTGTGTCTGCTGCGATCTCAGCATCGGTAAACGGCAACCGGATCCACTCGCTTTTGGAATAGCGTTTGGTCTGGTCCGCATAGTGGGGTGAGTCGGGCTCGGGTGACTGCGAGTAGGTCAAGATGGCGTTGGCCACAGGATTGCCGTTGTCATCCCAGGTCACGACCTGGATATAGCTGTTGCCGGTAATAATGGGGTTGTAGCCAGAGGTTTCTTTATTGAGTCGTGCGCCGATGACGCTGTACATTCCGGCGCCACCATTGCCACCGGGTATACCGATCTTTTCACCGTTTCTCGCGGCAAATTGTACCTCGCCCCAGGGCGACAGTGGGGATACGTTGGCAGCGGCCAGCCGCGCAAGGGCGGATGCAAGTCCTTGCATTACCAACTCGCGAGTTGCCGGCGATTCGACCGTCAAACCTCGCGGCGTGTGGACGGGATCGTTGACATCAAAGGGTATGGCCAGATGCGCCTGTACAGCCCCGCCAATCTCATTCCAGAGTTCGTTATAAACCTGTGCGCCGACGCTTTCGATGTCCTGCTTTCGGTCCCATTCTCCAAGAATGCCGCAGGCCGCCGCAATATCCAGCGTGGAAGCTTCGTGCCGGCAGATAGTGAGGATATCGTCGAGAAGAAGTTCGGCACCGAAGTGGCGATGGTTGAACAACAGCTCTTGCACCATTTCAGGAGTAATACGCTCCCCACGATCGAGTACTTCTTCAACAAATGTTAGCCCAGCGCGAGTTCGAAGTGATCTGGGCTCCTTTTCGTTACCGATTATGGGTGAGTAGCCTTCGAGACGTAGTGCTGGATTGGATAACCAGTGGGAATCATTACTGTTGCTGACATAGGTATCCGTAATGAGGCTGGGCTGTTGGTCCGGTGGCATAAGACCGGGGGCCGCGGCGTCTGGATCTTCTTGCCAATCACAGGATGGGTCAGAACCATCAAGGACGACTACCCGCCACGAGCCGATACGGGATAACCCTGTGTCGCAGCGTTTGATCTGCCCGGCGGTGACGTATGGAATGGCTGACATATCCGCGTAGAGCGCATTGCCGCTGGCATCAGCCGCGATCGTATTGACAAACGAGACGCCCTGGTGACGCGCGAGCGCATTCCGGATTTCCATAACGTTAGTTGCTGCACCTATGTCGTGATATTGGTCCCCGCCGCGATTATTTTCGTAGTTGACGTCACGGATGACGTAGGCATGATCCTGTGACCAGGGTGTGTCTTCAGTGACGAGCACCGGACCGAGGTGAGTCAAGTAAATCGTTCTTTTGATCGTCTCGATCTTTCCATCCACACTTCTCGCGTTAATATCGACGGGAACGGGTCTGATGGGTCGATATTCGTTACCGAGCCGGTAACTCATTGGGTCATCTGGAGCCAGGTCAAGTCGAAATAGGGTAAATCGAAGTGCCGTGGAGACGGTATGCGTCCAGGCCACGTGCCGGGTAAATCCGATTGCAATCCGAGGCGTTGTGATAAGCCCGACGCCCATCAGGTCGAGTTCACCTGGAATCGTCATATGTGCCAGATGGAATCGTGAACCTCCATGCCAGGGATAATGTGGATTTCCGAGCAGGATGCCCTTGCCATTTCTGGTCAAGGTCCGACCAAAACCAAGCGCATTACTGCCGGGTACACTGGCAGGGTCCTCAGCAAGCATCGCCGTGGTGGCGGCACCGGGTTCGGCACTGGTTATACCCGTTGTGAACCGGCCGAGGCCGTAACGAATCCCGACACCGATGGCGAGCCTGGCCGTGTCGTCCACATCGATAGACTTGATCCAGGGTTTTCCCGCGCAGGAAGCCGGCAAATTCTCTTTGTGATCCGCGATGTAGCGGTTGTAGCCGGCGACATATCCGTCGATCAACTCGCGGGTTTGCGCATACTCGTGGTCATAGTACCCGGTGATACGCTCACCGCTCAACAACCCTTTGTGGAAGGCGTCACTGTCAATGTTCCTGGCCGTTGCCCCAAAGTATAAGGCGCGTTCTCCGCGTACCGTGGCGAAGTCCTCCGCCAGCACGCAGATGGCATCTTCAGCAATCGTATACGCCAGACCGTAGCCAGCGCCGCCCCAGGTTCGGGAACGGATATGGGGAATGCCGTATGAGGTCCAGCGGATTGAGGCTTCAAAGTCTGGCTCCTGCGGTGCTGGCCCTTCGGTAAAGGAACAACCCAATAAAAGTAGTAGGGGAATGAATAGAGCAATAAGTCTGGGCCGAGGCATGGCGGTTTTCCTGATTCTTGTTGGTTTACGCTGCCAAATTATCAGGAAAAACCGTGTCCTGCACTATGGACCCAAATTTATGCTCCCGACCCTCACTCACAGAAGGTCCGGGAACCCCGGTACCGAACTGGATTGCATAAAGCGGACGATCCTCGCTGCACCAGGAATCCTCTGAACAAGCCCGGCAAGCCTTACCGGATTGTTCGATCCGAAGTCAGGGACCTGTTTTTCCAGGCATGGGCTGGGCGCCCCCGACCATCCCTGGCCCGGTCCCGTTACGTCCCTGTACCTAGCCTTCCAAAACAGGTCCCTGACTTCTCACTCGCCCGATTGCGGCGGACTGGTTCAGAGGTTTACTAGAAGTAGCGGGTGATACGAATACCGCGGTGCGTGATTCCATACACGGTCTTGTCGTCGCCGAATACAAGACCGAGCGCATATTTTCCGGCAATTCGCGTGCGACCAAAGTAGGCACTTTTCCCGGTCTTCCATCCAATCACCTTGACGGCGCTGCCGAAGTGATGGCGCTCGATACCAGCTGCATAGTGATCTCTCAGATCGTAATCAACGGATTGGAAAATATCCGATCGGTAGAGTGGAGCGCTGATGTTATCGGCTTGGACCAGCGGTGCGATTGTGAGTCCGAGGATAAGGATGAGGCCACGACAGTGGTTGCTCAATCCGGTCAACACCGGGCACTGGTTGTTGGTTCTCATGCCGCTGTACCTCTTTATTTGGTACTGCTGATTACTGCGTTTTTTTCATTTCCCGGCTTCCATCTTAGCTACCCGATCTGGCAGCACCCGTGATCGACTTCACGCTTCCGGTGATCGAAGGCAGAAAACGCCAGACGGTCCCTGGGGAGAGACGAGTGGTGATCCGGGTGGACCGAACCGGCGCTTTCGCCGGTGAATCGCGAACGAGGCCAAATTGTGGCCTGATTACCACTTCTCATCTCTCGAAAATTTCCTATCTATTTGATTTTTATAATAAATAATCATTGGCCTACTTGTTGCATTAATCCGGGGAGAGGCTGGGAAAGTCCCAATAGCCAAAACAAGAGAGGTGCAGGTATGGACTTTATTTTGGGTGTTTTTGCGTTGTTCGTGTTCCTTGTATGCGCATTGATCTGGTTTCTTCCCATCCTCCTGATTGCCGGGTCGGACAAAACCACGGGTGGAGAAAAGGTGGCATGGATACTCGCGATGATCTTTGTATCCTGGTTTGCATGGGTGTTTTATTGGTTACTTGCGCCGCTCAAGCGGCGTGATCGTTACGCCTATCGTTACTCTGATCGGTATGACTACTATTGAGTCTCGCCGGCATGTCGTGCACCCGCGCATGGTTGCCTGAAAAAGGCCAGGCTGCTTTAAATTCTGGTCGGGGATTGCAAGGGACAGGCGGCGGCCCGGTTGGTATGCTGTCTTAACTTTCTCTATGTACGGGCAATGCTGGATCCATGCAACGACCCAACTTTTTGTTCCTGATAACGGACCAACACAGGGCCGATCATGTGGGGTTTGGTGGAAATGACATTGTCAGGACCCCGAATCTTGACCGACTGGCGGCAAATGGAACGGTATTCAACCAGGCCTATGTAGCCAATCCCATCTGTATGCCCAATCGTGGAACCATAATGACCGGACGCATGCCGAGCCTTCATGGCACCCGGTTCAATGGTATTAGCTTGAATCCTCGAGTGAATACTTTCGTGCGCCGATTAAAGTCGCAAGGGTATCGCACGACTCATATTGGAAAGTCTCATCTCCAGAATATCTGTATCAACCGGCAGCGTATTCTTGGGCTCATGGATTTTACGCTTGCCGAGGAAGCGCTGCTGCCCTCGGAGGCTGACGGCTGGAACGAACTCGAAGATTATCGACGCTATCGGGCTGGTGAAGAACCCGAGGTAGATGACTATTATGGCTTTGAAAATGTTGCTTTTGCGATATTGCATGGCGACCAGGTCACCGGCCACTACACCGGCTGGTTAAAGCAAAAAGGTGTAGACCCGGCCCTGTTACAGGGGCCGGAAGTTGCGCTCGCGCGATACAAAGACTGGTACCAGATCTATAAGACTGCCTTGCCACCGGAACTTTATCCTTCAACTTATATAACGGAGAAGACGGTAGAAGAAATCGAAAGTGCGGCTAATGATGGGCGGCCATTTTTCATCCATGCGTCCTGGCCCGATCCTCATCATCCGTTTACTCCACCAGGAAAATATTACGACCTGTTTGCGCCTGACGAGATGCATTTACCGCAAAGCTTCGATGACCCTCATACGGATTCGATGCCCCACTACCAGCTTATGGTTGCGCATCGAGGCCATATGTTGTTTCACAATGTTGATGGTTGGGCGCCGACGGAAGATCAGCTGCGGCATGCCCTTGCTGCCGAGTACGGCAGTATCGCGCTTATTGATGACGGCATTGGCCGGATCTTGCAGGCGCTCGATGCCGCTGGCGTAGCGGACAATACCATTATCATCTTTACGTCCGATCACGGAGATATGTTTGGTGACCATGGCGTCATGTTCAAGCACGCCATGCATTACAAAGGTTGTATTCGGGTTCCGTTAGTCATCGCGCGGCCGGGCGACAAGGGTCAGTCCACTGATGCGTTTGCCGGATCCATTGACCTTGCGAGAACCATCCTTGACCTTGCAGAGGTTGATGGCTACCACGGTATCCAGGGCACAAGCCTTGCGCCCTTGCTCGATGACCCTGCAGCGTCAGTGCGCGACTGCATTTATATCGAAGAGGACCAGAAAGAAGACATGACCGGCGGGGGTGTCGACACGCGAATGCGAACGTTGGTGTCGAACGATGGCAGATTAACGTTGTATGCAGGGCACTCACATGGCGAGCTGTTTGCAGGTGATGACCTGGATGAGATGAACAACCTGTTTTCTAAACCAAATGGGCAGGCCCTGCGGCACCACATGATGGAGCAGCTGATGCGCGAGATAATGACGCATGCAGATGTATCACCCAGGCCCACTCACAATGCTTGAGCGTCAACCATCAGGAGTAGCTTATGGCGAGATTGACCCGCAAAAATTACGAGGACTTGAGTCAGCAACAGCGAGAAATATTTGATCGTATTGCCGAGGGTCGAACTGGGGTTGAGGGCGGCCACATAGGAGGTCCGTTCGATGCATGGATCCTGAATCCTGAAATGGGTAGCCGTATTGTGGGGCTAGGCAGTTTATTCAGGTTTCGTACCCTGGTCGAGAGACGCTATATCGAGTTGGCAATATTAATGGTGGGACGTCACTGGCAGGCCCAGTATGAGTGGTACGCGCATGCACCGATGGCCCGGGAAGCTGGACTACCGGCCGAAGTCATTGACGCTATCAAGTAGCTGAAAAAAAGAACTGCCTTCACATCCGTGTCGAAGGCAGTTCACGGGCCACTTAAGACAAGGTTAGTGTCTCGGCACGTATGCTGTGAGGACATTGCAAGCAACGGAAATCACCTGTCCTACAGATTGCTCGCTATGTTCGAATATTCTTCGGTGATCGTACCGGTGATGGGAACTGCCGGTCTTGATAGCCGCCAACCACAGGTTCAACTCTTCACCGGTGTCGGTGCCAAATTCAATCAGTGCCCGCTTGTAGTGTTTCCGAAGGTTAGTTTCCTTGATGTCGTCGAGGACATCCAGTACCGCATAGGCCTTGTTGGTTTCGTATTTGGGTTTATTTCCCTGGCACAACATCCGGTTAGTGACTGCCCGGTTGGTTTCGAGCATCTCATCGTAAGATGAGAGCAGGTATTCAAGGAATATGTTTGCTTCTTCCCTGTTGATCGACAGATGTGTTTGTATATGAACAAGGTTTGGTTCGCGACCTGACTCGTTTTCGGCGAGCCAGAGATTTTGCATCAGCGATAAGTAGGCAATGTGGTCAGGCATGTCGTCGGTGTTTGTATACTTCACGCGAAACACTTCTTCCGGCAATCGATCAACCGGCTGGCTCGCGGTCGCTTGCTGAAATACCAGCACGGCGAGGGCTGTGATGCTCCATTTCACAAATTGTATTGTGTCCATTTCTCTCCACCTTTGAATCTGGTTTTTAAAAAACTACTGTTTAATTTCTTAAAACCGGGAGTCAAAGATAGATTAAGCGGATCGACGTTTAGTTGAAGTCGGTCACACTTTGAATCCTTCAGGTGTCTGTTCGTCGGAAAAATCCGGTATTTGAGGGAAGTTCGCGACCAGTGGCAGGCCAGGCTAACCCAGCACAAGCACCAGGAGTACAGGGATGAGCGGTATGAGGTAAGTGAATCCTTTACCCATGTAAGCCCTGGTGAGTGACGGATCAATTTCGAGTGCGCGGTTGTAGTCTTTGATGGCGAGATGATCCAGCCTTTGTTTCTTATAGATTGTTGCCCGCTGGTAATAGGCTTCTGCGTTTGTGTTATCCAGCTCGATGACCCGTGAGTAATCAGCCAGGGCAGCGTCAAGTTCCTTTATTTCGTGGTGCAGCCGGGCGCGTGCAAACCAGGCCTCGGTTAGTCCTGGTGCCTGTCCGATTGCGGCGGACAGGTCGGATATTGCCAGGAGTCTCGCGTTCATTGACTGATGCAGCATTCCCCTTTTGTAGTGGAGGAGTGCGAGTTGCTGGCGGTCAGTAGTAAGCTCAATTGCGCGACCGTAGTCGGCGATGGCGGCGTCAGGTTTTTTTGCACCCTCGAGGAGAGTGGCACGGTAATACCATGGTTCCATCCTGTTCGGATTGATTTCAATGGCACGCTCCAGGTCGACAAGGGCCGCCTCAAGGTCACCGCTTAGTCCGTGAGTAAGGCCACGGCTGGCGTAGGCCAATCCATAGTCTGGTTCGACGGCAATGGCGTTGGTGTAGTGTTCGATCGCAGTCTGATAAGCTCCTTTCTCATGGTTGGCCAGACCAAGCTGGTAATAAGTCCTGGCCACATGAGCCAATTCAGTGTCGATACACGCGGTCAGTCGGTTGATCGATTCCTCGATTTCCCCATTGAGACGCAATTGTTCAGCTTCTTCGTTGCAATCCGCGTGTACAGTCTGGAAGAATAGCAGGCAAGCGAAGGTCAGAATGAAACGTCGCATCCTATTGCACCTGTTTTGAGTTGGCCCTCTGCTATCTTATCTAAATTCACTTGCACGGGCAGCAAAATCACGTCGTGAACTACCAATTCCAGTTATCCCGTGCCATTGTCCTCGTGTTACTGCCGCTGTTGACACAGTGCGAGATACTGACCGGGCATGCGCCGAATTCATTGAAACTGAACGAGATACAATTTCTCGGCAGCCATAACAGTTACAAAAAGCCCATGGACCCGGCCCTGATGGCGCAACTGGCAGCGGATAACCCCCAGACAGCGGCCTCACTGGACTATTCACACCGACCACTGGCGGAACAACTGGACCTTGGATTACGTAAGCTCGAGCTCGACATCTTTTACGATCCGCAAGGGGGGAGGTACGCAAACCCTCTTGGGATCCGTGCCATAGCCTCAGCCAGACCATTTGATCCTGGCGGAGTGATGGAGCGGCCTGGCTTCAAAGTGCTCCATGTCCAGGACATAGACTTCCGCAGTCATTGTCTGACGTTTCGCGACTGCCTCGGTCAAATCGTCACCTGGTCAGAGGCCAATCCGGAGCATCTGCCAATTTTTATCACAATCAACGCCAAAGACGATGTCATCGATCGTCCGGGCTTCGTCAAGCCGCTTGAATTTACTGCGCTTGCCTGGGATGCGTTGGACGCTGAGATTCGATCGGTGGTGGGGGAAAAACTGCTGGTGCCGGATCAGGTGCGTGGACTGCATGAATCTTTGCGGGCAGCTGTGCTTGATGGATGGCCGACGCTTGTTGAAGTGCGCGGTAGAATTTTGTTCGTGCTGGACGATTCCGCTGCTAAAAAACAAGCCTATATCAAGGATCATCCATCCCTGGCAGGTCGCGTCCTGTTCGTTGATGTGCCGGAAGATTCGCCGGAGGCTTCCATCAGGATTGTGAATGATCCATTGCAGCAAGAGAACTATATCCAGGAACTCGTGCGGCAGGGTTTTATTGTCAGGACTCGCTCAGACGCCAACACAAGTGAAGCAAGAACCGGAGATAAGTCCCGATTCGATGCAGCGCTCCGAAGTGGTGCTCAAATTATCAGTACTGACTATTACTCGCGTGACGAAAAATTCGGCAAGGATTTCCTCATTGCGTTGCCGGGAAAAGTGGTCGCCAGATGCAACCCGATTCTGGTCGCTACGCCATGTAGCCTTAGCGCTTTTGCGGATTGAGCCGTGCGTAAAGTCCGCCCAGCCCACGTACAAGCCACCGTGGCTGGAATTTCGCCCAGGTGACAGCGGCCTGGTTGGCAATGCCGGGAATTCGTATCACCTCGCGCGCCATCAGCGCTTCGTAGCCTTCCCGGGCGACGTCTTCGACCGAAGACATCATAAAAAGTGGCATGTTCTCGGGACTCGATGCCGCGACCATTTCAGTACGAGTCAAGCCCGGGCACAGTGCGGTAATCGATACGCCGGTACCACGCAGCTCTTCGGAGATGCCTTCGCTGAGTGATAACACAAAGGCTTTGCTGGCGGCGTACAGGGACATCGAAGGGATGGGTTGGAATCCGGCTACAGACGCGACGTTGAGAATGCGACCGGAGCCACGCTCAATCATCGCTGGCAGGTAATGATGAGTCAGGGTCACCAGCGCATTCAGATTGAGCGCAACCAGATTTTTAACTTCATCGGGCGTGAGTGATTCAAATGCACCACTATAGGCGACTCCTGCATTGTTGATGAGGATGTCGATGGGTCTATCCAATTCGGCCACCTTTGCGATTAGCTGTGCGGGACCTTCCGCCAATGACAGGTCACAAGCGATCGTGCTCACTGTCACGGTTGTCGCCAGTTCGTTAGCCAGTTCGGTGAGTTTGTCCTGACGGCGCGCGGTAAGAATCAGGTCAAAGCCCTGACTTGCAAACTGGCGTGCCAGGGCCGCGCCGATACCTGCCGAAGCACCAGTCACCAGTGCGATTCCTTTACTCATTTCATTGACCTGTTTCATTAACCCATTTCGTTAACTCATTTCGTTAACCCATTGGTATCCCTGATGTTACCTGCCTGATGACCCGGCGCGACCAATGGCCCTCCAGTCGATGGGTCGATGGTACTACTTGTAGCCGGTGGTGTTAAAAGAAAGTATATCGGGGAGCCATTCCGGTCAGAGCCTCCCTGGTCACCTCAAAGCCAGCTGCCACCTGCTCCGTGGCTCGGCTAACGGTCAAACAACCTTGCCAGTCAATCCAAAATGAGCCACGACAAGCTGGCGGAGTTAGTTGTAAATCAAGCAGACATTGGCCAAACTCTTTTTTTCTCTGCATCACAAGAAGAGGCGCCACACAAGGTGCACGCGGCTATCCTGGCCTGAAGCAGGATGATGGGGTACGAAATGCGACAGTTTAAGAAATATCCGAACCGCAGGTTGTACGACTTAAAACAAAGCAAATACGTCACCATTGAAGATATTCGCCAGATTGTATTGACGGGTGAGACGATTGTTGTTGTTGATTCAAAGTCAGACAAGGACCTGACGCGATCGGTCTTGCTACAGATTATTTCGGAACGGGAAAGTGAAGGAAAAGGAGAAGGAGAAGGAGAAGTGCCGATTTTGACCAACCCGGTGCTCGAACAACTGATCAGGTTCCACGCAAGTCCGGCGCGGAATGTCCTGAGCCGTTTTATCGAACAAAGTATCCTGACCTTCCTGGATCATCAGGAGCAATTTCGCAGCCGCACGCAGGACGTCTCTGGCACGGAACCGTTGGCACTGATGCGACAGGCGCTGGAGCGAAACATGGAGTTCTGGAATCACCTGGCGCAGGCCGGCATAGGTAGTGATCAAAAGGATTGATGTACGTCATCAATCGTCTTTCTTTTGATTTTCCTTCTGTAAAATTGTGATAGATTCGGGCGACGTCTTGAATTGAAGGGGGAGTCATGACCGAGGCTGCATCTGTGCCTGAAGGAAATGAGAGCGGGGAAGCGCGTAAGCCATTATCGAAATTTGTGCTTGCATCCTATTCCGCTCCAGCGACACCACTGGCCCTGGTCGGTTTGCCCATGGCGGTGTACCTGCCGGCAATCTATGCTGATTCAGACGGTTTTGGACTCACTCTTGGCCTGGTCGGCCTTATTATTACGCTGTCCCGCTTCACCGATGTTATCACTGACCCCATCATCGGGTTTATTTCGGACAAGGTCCGGACACGCTGGGGACGTCGCAAGCCTTTTATATTGATCGGCACACCGATTTATGCGGCAGGCATCTGGCTATTGTTTGTACCGCCTTTCGAATTTACGGATGTCTCGCTACTCGGTTTCGAATTCAATATCGGCTATCCGTACTTGTTTGCCATGGTGGCGCTCGTGTATCTCGGCTCAACGATCAAGGATTTGCCCTATTACGCCTGGGGTGCTGAGCTTTCGAAGGACTACAATGAGCGTACCCTCATCACCAGTTGGCGAGAGGGGTTTGGCGTTGCCGGCTCCCTGATCAGTGCCTTTACTCCGGCTGTGATTCTGTTTTTGGGATATACCAAGCCAACCGACGCTGTCTGGTTCCTGGCCGTCGCCATGTGCATCGTCATGCCGGTGCTGGTGTTGAACGCCGTGACAGTTGTACCCGAATATCCGGTTCTGGTGAGCAGGGTCAAAATCCCGTTCAAGAAAAGTCTCAAGGTGGTGTTTGAAAACGGCCCCTATATGCGCCTGATCATCATTTTCGCGTTCTCCAGTATCGGGGCTGCCATGACCAACAGTCTCTCGTTTTTCTTCGTGAAACATGTGTTGTTGGCAGGTGACCTGTACGGTTTGTACCTTGCGCCTTACTTTGTTTCCCAGATCGCGGCGATCCCGCTATGGTTCATGTTGTCACGACGGATTGGTAAACATAAAGCCACCATGTGGGCGATCGGCTGGTACGCATTCTGGTCGTGTTTCATTCCGATTATCGCGATGACTCCGCAATACTGGTATAACGCGTTCGAAATTCCGCGATTGCTTTCTTTCCTGCCAGCAGCGTCACACGAGGCCATCACCTCGCATTTCGAGGGTATTGCCACCGGCAAGTTCCTGTTCTTCGTTATTATCATGTGCCTGAAAGGATCTGCGATCGGTGCCCTGTCCGCGTTGCCGGCGGCCATGGCAGCAGATGTGGTGGACGTGGATACTGCCACGACCGGTGAGCAGCGTGCCGGCGCCTACTTCTCAATCTGGTCAATGGTACGCAAAGGCGCCTATGCCCTGGGCATTACGGTTGGGACATCGCTGGCGGTCTGGTTTGGATTCAATTCCCTCGCGGACCCACATGCGACCACCAATACAACCTTTTCCTTATTCATGTTGGCCTGCTTGTACTCGGTGGTGCCGGCATTGTTCAAGTTTGTTGCCATGCCACTGCTGTGGACGTATCCACTGACAGAACAACGCCTGCAAGAGATCCAGCAGGAGATCACTGCAAAGAAAATGCTGGAGGCCGGGGCTGCGCCCGGAAAGTGATTCAGCCAGGGCTACCGGCGTTGGCGCTGCGTCCGTTGCCAGGTATCGAGAAAAGGGTATAGCGCCTCGAAACTGTCAACGATGAGGGTCGCATCGCTGAGGTCGGTGTCCTCTACATAAGGGCTGTTCAGGCCAACAACCTGCATATTCGCCGCACGTGCGGCGGCAATGCCGTTGCGTGAATCCTCAAAGGCGATACATTGGTCAGGTGCAACATCCAGTTCAGCGGCACACAGGAGAAAAATGTCCGGTGCCGGTTTGCCATGCTTGAGGCCCGGGTGATCACCGCAGACTGTGGCGTGGAAGTGCTCGCCCCAGGCCTTGTTACACAGTTTGATATCGCGCAGGTGCCGGTGCGAACTGGTCGCGAGACCAAAAGGGATCCCGGATTCGGCCAGGGCGTTGATGAAGTCGCCGGCGCCCTTGATTTCCGGACAAGTGGCGAACAATTCAACCAGATGTACCTCGCGCTTCTTGAGGTATTCGTCACTGGTAAGCGGAAGAGCGAACTCATCGATGACAATCTGGGCACTGGTGTGCGAGTCACCACCCATCACTCTTCTTTTTAACTCAGGCGTATAGGTCTCGCCATATTCGTCCAGTACCTTCTGGGAGGCGGCACTATACAGGGGTTCGGTATCCAGCAAAGTACCGTCCAGGTCGAAGATGAGGCCAGCAGGATCGCAGCGGAGGTTCATGTATCGGTGTCCAGGAATCTTGCTGCAACTTCTTCGATCACTTCGTGCGGAATTACGCCGTTTTCCCGGTTAATCCGGGATTCCGCCTCTGCCGCCAGGCTCATAATCGTAAACAGGCTCGTCTGGTTCATTTCAAAGGTTCGCTCTTTTTCGACCACTATGTAGGTCAAAAGGAATGACAGGGCTTCCTCTTTCGTCAATCGGTGAGATCGCATGGTTTGGAATGGTGCTTTACGGGAAAGCCGAAATAGTAGGGGGTTCGGCCCAAGCAAACAAGGGTATAAAAAAACCGGTGCTTAGTGCCATTGATTAGTAGCCCCGCAAGTTTTTGCTGGCATAGAATGTTTGATCACTGGCGGAGCGTTCGCATGCATAAACTGACCTTTTCGGAACGCCGTTCAGGCTCGGACCGCAGGCAGGGGCGAAGGCGCTCGCTTAAACGCGAGGCGCTGGACCTGTGCAATTTCACGGCCCGCAGACGTCGTCATGAACGCCGTTCGATCTACATCCGCAGGGAAACCTATACGGTCTACGTGGCCGACCGTCTATGACGCCTTTCTGGAATTTTTGCGCATTCTGGAAATTTTCAAAGGTGAAGCCTGCAGTGTCACTGTTCCCCTTTTCACCGAAGACGGGACCCTAGTCCTCGTTTGCTCCCAGGTGCCGGACCATAAAGCCCGGAGGTTCCCCGACAGTGGCCTCGCATGGAATTGACGAGCACCGCAGGCTTCTTCCCCCAAAACATGCTTTCGCAAGATACTTCTTTTATTAGGTCTGCCAGACCGCGGAAAAGGTTCTATAGGCACCCCGGGGGAGAAAATCGAGCGAGGTATGGTCTATAGTGCGGGAGTGCGGGCGTGCGGGCGAGAGTGCAGGCACGGCGCACTATTAAATTCGCGGGTAACATAGCCGATTTTCTGTAAAGAGGGGGACAGATGATTGAAGTCGATCATTTGAGGAAATGTTTTGGTTCACTGGTGGCAGTTGATGACATTTCATTTACGGTAGGTGCCGGTGAAGTACTGGGTTTTCTGGGGCCGAATGGTGCCGGCAAGTCCACGACAATGAAGCTGATCACCGGATTTCTGGTACCTACTTCAGGGCGCATCAGGGTTGCTGGCCATGATATAGAAACGGCAACCCTTGCAGCACAGCGACAGATTGGCTACTTGCCGGAAGGTGCCCCCTGTTACGAGGAGATGACTACCTACAATTTCCTCCGCTTCATTGCGCAGGTGCGTGGATTCCGGGGGCCAGAGTGTGAGTCCCGGGTCCGGCAGGTGGTAGAGCGCATGTCACTCACTGGCGTGTTAAAGCAGAGAATCGAGACCCTGTCCAAGGGTTTCAAGCGCCGTGTGGGCCTTGCCCAGGCGATCTTGCATGATCCGATGGTATTGATCCTGGACGAGCCCACCGACGGGCTGGATCCGAACCAGAAGCACCAGGTGCGTGAAATGATTCGCGGTTTGTCACGCGACAAGATTGTGATCATATCGACTCATATTCTGGAGGAAGTGACCGCCGTTTGTACTCGCGCACTCATTATTGCGGACGGCAAACTCGTGACGGATTGCAAGCCAGCGGAGCTGGAACAAAGGTCGCGTTATCACGGCGCAATTACGGTACGGCTCGAAGCTGCGACCACCGCTACCTCGGTTAGTGAACGCCTGTCGCAACTCGAGGGAGTCGATTCTGTAGAGCGCTCTGCCGATGAACTTGAGATAACCGCATTTAAACAGAATCCGGCGTTTGATCTCCTGCAAGCTGTCAGCGAACTTGCACGCGATCCGGCGTACGGCGTAACCGGTGTGTATCAGGAAAAAGGTCGGCTCGACGAAGTGTTCCGGCAGCTGACAGAGCACCAAGGACAAGGAGTGGCGGCATGATCGGGCTCAATGTCATTGTGAAGCGCGAGTTCGGCAGTTACTTTTCGACGCCACTTGCCTATGTGTTTATCTTTATCTTTCTCGTTCTGTCAGGGATGTTTACGTTCTACCTTGGCAACTTCTATGAACGGGAACAGGCGGACCTCATGCCATTTTTTAATTTTCATCCGTGGTTGTATCTATTTCTTGTACCCGCGCTATCGATGCGACTCTGGTCGGAAGAACGTAAATCGGGCACGATCGAGTTATTGTTGACCCTGCCAATAACGAGGACTGAAGCCGTGCTTGGTAAGTTCCTGGCTGCATGGCTGGTTGCCGGGCTTGCGCTGGCGCTAACATTTCCACTATGGCTTACGGTCAATTATCTTGGTGACCCGGATAACGGCGTGATCCTGACCAGCTACATCGGAAGCTGGTTAATGGCGGGTGCATTCCTTGCAATCGGTTCTTGTATGTCCGCGCTTAGCAAGAATCAGGTGATCGCTTTTATCGCGTGTGGTGTGATTTGCCTGCTTTTTATCCTGGCAGGATTCCCCCTGGTCCTGAACGTCTTCAAACCGTGGTTACCGACTCTAGTGATCGATATGGTGGCCAGCCTGAGCTTCCTGACGCACTTCAATTCGATATCAAGGGGAGTCCTTTCGGTGGTGGACGTCTTGTACTTTATTTCATTGATGGTCGCCTGGTTGATTGCCACGGCCATCGTTGTCGAAATCAAACAAGCGAGTTAATCGTATGGACAAGAGACTTTATTCGGGAATCGGCCTTGTGCTCCTCGTGATCGCCTTTTTTGTGTTTACGCTTCTGAACAATCTGGTGTTCAGCGGGTTCAAACTGGACCTGACTGAAAATAATCTCTATACGCTGTCTGAAGGTAGCCGGGAGATTGTGCGTGAGATAGATGAACCGGTTAACCTTTATTTTTTCTTCTCCGAGGAAGCAAGCAGTGACCTCACCGCGTTGCGCGCTTATGCGCAGCGGGTCAGGGAGCTCCTTGAACAATACGTGGA
This sequence comes from Pseudomonadales bacterium, assembly GCA_040880285.1. Lineage (GTDB taxonomy): Bacteria > Pseudomonadota > Gammaproteobacteria > Pseudomonadales > Azotimanducaceae > JANQJA01. The sequence continues at coordinate 70,397 of JBBDIT010000007.1, read as the reverse complement.
CATCGCTGGGGGCAAGATCAACTTGCAAGTCATTGATCCGGCACCATTTTCGGACGAAGAAGATCGTGCCGCCAGCTTTGGCCTGCAAGCCATACCCGTCAATAGTGGTAGTGAACTCTACTTTGGTCTTGCGGGTACCAATGCACTGGATGGCCAGGAGGTCATTGGTTTTTTCCAGCCAGACAAAGAGGCCTTTCTGGAATATGAGATCAGTCGCCTGGTGCAGTCACTCTCAAAACCCGACAAACCCGTTGTGGGGCTGATGTCATCTATGGAGATCAGCGGTAACGTTGATATGCAGACCTTTCAGCCGACGCCGGCCTGGGTGATAGTGGATCAACTGGGTGAACTGTTTGAGCTGCAGCCAATCGATACGCAAGCGATCCACATCCCGGATGCAGTTGAAGTTCTGGTGGTAGTTCATCCGAGGTCCCTTACGGAAGAAACACTGTTTGCCATTGATCAGTTTGTGATGAGGGGGGGTCGCTTGCTTGCGTTCGTCGACCCACTGGCGGAAATGGATCGACCGCAGCAGCCAGGTGGAATGATGTCGATGCCGGGAAATCAGGCATCGGACCTGAACCGGTTGTTGTCGGCCTGGGGGCTTTTGATGCGGGAAGATAAGTTCATAGGTGATGCCCAGGTGGCGCTGGAAGTCAGCGGCGGGCCTTCGGGACGGCCAGTGCGTCACCTCGGTATCCTGGGTCTCATGGAGGAAAACCTTTCTGTCGATGATGTCGTAACCGCCTCACTATCCAACATCAATGTGACGTCTGCAGGTATTCTGGATATAGATGAGGATGCAACAACCCGTATTGAACCCTTGATGCAATCGAGCTCCCACGCCATGCCACTCGATGCCAGCCAATTAGCGTTCATGTCGAGCCCGGAGGACCTGCAACAAGGTTTCAGCCCTACCGGTGAGCGTTACATCCTTGCCGCCAGGATCTCCGGGTCGGTAGTGTCGGCTTTCCCTGATCGCGTCGCGCTGGAGCCGGATGCCATCGCAAAATCTGATGATATTAATGTCATCGTTGTAGCCGATACGGATATTTTGTCGGACCGGCTCTGGGTACAGGTACAGAATTTCTTCGGACAGCGTATCGCCAGTCCGTGGGCCAATAACGGTGACTTTGTCACCAATGCAGTGGACAACCTTGTCGGTAGCTCAGCATTGATCAGTGTACGGAGTCGTGGCCGCTTTACGCGTCCCTTCGAAATCGTACAGGACCTGAGGCGTGAGGCTGAGGGACGATACCTGGAGAGCGCCAATGACTTACAGGCCCGGTTGTCGGAGACGGAGCGCAAGCTTTCGGAACTGGAGGCAGAAAGAAATGAAAACAACCTGCTCGCCTTGTCGCCGGAACAGGAAGCCGCGCTCGATAGATTCCAGCAAGAAAAATTGCGCATACGTAAGCAATTACGGGATGTGCGGCATCAGCTTGATCGGGATATTGAATTACTGGGTACGACACTCAAGTTTCTCAATATTTTCTTGTTCCCACTGATGCTCACATTGATGCTGGCCATGGCCTATTTCCTGCTGACACGAAGGGCACACCGAATTGAAAGCCAGGTTGGAAGCCGGTTAGAAGGAACAGGTTAAAAAGAGTATTTTAGACAGAATAAACCGGTAGGGAGTGATAAAGTGAATCGGAAAATGTTGGGCCTGGCCGTGATCGCGATCCTTGCGATGGGCCTTATTGTGATTGCTAACCAGTTCCTGGATAGGCCAGAGAGCGATAAACAAATCGGCCAACCCGTATTGCAGGGTCTCAAACAACGACTGGATGATGTCGTTCTTGTGCATCTGGAGTCAGCGCATGGAGCGACTATCATTGAGCGCACAGAGACCGGTTGGAGTGTCGCGGAAAGAGCGGATTACCCGGTGAATTTCGAGAAATTGTCCGATTTTCTGGTAGGCCTTGCCGATGCCACCTACGTCGAGCGCAAGACCTCCCGGCAGGAGCATTTTGCCGCGCTCGGTGTATCGGATATAACAGAGCAAGACAGCAATAGCACGCTGGTCAGGATCGCTTCTGCGGCAGCATCGGCGAGTGGTACCGAAGAGGAAGAGTGGCAACTGCTTATTGGGAGTGAGTCCACAGGAATCGCCGGGCGTTTCGTCCGGACGCCAGGTGTCTCGCAGGTATGGTTAGCAGACGATATCGTCAACGTTGATGCGTTACCTGAGAACTGGATTGATGCCAACATTATGCACATCGATGCAGAACACATTTCACGCGTGACTTTCACCGCGGCGAGCGGCGATTCAATGGTGGCCATCCGTGATGAAGAATCGGATGAGTTTGTCCTGCCGGGCTTGCCGGACGGCGCCGAACTTCGATATGACACCATTGCCGAGGTCCTGTCACGCGCACTCGTCAATGTGCGTGCGACTGATGTACGGGAACGTGAAGGTAGTTGGGAGAAGGTTTCGACAGCTGAATTCCAGATCAATGACGGCAGCCGCATTACCGTCATTGCGATGACAGATGACAAGAACGAGCATTGGCTTCGAGTCGATGTCTCGCTGGCGCAAGTGCCGATGGATGCTGTGGCTGCTTTGGATCAGGCCAGGCTCTCGACCTGGGAGTTCCAGGTGGAATCGCATACCTATGCCCGATTCACGAAAATAATGGACGATATGATTCAATCCGAGACGCAAGAATCCTGAAGGATGTGAGATGCCCGCAGAATATCAGTACCTGAAACTTGAGCGACAGGACGCGGTGACGATTGTGACCCTGAATCGCCCTGATGCGCTCAATGCGCTTAACACGGAACTCATGACGGAAATCGAGGCGGCTGCAAGGTCATTCCTTGATGATGAGACTACCCGGGCGGTGGTCTTTATGGGCGGGGGCAAGCACTTCAGTGCCGGCGCCGACTTAAAACAGCCACGTGCGGTGGATGCATCGCTGCTGTTGCGGCGACGCCAGGCAGGCCTTGGCGCCCGGATGATCAAGGCAATCGTTGATATTAACCAGGTCACGGTTTGTGCTATCCAAGGAGTTGCATTGGGCGGCGCTGCTTGCATCGCCACCGCGTGTGACTTTCGTATCGGCTCGAGCGATTGCCGCGTCGGTTATCCTGAGGTAAATCTGGGGATCAACCTGATGTGGCAAGCGTTACCGCTGTGTGTGCGACTCATCGGTCCGGCTCGCGCCAAACGCATGATTATGTTGGGCCAGCACGAGGATGCGCAAACGCTCCTGTCCTGGGGTTTCCTGGATGAGACCGTTCCGGTAGCTGAACTGAACGACGCGGCACTGGCACTTGCCACCCGCTACGCAAGGCAACCACCGATCGCCGTGCAGATGATCAAACAGAGTATCAATGCAGTGAGTGGTGCCTTGGATGACGCCATCATGCATATGGATACGGACCAGAATATCCTGACCACCATGACCGAAGATCGTGCGGAAGGTTTGAAGGCGTTTTTCGAAAAACGCGAGCCGGTTTTTAAGGGAGACTAGGCAGCCTCTGAACAAGTATGCACAACGCTGAGCGGTTTTACGCGGGCAGCTGCAAGGCGCGGTTCATTACTAATTCTCGATGATTGCAATCGGCTGGTCTTCGCTGACTGCATCTTTTTCCTGTACCAGTATCCTCGTTACCTTGCCGTTACAAGGTGCCTCGACAGGGATCTCCATCTTCATGGATTCCAGTACCATGATGACGTCCTCTGCACTGACTGTGTCGCCCACGGCAACCTCTATCTTCCAGACATTACCGGTCATTTCTGACAGCACTGGTGTTTCGGGCATACGTCAATTTTCCTCGAGATCGTGAATAATACTTTGGTAAGCCAGCACTCGCAGCTCCCGGCGAATTGGATACGAGGAGGACGGCAACAGTTGGGTCAGCAGAATCACAACCATCTCTTCCTCCGGATCGACAAAGAAATAGGTGCTGGCAGCTCCGCCCCAGGCAAATTCCCCCGGTGTCCCGAGGATCTGGGCTTTCGCCGGGTCGAGCATGACGGAGAAGCCAAGTCCGAACCCAATGCCGTCGTAAGGTGTTTCGCTGAATACAGCCTGACCCATACTGGTCAGGTCGCCACCAGTTGGAAGATGATTGCTGGTCATCAGTTCTACCGTTTTCCTGCCGAGGATGCGGGTTCCGTCATACTCCCCCTTGCCCAGTAACATCTGCGCGAACCGGTTGTAGTCGTGAATTGTCGAGACCAGACCACCACCACCTGAGTTGAGTCCCCGGTTCTTCAGGTAGATGCTGGACTCCGGCGAGTCTACAAGACGCATACCGTCATCGTCCGTATGTTCATAGTTGGCCGCAAGCCGATGCACCTTATCCTCCGGCACGATAAAACCCGTATCTTCCATTTCCAGCGGCTCGAATATTTGCTCTCTAAGGAACTCATCGAATGGTGTGTCCGAGATCTTCTGGACCAGGTAGCCACAAACGTCGGTCGCAACGCTATAACTCCATCTTGACCCGGGGTTAAAAAGGAGAGGCAAGTCACACAGCTTCTCAACCATCTCATCGAGGTCTTTTGACTCTTCGACGGCATTTTCCCGATACATCGCATCCACGGGCGTCGCGTTCATAAAACCATAGGTGAGCCCGGAAGTGTGGGACAGCAGATCGCGAATGGTCATCTCACGCTGCGAGTCGATGAGACCGTTAGCCGTGTGGACCTTGAGATGCTTGAAACCGGGAATGTAAGTAGAAACTGGATAGTCCAGCTGAAAGTGGCCATCCTCATACAGCATCATGAGCGCAACACTGGTGATCGGTTTCGACATGGAATAAATACGAAAGATCGTATCGTCGTCCATGTCCTTGTCCGCCTCGACATCCATCTTTCCCTGGCAGGACAAATGAACGATTTCACCACGTCTGGCTACCAGGGTAATGGTGCCTGGGAGCTTACCTTCGTTAATATAACGCTGGGTCAGGTGGTCAATTTTGTAAAGTCGTGACCCGCTGAGCCCGACGTCTTCCGGAGTAGATTTCATACTTAATCAAACATAATAATGTGGCGTGCTTCCTGACCTGATTTAAGCGCTTCAAGCGCATCATTTACGTCATCGAGCTTGATGTGCCGTGAAATCATTTCGTCCAGATGTAGTTTGCCAGCGAGATAGAAGTCCACAAAGCGAGGCATATCAACAGGAAATCGGTTCGACCCCATATTCGATCCCTGGATTTTCTTTTCTGCCAGGAAGTCGACGCCATGCAGCTCAACCATTGTGCCGACCGGAATCATGCCAATGATGGTTGCGGTGCCGCCCCGCCCAAGCATTTTAAATGCCTGTTCGGCTGTCGCCTTTAAACCAATGGCTTCAAATGTATAGTCACAACCACCCTGGGTCAGTTCGATCACCTCGCCGACCGCATCGCCTGAGCTGGCGTTGATAGTGTGGGTTGCACCCATAATTTTTGCGAGTTCGAGTTTTGAGTCCACCATATCAACCGCGATGATCTGGCCGGCGCCTGCAATGGCAGCACCGTTGATTGCTGCAAGGCCAACACCACCGCAACCGATCACTGCGACTTTTGAGCCTGGTTCAACACCGGCGGTGTGAAAAACAGCGCCCACGCCTGTGGTGGTTGAGCAGCCGATCAGTGCGGCGCGGTCCATTGGCATGTCCTCCCGGATCTTGACCAGTGCGTGCTCGTGGATCAGCATCAATTCCGCAAACGAAGACAAATTGAGGAACTGGTGTACGGGCTTGCCGCCCAGACTCAAACGGGATTCCTCTTCCGCCTTGCGTGATACTTCCGGGCTGTTGCACAAGGAAAGGTGTCCGGTCAGGCATTTGTCACAGTGACCGCAATAGGCAGAAAGACAGGTAATCACGTGGTCACCTTTTTTGACAGAAGTGACGTCAGCGCCGACTTCTTCCACGATCCCGGCGCTCTCATGTCCAAGAATGGTAGGTAGCATATAAGGATACGAGCCATCCATGAAATGCAGGTCGCTGTGGCACACGCCCACGGCAATCGGACGCACCATAACTTCCCGCGGGCCCGGTTTGGAAATGGTTACCTCCTCGATGACCATGGGCTTTTTCTGTTCGTGCAGTACGGCTGCTTTCATCTGGGCTATCCTCAAACTTTGGTGATTCAAAGCAGTAAAGCTATCATGAACTTCCAGCGAATTGCTATGTGTCCGGGAGGGGGTCCTGGTGGAGACTCGCGTCTATGTTGCCCTTGGTTCGAACCAGGGGGATCGCGTTAACAACTTAAGGCAAGCGATTGCAGGCTTGACCTCGATTGCCAGCAGTGACATTGATCAGTCGTCATTCTACCTGACTGATCCGCTGGATATGGAAGACGACGCAGAGGAGTTTGCCAACGCGGTGGTTGGTTTCAAGACCAGCCTGACGCCGTGGGAACTGCTTGCCGCCACCCGGGAGATTGAAGTCAACATGGGCCGGCCGGTAAATCACGGTCGCAATGAGTCTCGCGTCATCGATATCGACATCATTCTCTATGGTAATGAGGTTGTAAATGAAGCAGACCTTATTATTCCGCACCCGCGTGCCCATGAGCGAGCTTTCGTGCTGATGCCTTTAGCCGAGATTGCCCCGCACGCGGCCGACAGGCTCCGTGGCAACCAGGTCCAATCTGACGACAGGGGCGGGTAGATCGTTGCGACATCGAGCGATTGCTCTTTGACGGTAGGAGTGTCGTCGCCATCCACTTCACGTCAGGTCCAGTACCGATCACGCAACTTGCGCTTGTAGAGCTTGCCGGTTGGATGTCGGGGTAGGTCAGGGTCGAAGTCGACAGACCGCGGGCACTTAACGTGGGAAAGATGGGCGCGGCAGTATTCGATGAGTGCCCGTTCAGTGGCCGGACCGGCATCGGCCTGATCCTGCAATTGGACCACGGCTTTGACCGCCTCACCAAACTCTTCATCAGGTACGCCGATGACAGCGACATCGGCTACCAGCGGATGGTTAACCAGCAGGTTCTCGACCTCCTGCGGGTAGATGTTTACGCCTCCGGAGATGATCATGAATGACTTTCGGTCGGTAAGGTACAGGTAACCTTCCTCGTCCAAGTATCCCATATCACCCAGCGTCGACCAGCCCGCCTGGGTTTTCGCCTTGAGAGTCTTGTCAGGGTCCTTGTAATAGGTAAAGTCAGAGCCATTCCCGAAGTACACGGTCCCGATTTTAAATGCTGGCAATTCCTTGCCGTCATCATCGAGGATATGGAGCTCCCCATGAATCGCACGACCCACACTGCCTCTATGGGTTAGCCATTGCGTTGAGTCGATGGCGGTGGAGCCATTGGCCTCGGTACCAGAGTAGTATTCATAGAGTTTAGGGCCGAACCAGTCGATCATTTGTTGCTTGATCTCGATCGGACAAGGCGCAGCCGCATGGATTACAAACCGGAGGCTGCTGACATCGTAGGTGCTGCGAATCTCTTCCGGCAACTTCAACAGACGCACGAACATGGTGGGCACCCACTGGCTGTGGGTAACTTTGTGGCGTTCAATCAATGCCAGCGCGTGTTCGGCGTCAAATTTTTCCATGATCACGGCCGAGCCGCCGAGGCGAGTCACCATCATGTTGTACCTGAGCGGTGCCGAGTGATATAGCGGTGCGGTGGACAGGTACCGGACGCCAGCGTCGATGCTGTGAAGTTCTACCCGGGTCTTGAACAATGCCGATACAGTGCCAAGGGGTGCCCTGGCCAGGGGGAAGCGCACACCCTTGGGCTGGCCTGTGGTGCCAGAAGAGTAAATCATTTCCGCGCCTTCACATTCATCGGCAACCGGAGTGACCGGAAAGTTGGCCATGGCATCCTCAAGGGCAGGCCAATTGGAATGGCTGCTACCCACGATAAAGACCCGGAGGCCGGCGAGCACCGGGGCGCTTACCCTTCCCATATATTCAAGGTTGGTAATCAGCACCCTCGCATCCGAATTGGTCAGGATATAATCGATTTCGTCTCGCTGGAACAGCGTGCTGATGGGCGTGAAGTAGAGTCCCGAGCGCTGTGCGCCCCAGGCAATCTTGAGAAACGTTTCATGGTTGGGTAACAGGATGGCGATGCCGTCTTCGGGTACCAATCCCTCATTGCGAAACAGGTGCGCGATGCGATTGGAGTCTGCCTCAAGTTCGGCGTAGGTGACGCATTTGCCGCTCCCGGCCATCTGGTAGGCGATCTTCTCGCCCGGATGTTGGCCCGGATACATGGGTTCGCGTGTCTCGTCTGGGTTGTCGTTACAGCTGGTGCTTTGTGCGCCTAGTCGTTGGTCCCCGGTTTAAACGCGGGCATGGGGAAAGGTGCAATATTATTGCCTTTCGCCTCCATGATCTTGCCCACCCCTTCCTTGGCGACTTCATCAATGCGGACGATTGCGTGCATGGGGACGTAACTGCGAGTCACACCTTCAAATTCTGATTTCAGCTTCTCTTCACTGGGATCAACAACCATCTGGGTGCGTTCGCCAAAAACCATTTCCTCGATTTCGATAAAACCGTACAGGTCGCTCTGGTAGATCTGCCTGGCATAGACCTCGAAAATCTGGCCTTGATTGTAGAAGATGACTCTGTAGATTGGTTCCTGTGCCATCAGTGTTTGGACCCTCATGTCTCATTTTGCAGGGAATTACCCCAGTTTTCGGCTTCAGGGAGGGGATGTCAACCGACATCCGGAGCCTGGATGAGTTATATGGCCCCGTCGAACCAGGATTTCAAGGGATAAACTATCGTCACAGCAATCCGGTGACTATAATAAGCGCCCTTTTGTGGCGGGTACAGGATTTGAACAAAGTTTTCATCAAAACCCACGGTTGCCAGATGAATGAGTATGACTCATCGCGCATGCTGGATTTACTGAGGGAGTCTCATGGCTACGAGCAGACGGATTCCGAAGAAGAGGCCGATCTGCTGTTGCTCAATACCTGTTCGATTCGGGAAAAGGCCCAGGAGAAAGTGTTCCACCAGCTTGGGCGCTGGAAAGATCTTAAAGCCAGGAAGCCGGATCTGAAAATCGGGGTCGGTGGTTGTGTGGCGAGTCAGGAAGGCGATGCGATCAGCGACCGGGCGCCTTATGTTGACGTGATCTTCGGGCCGCAGACCTTGCATCGACTGCCGCAGCTCATCGCCCGGTCCGGGAACGGCCCTGCCATTGTAGACATCTCCTTTCCTGAAATTGAGAAATTTGACCGTCTGCCGGAGCCATCGGTGGAGGGGCCGAGCGCATTCGTCTCGATTATGGAAGGTTGTAGCAAATATTGCTCGTTTTGCGTGGTCCCTTACACCCGCGGTGAGGAAGTCAGCAGGCCTTTGCCCGACGTCCTCTCCGAGGTGATGGCCCTGACGGAAAAAGGGGTGCGAGAAGTCAATCTGCTGGGCCAGAATGTGAATGCCTATCGGGGCCCTTTTGGCGAACTCGGTGAGGATTCTCGCACGGCGGACCTTGCCTACTTGATCAGTCTGATTGCTGAAATTGATGGGATTGATCGAATACGTTATACCACCTCACATCCGGTTGAATTTACCGATAGCCTGATTGAGGTCTATGGGGAAGTGCCACAGTTGGTGAGTCATTTGCACTTACCGGTGCAAAGTGGCTCCGATCGGATCCTGGCAAAAATGAAGCGGGGCCATACAATCCTTGAGTACAAATCGAAGATACGGCGCCTGCGCAAGATTCGCCCGGATATCAGTCTGTCATCTGACTTTATCATTGGTTTCCCGGGGGAAACGGACAAGGATTTTGAAGCGACGATGAATCTGATCGATGAGATCGGATTCGATCACTCATTCAGTTTTATCTATAGCGCGAGGCCAGGGACACCTGCTGCGGACCTGCCTGATGATACTCCCTTGTCGGTCAAGAAGGAGCGACTCCGGATTCTGCAAGAGCGAATTATCCACCAGGCCCTGGCCATCAGCCGCAGAATGGTCGGATCCGCCCAACGTGTACTTGTGACCGGCGTGTCCAGGCGTGATCCTGGACAGCTGCAGGCGCGTACAGAAAATAACCGGGTTGTAAACTTTCGTGCCGATCCTTGCCTGATTGGCGAATTTGCTACCGTTAAAATTACCGAGGCGTTACCCAATTCTCTCAGGGGAGTTCTTGTAGCGCCCGCATAGTGCGGGCTGCAGGACCCATACACCCGAGATCAACATTCTTGAATCAATACTTTTCCTGTCCGGTTCGAGAGTATAAGCTAGGCTCTCATAGCCATGATCAAATAAGAGATTGAACGCAAACACCGAACCGCTCCAGGTCATTCTGGAACCCAATGACAGTACTCAACTCGCCACGTTATGTGGTCCTTTCGACGCACACCTTCGACAAATTGAAAAACGACTGGGCATCACGATCAAGAATCGTGGCAATGATTTTCAGTTGACAGGAGACGATGCGATCATCCATGCGGCGGGAGAATTACTGAACCATCTCTATCAGGAAGTTGGCACCGGCAAACACCTGACCAGCGATGTGGTGCACCTGTTCCTGCAAGAGTCTGGTGTTGAGTCGATGGTGCGCCATGAATCAGATGGCAGTGACGACCTGATTGTGACTCGCAAGAAGAGCGTCAAACCGAGGGGGAGTAACCAGATCGGTTACGTCCGCCAGATCCGTGAAAATGACATTAATTTTGGTATCGGTCCCGCCGGTACCGGCAAGACGTATCTAGCCGTTGCCTGCGCTGTGGAGGCGCTGGAACAGGAGCGCATCAGGCGGATCCTGTTGGTTCGCCCGGCAGTTGAAGCCGGTGAGAAGTTGGGCTTTTTGCCAGGGGACTTGAGCCAGAAAATCGATCCATACCTGCGACCGCTTTATGATGCGCTCTACGAGATGTTGGGTTTTGAGCGGGTTGAAAAACTGATCGAAAAGAACATTATCGAGGTCGCACCCCTGGCATACATGCGGGGCCGCACCTTGAATGACTCGTTTATCATTCTCGATGAAAGCCAGAACACTACAACAGAACAAATGAAAATGTTTCTGACACGTATCGGCTTTGGATCGACGGTCGTTGTCACTGGTGATATTACCCAGGTGGACCTTCCGCCCAAGACGAAATCCGGCCTGCGTCATGTGCTACAGGTCTTGACCGATGTCCAGGGAATTTCGTTTACCCATTTCAGCCCCAAGGATGTAGTACGCCACCCATTGGTGCAACGTATTGTAGAAGCTTATGAACGCCATGAGACACCGGACGGCCAGGATTCCTGACCAGCACCGTGTTGACATCATCTGGGGGGTTCCTCGTAATTCTGCCTACCCGTCCGATACCCAATTGTCGGCCTGGTTAGCCAGCGTACTCGACCGTCTCTCAGTACCTGCTTGCGAACTGTCGGTGCGATTGATGTCCGCAACTGAGATCATCGCGCTCAATGAGCGCTATCGCGGCAAACCCGAACCTACTAATGTGTTGTCCTTTCCTTGTGAAGAGGAAGTGGCAGGGGACGCTGGTGTTCGAGTGTTGGGAGATCTGGCAATTTGCACCAGGGTCATTGAAGAGGAAGCAAGGGCCCAGGGTAAGACGCTCGCTGCTCACCTCGCTCATATGCTTGTACATGGTACATTGCACCTGCTGGGTTTTGATCACATACAAGAGTGTCAAGCCCAGAAAATGGAACAAGTCGAAATTGAAATCATGGCTGAGTTCGGATTCCCGGACCCCTACATGTCGCGCGACGACGAGCAGAGTGTTTGACCCATGGAGCTAATCAAGGGTCCGTTAGGTAAGGAGAGGTATCAACATGAGTGAGGAAGGCTCGAGTAGCGACCAGTCGCGGACCTGGCTCGAACGACTGTCACAGGTTTTTACCGGTGAACCCGGTTCCCGCTCCGAATTACTGGAGCTATTGCGTTCAGCAGAGCAACGGGACCTTCTTGATGCCGAAGCGCTGAGCATTATCGAAGGCGCCATGACCGTGGCAGACATGCAAGTACGGGAAATAATGATCCCGCGGTCGCAAGTCACTATAGTGAAGCTTGAAATGGAACCTGAAGAATTCCTTCCGCTTATCATTGAATCCGGTCACTCCCGATTTCCTGTTATCGGAGACAACCCGGACGATGTCGTCGGTATCCTGCTCGCCAAGGACCTCTTGCCGCTGGCCCTGAAGGACAATGCAGGTAGCAAGTTCAGCATGAAGGACCTGCTTCGGCCCTGTTCCCCGATACCGGAAAGTAAAAGACTCAATGTTCTGCTACAGGAATTTCGCAGTACTCGTAATCACCTTGCGGTAGTCTATGACGAGTATGGTGGTGTGTCTGGCATCGTAACCATCGAAGATGTGCTCGAACAGATTGTTGGTGAAATCGAGGATGAATTTGACTTCGATGAAGACGATTTCATCAAGAAACATGATGAGAAGAATTACATTATAAAAGCGTTGACCCCAATTGATGAGTTCAATGCAGTATTCAATGCAGGTTTCAACGAAGATGAATTCGACACCATCGGCGGTTTCGTGACGCAGTATTTTGGTCATCTACCGAAACGTGATGAGCGCATCAATATCGATGGCTATCGGTTCAAAGTATTGAATGCCGATAATCGTAGAATCAGGCTGCTGCAACTAAAAATACCTTGATTGGAACAACCATCAAGCTACCCGGGCTGGCCCCCGACATTCTCGCTTTGATAGCGGGAATGCTGGCACCTTTTGCTCTAAGTCCCTTTAATATCTGGCCACTCGGCCTCGTCAGCCTTGTGATGTTGATCTGTCTCGTTGCCAATGCAACCGTGATGCGGGGTAGTTTGCGGTTCTATTGGTATGCCATCGGTATGTATGGGGTTGGTGCGTCCTGGATCTATGTCAGTGTTCACGAACACGGCAATGCCTCCCCCTTGCTGGCAGGGTTTTTAGTCGCGTTGCTGGTAGTAGCCTGGTCATTGCTGACCTTGCTTCACGGATTTCTGTTTATGCGGTTTGTTCGCCCATTACGCTATGGGCTTACTCTCGGCTTCGCTTGTGCCTGGTATTTGCGGGAGTGGGTACTGACCTGGGTATTGACAGGCTTCCCCTGGCTATATGCTGGCTATGGTTTCATGGATACACCGCTTTCAGGCTATATACCCGTCATTGGAATTACCGGCCTCGGTTTTATTGTGGTGCTGCTGGCTGCACTGATTAGCCGGGCGCTTTTGTTGGTGAACCGATCAACGGCTTTGGCGGCGTCTTTTATCACCCTTGCGATCGTAGGGGCCGGGTGGAGTCTTACCCTGGTCAAATACGTTGAGCCGACTGGTGAGGCGATTTCTGTGAGCGTCGTCCAGGGCAATATTGATCAAGGCGTGAAGTGGAAGCGTGAGATGGTAGGGCCGATTATTGACACTTATGTCGGGCTTACAACCGCTGAGTGGGGTAGGGACTTGATCTTGTGGCCGGAAGCGGCAATTACCGTTTTCCGTGGCCCTGCGACAACGCTGATCGACCAGTTGGACCAGCAAGGTAAAACGGCCCGTTCTACGTTGATCCTGGGAATTCCTGACCTGAGTGAAGAAGGTCGTTTCCTCAATACTGCGATCGCTGTGGGTGGAGGAAAGGGCAGCTATATCAAGCGCAGGCTGGTGCCCTTCGGGGAATATGTTCCGCTGGAAGATTGGCTCCGGGGAGTCATCGACGTTTTTGACCTGCCCATGGCGCGCAACCAGCCAGGGCCGTGGGAACAAGAACCGATCAAAGTGGGGAACCTCTCTGCCTCTTTGTCCATTTGCTATGAGGTCATCTATCCTGAGATCGTGCGGCGCACGGTGGCTAATCCGGACTTTTTCATCACCATCAGTAACGACACCTGGTTCGGCGACTCCATCGGTCCCTTCCAGCATTTACAGATGGCGCAGGCCAGGGCGCTCGAAAACGGCCGGTACCTGGTGCGGGGTACAAATAACGGCATCACGGCGATCATCAATGAAAGCGGTGAGATAGAAGACCGCCTGCCACAATTTGAACAAGGCGTATTGCGCGGAAACGTCGAAATGATGCAGGGCCAGACCCTCTATTCCAGCCATGGCAACCTGCCGATGCTGGTGCTGGTGCTGACGCTCCTTGGCGGGATGTTGGTGATTCGATTCTGGCATGTATCACCCATCCTGATCAGGTAGAATTCGGGCTCAATGCAGTTGAGGCAGATTTAAAAGGCACACAGATGGAAGAGCAGTCTACACAGGAACCTGATTTGCTGAACGCAGAGCGTGACGTCCAGCGAGAATGGCAGGACCAATGCACCTATGAAGTCTCGGAGAATAGCACCCGGCCAAAATTTTACTGCCTCACAATGTTTCCCTATCCGAGCGGCCAGTTGCATATGGGCCATGTGCGAACCTATACCCTGGGTGACGTGATTGCACGCTTCCAGCGACTCAAAGGAAAGAATGTCCTGCACCCCATCGGCTGGGATGCCTTCGGCTTGCCGGCGGAGAATGCCGCCATCAAGCGTAACATTCCACCGGCGAAATGGACTCGAGAGAATATCGAGTCCATGCGTGGTCAGATGCAGCGTCTGGGATTTTCTTTCGACTGGTCACGGGAACTTGCAACCTGTGATCCTGAATACTATCGCTGGGAACAGTGGTTTTTCACCCGTATATTCAAAAAGGGCCTGGTCTATAAAAAGTCGGCATGGGTCAACTGGGATCCGGTTGACCAGACGGTGCTTGCCAACGAGCAGGTCATCGATGGTCGTGGCTGGCGTTCTGATGCACCCGTGGAACGGCGCGAACTGGAACAGTGGTTTGTAAAAATCACAGATTACGCCGAAGAATTGCTTGGCTACCTGGACAAGCTCGATGGCTGGCCGGAAAAGATCAAACTGATGCAGCGTAACTGGATCGGTCGCTCCGAGGGCGTTGAAATGACCTTCCCGCAGGAAGGTGGCCAGGGCATCAGCGTCTATACCACCAGACCGGATACCTTGATGGGCGCGACCTATGTTGCGGTGGCACCACAGCATCCACTTGCGCTTCAGGCCGCCAAATCAGATGCGGCTTTGGCTGATTTTCTCGAACAGTGTAATCGGGTCAAGGTGGCTGAAGCGGATATCGCGAAGCTGGAAAAGCTTGGTATGTGGACCGGTCAGACCGTTAGCCACCCGTTGACAGGCGAGCCGGTGCCGGTATGGGTCGCCAATTTTGTCCTGATGGAATATGGCTCTGGTGCCGTGATGGCAGTGCCCGGACACGATCAGAGGGACTGGGAATTCGCTAACAAGTATGGTCTGCCGATCACCCAGGTCGTTAAACCCGTAGAGGGCTCTGATGAACCCTGTGATATTGGTGGAGGTGCCTACGTCAGCAAAAATGGCGTACTGGTAAATTCAGGCGAATTTGACGGCCTGGATTTTGATGGTGCCTTCAACGCAATTGCCGATGCCCTTGAGAAAAAAGGACTCGGTGAACGTCAGGTAAACTACCGGCTTCGTGACTGGGGCATATCACGTCAGCGTTATTGGGGCTGCCCGATCCCGATCATTCACTGCAACAAGTGTGGACCTGTCGCTGTACCGGAACAGGATCTGCCGGTGTTATTGCCCACTGACGTCGAATTTGATGGCGTCGGTTCGCCACTCAAGAAGATGCCGCAATGGTATGAGACAACCTGCCCTGAGTGTAGCGGTGATGCCGTGCGGGAGACCGATACATTTGACACGTTTATGGAATCATCCTGGTATTACGCAAGGTTTGCCTCGTCAAAGAGCGAGGCTGCGATGTTGGACGAGCGGACAGACTACTGGGGCCCAGTCGATCATTATGTAGGAGGTGAAGAACACGCCATTTTGCACCTGTTGTATGCGCGGTTTTTCCATAAATTGATGCGAGACGAAGGACTGGTTGATTCCGATGAACCATTCGAGAAATTGCTTGCGCTTGGCATGGTGTTAAAGGACGGGGTCAAGATGTCCAAGTCCGCAGGAGATGCCGGTGATCCGCAACACTTGCTGGACACCTATGGCGCCGATGCTATTCGAATGGCTATGATGTTTGCGGCGCCACCGGATCAATCCTTTGAATGGTCGGATCATGGTGTCGAGTCAGCGGCGCGCTGGCTGAAGCGATTGTGGAACACCGTGGAAGAGCATCTCGCACAAGGCGATGTCCCGGAAATCGATAAGCAAAACCTGACGGATGAACAAAGGGACCTGCGCAGGGTCACGCACGAGACGCTGGCCAAGGCGGATGACGATTTTGGCCGGCGCATCGCGTTTAACACGGTCGTATCTGCTGTCATGTCATTGATGAATCAGGTGCACAAGTTTGAGGATAACTCGCCCCAGGGTCACGCGGTCAAACGTGAGGCGCTCAATGTTGCCGTGCTGGTACTATCTCCCATTACGCCCCATATCTGTCATGTCCTGTTTGATCGAATCAATGGTGCATCGATAGACGAGGCTATTTGGCCCGCGGTAGACGAAGAGGCGCTGGCCCGGACAGTCGTCGAAGTTGTTGTCCAGGTTAACGGTAAGGTCAGGGGGCGCATGGAGGTACCGCCGGATACCGCCAGGGAGGAGGTGGAAGGTATCGCCCGGACACTTGACAATGTGGACAAGTACTTTGATAACAAAACGATCAGGAAGGTGATTTTCGTCCCGAATAAACTCGTGAACTTCGTCGTTTCCTAGATGTGCCTACCGATAGTCAGACTCACTTCTCTTACACTGCTGCTCTCGCTTGCCGCTTGCGGCTTTCATTTGCGAGGCACGGGTGGGCAAGTTTTTTCAGTTGAACGAATTCACGTTTCGGCGGGCGACGCCTCTGGTGAATTGCGACGAGATGTCGAAGGGATTCTGGCGCAGTCGGGTGCCAGCATCATCGAACGAAGCGAGGCTCCTTACCTGTTGAACCTGGTGTCAGAAAGGTTTAGTCGCCGTCCAATCTCGACTACCAGCCAGATCAGTGTCGCCGAGTATGAACTGACCATGGAAGTTGAGTTTTCACTTGAGGACCAGGTCGGTGAAATGATTATCCCGGTAACCTTGCTTACGCTGGCACGTACTTATACATTCGACGCCGAAAGCCTTGTGGGTAGTAGCGAAGAGGAAGCCCTGTTGAAAGAGGAGATGCGACGCGAAACTGCCGCTCGCCTGATCCGTCAAATTGATGCCGCGATCAGGTCCGGCGAGGCTGCTGTCGATGAAGATCCCGCCTGAAAAAATCGGCCAGGCGCTGAAAAAGCAGGTTGCGCCGGTATACCTGGTGAGTGGTGATGAACCCCTGCTGGTTGCCGAGGTTTGCGATGAAATCAGGGCCGGGTTGCGTGATCAGGGATATTCCGAGCGTGATTTGTTTCATGCCGATGGTAATTTTGATTGGGGCGAGGTGCTGTTCAGTGCCAACAGCATGAGCTTGTTCGCTGAACGAAAAATACTTGAGATTCGCATCCCCGGTGGCAAGCCCGGTGACAAGGGTGCCAGTGTATTGAAGGCCTATACTGAAAACCTGCCGGATGACACGACAATGTTACTGGTCATGCCGAGGCTCGACGCTGCAACCCAGAAAACCAGGTGGTTCAAGGCGCTGGACTCGGCAGGTGTGTTTGTACAGGTTTGGCCGATCGGGGTTGCCGAATTACCCCGTTGGCTATCCGAACGGTTCCGGCGCGCAGGACTCAATGCGGACCGTGAGGCCATCGATGCCTTGATTGACCGGATTGAAGGGAATCTATTGGCCGCGATCCAGGAAATTGAGCGCCTGCGTCTCGTCTCCGATAGCGACAGGATTGGCCTGGCGCAAATAGTAGAAGGTGTTGCCGACTCTTCCCGCTACGATGTGTTCTCATTGATAGACGCGGCCGTTGGCCAGGACTACTCCCGCACGTTAAAGATCATCCAGGGTTTAAAGCTGGAAGGTGCCGAACCTTTGTTTGTCGTCAATATGCTGGCGCGTGAACTCCGTGGTCTGGTTGGCATGGCGGTCGCTATCGAGAAGGGCAGTCCCGCAGATAAAGCCATCGCCGCCGCGCGGATTTGGCCAAAGCGTAAAACCCTGGTGGCCAGGTGCTTGCGCGCGCATCAATCAAAGACGCTACTCGGGCTGCAGCGGGATGTAGGCCGCATCGACCGGCTTATCAAGGGTATCGGCAAAGGCGAGCCCTGGACTGAATTGACTGATCTGGTCCTTGCCCTCGCGGGGCGTCCGGTGTTCCAGGTGAGTCGGGCTCGCAGCCAAAATGTCAGTTGATGTGAGTCATGGCTTCCGACCCACGTTCAATCAGGGTCAGTGTCTTGCCATCAGTTTCAATAGTTGTAATAGAACCATTGTCGGGTCGAAATAGTACTACCTGGTCATCATTAACGGCAGCGCCTACTGCGGCATTAATTGCGACGAAGTGAGAAAAGATAGCAGTATCTGACGCTATCGTGAGGAGGCATTCAATCAGCCTGGCGCGCCAGGTTTGCAGTGCTTGCGACTGTTGGCTCCAGCTTCCTTGCATGATTTGCCGGAGCCAGGGTCCCCGATCCGACAGGGTCAGGCCAGGCGAGGGGATTTCGGCAAATCGTTCCTCGATAATCGGGGTCTGGCCCAGGATTTCTGCCAGTGGTGCGGCCGTCTCCTGTGCACGCTTGAGCGGGCTGGTGCGCAAGGACAGGGGCGTCATGGCGGCAAGGGTTTGTGAGGCGGTGATGGCTTGCGCTCGACCCACTTCGTCAAGACCCGGGTCGTGATCGTCGGTAAAAGATGCTGCAGCACGTCCGTGCCTCACTAGATAAATCCTCACCATCTGGTATTCCCATTGCCTAAATAACCGATTATAGCGGATGCGGGACGGTCCTGGGATGGCCCGACATCGCAGCAAAGCCAACCGCTGCGTCTACTTCGACTCAGCGAAAGTTCCGACAAGTTGTTTGGCGATTGCGAGCTGAGACACTATCGGACGCTTCCTGCCATGGAAATCCAAGCGCAATGCGGCTATCCTTGGCACCCTTATTTTTGGCCGTATAACAGGCAGTAGAAGTCATGACAGAGAAAGGTAGTGCCCTTGAAGGCAGCGGTATACCCGATACCCGCATAGACGTCCGCGAAGCGTTTGGACTGGATGTGGACCTCAAAGTGCCGGCATTCTCCAGGGGTTCGGACCATGTGCCGATAATTGATGACAGTTATCTGTTTAATCACGAGACCACGCTTGCGATCCTGGCGGGCTTCGCCCATAACCGGCGCGTGATGATCCAGGGTTATCACGGTACCGGCAAGTCAACGCACGTCGAGCAGGTTGCCGCACGACTGAATTGGCCGTGTATCCGGGTTAACCTCGATAGCCACGTGAGCCGTATTGACCTGATCGGTAAGGATGCGATTGTCCTGAAAGACGGCAAACAGGTTACCGAGTTCAAAGAAGGGCTATTGCCCTGGGCGCTCCAGCGTGCCTGTGCGATCGTGTTCGACGAATATGATGCCGGGCGCCCGGATGTCATGTTTGTGATCCAGCGTGTACTCGAAGTCGAGGGTAAGCTGACCTTGCTTGACCAGAGTACGGTGATCAGTCCGCATCCTTCGTTCCGGTTGTTTGCAACGACCAATACTATTGGCCTTGGTGATCCTACTGGTCTCTACCACGGAACGCAGCAGATCAACCAGGGACAAATGGACCGCTGGAATATTGTCACGACGCTCAATTACCTACCGCATGTGCAGGAAGAAAAAATTGTGATGGCAAAGATCAATGACCTTGATCCTAAAGTTGTATCCAATATGGTTTCGGTTGCAGAACTGACTCGCCAGGGATTTATCAATGGCGACATTTCTATTGTCATGTCGCCGCGGACTGTCATCATGTGGGCAGAGAATGCGAAGATATTCAATGACCTCGGGTTTGCGTTCCGACTCACGTTCCTGAACAAGTGTGACGAAACCGAGCGCTCGATTGTGGCTGAGTACTACCAGCGCTGCATGGGTGACGAGTTACCGGAATCCAGTTCAAGGGTTGTGCTGGCCTGACAGCGAAACGCTGAAATCCCGTCACGACCGGATGGTGACGGGATTGGAGTCCTATCTTGACGCAGATCGACGATCCCACGGAAATCTTCAAGCAGGCAGTCACGTCCACCATGCGGGCGATCTCCGGCAATGAAGAACTGAACGTCAGCTTTGGACGGGGTAAACCCTACCTGCAAGGCAATCGCGCGCGCGTGCCCTTGCCGGAAGTCGGCCTCACAAAAGATCAGTTGGCTGCGCTCAGGGGCACGGCTGATGCGTTTGCCCTGCGCATGCGATTCCACGATGAGGCCTGGCATCGATCCCATCGGCCCGGGGCTGGTGTCGCCCAGGAAGTATTCGACCATGTCGAGGAGGCGCGGGTTGCCTCCATTGGCGCCAACTTGATGAAGGGAGTGGGTCAGAATCTGAACGCCCAGCTTGATCAATACTGTCGTAATCACGGTTTTGACAAGATAGAAAACCAGAAGCAGGCGCCCCTTGGAGAGGCCGTTGGCATGCTCATTCGTGAAAAACTTACGGGGTTGCCCTTGCCTGATTCAGCGCAGCAGCTGGTAGGTCAATGGCGTGAGTATATCAATGAGCAGATAGGCGAAAAGTTTGATGAACTGGAGCACTCACTGTATGACCAGGCGGAATTCTCACGTATTGCCAGGGAAATGATAACGAGCCTTGGTCTTGCCGATGAGTGGGGCGAAGAGGGTGGCGACGGTGAGTCTGAAGACGCCGAAGAACAGACCGAAGAAATGGAATCTGATGCAGGCGATGAGGTATCAGACCAGGAGTCAGCCGGTGATGCGGATATGGCTGATGCGATAGAGGGTGAAGTGCCTGTCGATGTTGACGCCATGGATATGGCAGAGTCTGAAGGTGATGAGGACGAGGCGGGGGCGCCCCCGGATGCCAACTTCGACAGGAACTGGAATCGCCCCAGGGAGTCTGACTACAAGGCCTTTACGACACTATTCGACGAGATTGTGCCAGCCAATGAACTGTGTGAGCCAGCCGAGCTTGAGCGTTTGCGAGGCGTGTTGGACAAGCACTTGCAGAATTCCTATGTGGTAATCAGCAAACTGGCTAATCGCTTGCAACGAAAGTTGATGGCGCAACAAAACAGAACCTGGGAGTTCGATCAGGAAGAGGGCATGCTCGATACTTCACGGCTACCATCGGTAATTATCGACCCGTTCCACCCGCTCGCCTTCAAGCGTGAGAAAGACACCAAATTTCGCGACACTGTGGTTTCACTCCTGATTGACAGCAGCGGTTCCATGCGGGGTCGATCGATCACGATCGCGGCCATGTGTGCTGATATTCTTGGTCGTACGCTCGAGCGCTGTGCCGTCAAGGTAGAGATTCTGGGATTTACTACCAGGGCCTGGCGTGGTGGCCAGTCACGAGAGCTGTGGTTGCAACAGGGTAAACCACCGCATCCGGGTCGTCTCAATGACTTGAGGCATATCATCTATAAGGCGGCAGATGCACCCTGGCGACGCGCGCGTGGCAACCTCGGGTTGATGATGCGAGAAGAATTATTAAAGGAAAATATCGATGGTGAGGCCTTATTGTGGGCCCATAATCGAATGGTCGGACGTGCCGAAGAACGTCGCATCCTGATGGTGATCTCCGATGGCCTGCCGGTAGATAACAGTACGCTTTTGGTGAATCCCAGCAATTATCTGGAACAGCATCTCAAATTCGCGATCGACAAGATCGAAAACTACTCTCCTATTGAACTGGTGGCGATCGGTATCGGCCATGATGTTACTCACCACTATCGCCGCGCTGTGACGATTACCGATGCGGAGCAGCTGGGGGATGCGATGATTGAACAGCTTGCAGACCTGTTCGATGAAGAATCCAATCGCGCGCCAGCAGCGAGACCTGTACGCGACACGAGCTGATTTCATGCATCGCCGCCAGATTCTTGCTTTGATTGATCGATATGAGCAGCAATTCCCTGACGAGCACGAGGAGGTCAGGAGGATTCGGGCATTTGTGCAAAGCCACGAGGACTGTTTTGAGCGAAGTCTGGCGCCGGGACATGTTACCGGCTCGGCCTGGCTGCTGGACGACAATAGGGAGCGAGTGCTGCTGACGCACCATCGCAAACTGGATATCTGGGTACAACTGGGTGGGCATGCTGACGGAGAAGCAAATATCTCTCTTGTGGCCCGCAAGGAAGCTCAAGAAGAGTCTGGGCTCAAAGACCTCGAGCTGCTGTCAGATCAAATCTTCGATATCGATATCCACGCTATTCCTGAGCGTGGAGCTGAGCCCTCACACTATCATTATGACTGCCGGTTCCTGTTCAGGGCGGCGGGGGCACAGGATTATGTAGTCAGCGATGAATCGCATGACCTTGCCTGGATACCCCTCGACAAGGTCTGCGACTATACTACCGAAGCGTCCATCATGAGGATGTTGGAAAAGACCCGCCAGGGCCTTATCAAGTAACCTGCATCAAGTAACCTGCTGCAGTTCTTCTGCGGTCGGCTCCCGTACCTCTTCAACCTTGACGTCAAATTCCAGCGTTTGGCCCGCGAGCGGATGATTAGCGTCGATGGTGACTTCCTCTTCCTCGACCTTGACGACCGTAATATTCTGTACGGCGCCGTTCTGGCCACTGGCCTGGAACTGCATACCCGGCTCCACTTTCTCGACACCTTCAAATGCGGTCTTGGGAACATTCTGGATCAGCTCGTCATTGATGGGTCCGTAGCCTTCTTCGGGTTCAATAACTACACTCAGGTCTTCGCCCGCCTCACGTCCTTCGAGGGCTTTTTCAAGACCCGGGATGATGCCACCGCCGCCATGAAGATAGGTGAGGGGTTCGCGTCCTTTGGATGAATCCAGTTCTACACCATCGCTGGTGAGTGTGTAATGAATGCTGACAACCTTCTGGCCTTCAATTTTCATGTAGTGCTCCTGTGTTGGATGATCGTGTTGCAGGAATGTCTGGCCAGGCTCACGGAAGTGAGTCACATTTCTTGAAAAGCAGGGAAGCGGTTCTGATACAGCCTTATGGGTGGCACCAAAAGAGGGCAGCCGGAGATCAAAAATCGAGTGTGCTGTGCCGAAGAAATGAGATCCAGAAATCTCTTCTTGCGTTACTGCGATGTAAATGGATGAAAAGTAAGGATAACATGTCCACTGCGAGGCCGCGAATCCCTAGTCGAACAGATGACAGGCCACTTTGCGTGTGTCTGAGATGCTGATGTCCGCGGGGGTTTCGGTGCGGCATCGGTCCATAACACTCGGACAGCGATCAGCAAACCGACAACCGGCGCCGATATTGACCGGTGACGTGATTTCGCCCCTGATAGGTGCAAACGGCCGACCCCGTTCGATACGTGGGTCAGGTTCAGGATTGGCTTCAATTAAAAGCCTGGTGTAAGGGTGCTGTGGGTCGAAAAAGACCTCATTCGAGGGGCCGGATTCTGCCAATGCGCCCAGGTACATGACTGACATCTTATCCGAGACATATCGAACCATGGACAGGTCGTGAGCGATGAACAACATGGTGAGCCCCATGGATTGCTTGAGGTCATTGAGCAGATTGATGACCTGCGCCTGAACAGAAACATCCAGTGCCGAAATCGGCTCATCGCACACCACAAATTTTGGTTCAATAATCATGGCCCGGGCGATGCCGATACGCTGGCGTTGTCCACCGGAAAATTCGTGAGGGTAGCGCGACATATGATCCGCATTGAGGCCAACGCGCTCCAGCCACATGGCGACCTGATCCCGGATCTGCGCCCGGGTATGTCGGCCCTGGATAAACAATCCCTCGCCAATCACGTCGAGGACGGTCATTCTGGGATTCAGCGAAGAGTAAGGATCCTGGAAGATCATTTGCATTTCGCGGGAATACTTGAGGTGGTCTTCGGCAGTAAACTTGTGAGGCAGGGCCTCTCCCCGGAACCAGGCATCGCCGCTGGTTCTTTGTAGCAGGCCTGTGAGGGTCTTTCCGAATGTGGACTTCCCGGACCCACTTTCACCGACGAGGCCCATGATTTCATTCTCGTCAATTTCTATCGAAATCCCGTCCACCGCATGGAGTGTCTGGCCAATACCCATAGGAAAGTGTTTAGTCAGGTTCCGGGTTTTAATCAACATCGCGCTTTCCTTGCTGGAACAGGCGTTCCTCGTGTGGTGCGTCGTCGTGTTGCAACCAGCATCGGGCGTAATGTGAATGGTCCGAGTCGAAGGTAAATCGTGGCGGCATTTTCGGCTTGCAGACCTGCATCGCGAAGGGGCAGCGCGCATAGTAGGAGCACCCTTTGGGTGGATCAAACAGATCCGGTGGGCTGCCGAGGATGGGCATCAGGTTTTTGTCACGTTGTTCCCGATTGGATGGCATCGCATCTTTTAGCCCCAGCGTATAAGGGTGTGCAGATTCGTAGAAAATCTCGTCGACGGTGCCTGACTCGACAATCTGACCGGCGTACATGACCGCGACCCGGTCAGCCATGCGTGCAACGACTGCAAGGTCGTGGGTAATCAGTATGATCGACATGTTCTCGGCGCGTTTGAGCTCGCTCATCAGTTCGAGAATCTGGGACTGGATTGTGACGTCGAGTGCCGTGGTGGGTTCATCGGCGATCAGGATAGAAGGGCTGCAAGCGAGGCTCTGGGCAATCATTGCGCGCTGAAGCATGCCCCCGGAAAATTCGAATGGATATTGCCTGGCGCGATTTTTTGCTTCCGGTATACGGGTTCGTTCCAATAGCTCAACTGCTCTCCTGGACGCCTCGCGATAGCTGACATTCCGGTGCACCATCAGGGTCTCGGAGATCTGGTCGCCGATGGTCATGGTTGGGTTGAGTGACGTCATCGGGTCCTGGAATATCATGCCGACTTCGACACCGCGAAATCTGTTGGCTTGCCGGGGCGGCAAGCCCAGGATTTCTTTGCCCCGAAGCAGCGCCGAGCCACCGGTTATTCGGCCAGGTGGCATCGGGATGATGCCCATGAGCGATTGTACCGTAACCGATTTGCCGCAACCTGATTCACCGACAATCGCCAGCGTTTCGCCCGGGTCGACATGAAAGCTGACCCCGCGTACGGCCTTGACGTCGCCCCCATAGGTACTGAACTCCACTTCAAGATCAGTGACTTGTAGCAAGTGTTCCGTCATGGTTACTCCCTCGAGCGCATACGAGAATCCAGCGCCTCGGTTAAACCGTCACCCAAAAGGTTAAAAGCCAGGACGGTAATGCTGATGAACATTGCGGGAAAAACAAGTTCATGGGGGTGACTCAACATCGTCTTGACCCCCTCATTGCACATGGAGCCCCAGGAAGGGGTCGGCGGCGCCACACCCATGCCGATGAAGGATAGAAATGCCTCGGTGAAAATTGCCGTGGGTACGGAGAAAGTGAGCGTTACCAGTATGACTCCCATGGTGTTGGGAATGATGTGCCGAATAACGAGGTAGTGGTGCTTTCCACCCAGCAGTCGGGCCGCCTGAATATATCCCTGCTCCCGGATTTGCAATACTTGTCCGCGTACCAACCGTGCTGTTGCCGGCCAACCCAGCAGCACGAGGGCAATCAGCATGGGGATGATGCCGCTCTCACCGGGTCCTATGCCAAAGGCAATCTTGAACAGGATCATGAACAATAAAAACGGCAGGGCAACAACAAAGTCGGCAAAACGCATTAACAGTTGATCAAACTGGCCACCAAAGTAGCCGGCAAATCCTCCGTAAAGAATCCCGAACAGAACATACAGAAAAGGCGCACAGATGCCGATAAAAAGCGAAATTCGCGCGCCTTCCATTAATCTTGCCAACATGTCCCTACCGAGATAGTCGGTACCCAGTGGATGAAACTCGAGTTTGATTTTATCGCCATCGCTGACTTCACTGTCCTCGGCAATGAGGCCGCGGGCAACAGCGTCGGCACGGGTAATGGATAGTAAGGGCGTTACTTCGATCGTCGTCCAGGTATCGAACTCATCGAATCCGTCAGTAGGAACCACTGAGTAATAGTAAACACGTTGTTCCAGACTTAGCCTGTCCTCGAAGCTGACCTCATTGCCCGCCATGGTGCCACCCAGGGGCAGGCCGAGGTCATTGATGGAATGCGGTGCGCGCTGGTTGCGATAGACATTATAGCCGCCAGCACCGGTAACAGGATCCCAGACAAGTCGCACACGCTGGGTAGAAGGGGCCTCGACGACGCGTACATTTTCGGGCGCGGGGACACTGTCTACATACTCGTCGGGCTCGATCGGGAAATCTTCAATGACAACGCCCGGCCATCTTGCATAGGTCTCCACGACCACGGCATCCCGGGGCAGTGCAGGTGGCTGCGAAATCTGGTTCAGGTCCTGCAAGGCAGGGTCAACCTGCCATACCAGCGGTCCGGCCAGGGTAAAGAGTGCAAGGCCGACAATGATGTAAAGGGAAATGATTGCGCGCGTATTTTTCTTCAGGCGCCGCCACGCATCCTGCCAGTATGACAGGGACGGTCTCGCTAATTGCTCGATGGACTCTTCGGTGACCGCCGGAGAGAAGTCGGTCGCCGTCGGTAGGTATGGATCGGTTGTCGCTTCTGCCATCTTGATTCCTACTGCAACCGGACGCGTGGATCAACCAGGCCGTAGAGGATATCTACGATGATGACCATCAAAACGAGAAACGCACCGTAGAATACCGTCGTACCCATGATCACGGTGTAGTCGAGTTGTTGGACTGCCTGCACGAAATATCGTCCAAGGCCCGGAATGGCAAATACCAGTTCAACCACAAAGCCGCCAGTGGTTATGGCTGCGATCTGGGGACCCAGTACGGTAATTACCGGCAGGATGGCATTACGTAACTGATGCCTGAAAAAGATCCGTGTCGGGGACAGGCCCTTGGCCCTGGCGGTCTTGATGTAGTCCTCGTTGACTACCTCCAGCATCGATGATCGCATTAGCCGGGTAAGCAGCGCCATGGTACCTAGCCCGAGCACCAGCGCCGGCATTAACATGTGGCCAAAGGTGCCCCAGCCGGCGACCGGCAGTATGGATTGGCCGGTCCAACTGTTGATGTTAACCAACAATAACTGCCCAAGCGCGGCAAATACAAAACTTGGTACGGAAATCCCCAGGATGACCAGGAACATAATGATGATGTCGGGCAACCGGTTACGGTACAGCGCGGTCAGTGCGCCCCAGAGGACCCCACCGATTGTGGCGAACACAACTGCCAGAACGCCGAGTGTAGCGGACACTGGGAAGTGGTCACGGATGATGTCATTGACCTTGCGGTTCTGCTGCGTGAAAGAGATACCGAAATCGCCCTTGAGCATATTCCCGAGGAAGATGAAATATTGTTCATGAACGGGTTTGTCGAGACCGTATTTTCGTTCCAGGTTTCTGCGAATCTCTGCCGAGACCGCCTTGTCATTCATAAGAGGATCGCCAGGGACATTGTGCATGGCGATAAAAGTGGCAGTTGCAATAAACCAGACGGTAATTACGCCCTGGAATAGTCGCTTGAAGGTATAGTTCAGCACAACGGTATTACTTGATCACTCTCGCGTAGGTGAAATCAGGATCCGCGCCGACCACTCGTCGAACAACACCACGCAGCTTGTCGTGCAGCAGGTAAATCACGCCCTGCTCATACTGGGGCAGGATGACCGCATCATCATGCAGGATCTGTTGCAGTTGCGCCATTGCATCCATTCGTGTTTTTGGATCGGAGCTGTTCATGGCGACGCGAACCCACTGGTCGTATTCAGGATTGCTATAGCGCCCGCGATTGTTGAGATTCCAGGAAGCAAACAGGTCACCAAAGGTCATAATGTCATCATAGTCAGGGCCCCAGCCAGCGCCGACAATATCGAAATCGCCGGAAGTCATTTTTGCAAGGCGCTGCTTGAACGTCTGGATATCAATTTTGATGTCCAGACCGAGCCTGGCCTTGAGTAAGCCTTGCAGGTACTCCGCTTGTTTGGCGGCAGTCGGACTATCGCTGACCAGCAGGACCAGCGGTGGGATTTTTGCAACGCCCAACTCTTCACGAGCCAGGGCCAGATGCTCTTTGGCTTTGTCGAGATCAGGTTCAACGGTCGGCGCCGGGTATTCATCCCGGAACTTTCCGTTGACACCATTTAGCCAAACAGGGAACAGGCTGATGCCCGGCAAGTTACCAGGTGTGGCCAGCACCTTGTTGACAAATTCAGCGGGATCGAACGCGTATTGAATGGCTTTCCGAAGGTGAAGATTTCGGGTGACACGACCTTCCCGGTGATTATATTCGAGAAAAAATGCCGAGCCGGTTGTGAAACTGCGGATACGGAAACGATGCCTGAGTGCATCCTTGTAGGTTTCGCCATCGAGTCGAGTAAACGTAATCTTGTCGTCGACGAACAGGTTGAGCCGGGAGCGCGTGTCTGCGGTGATGTAATTGGCGTTGATGGCAGTCAGGGTGATGCTGTCCTTATCCCAATAGTGTTGGTTTTTTTCCATCTTAAGTGAGGCACTGTGGGTCCATTGCGTCATCTTGAATGGGCCGTTATAGAGCAGGTCATCATATTCGGCGGCGTAGCCGTCACCGCGGGATTCGAAGAAGTCCTGGCGGACTGGAAAGTAGGTGGTAAAAGCCCCTAACTTGATGAAATAGCCAGTGGGCCGTTCCAGTTCAACCGTGAGCGTATAGTCGTCAACTGCAGTGACCCCCAGTTGGCGCTTGTCCAATTCTCCCTTGTTGATGGCCTCCGCGTTCTTGACGGGGTACAAAATAAAGGCATATTCCGACGCGGTGGCCGGGTCCAGGGCATTGCGCCAGGCAAAGATAAAGTCGTGGGCAGTCACGGCAACGCCGTCACTCCAGAGTGCATCCTTGCGGAGCCAGAAAGTTGCGCTTTCGTCCGTCAATTCCCAGCGTTCAGCCACACCGGGGACAATATTGCCGCGACGGTCATATCGGACCAGCCCTTCCATGACGTGATTTAGAACCAGGATACTGACCTGGTCTGTGGCCTTCATACTATTGAGTTGTGGTGGTTCCTGGGCAAGGGCGATGGTGATGGTCTGGTTATCGAAGTCGACCGCGTCCCCATAGGCGGATGGGTGGCAAAAAATGCCAGCAAGCAGCCATACAGCTGCCAGAATTCTTTTCATAATTTTCTGCTTGAGTCCAAAAGCGTAACGGAATTGTACCATGGCGAAAAAGCCGGGATGGACTGAATCGCTGCGTTTATCGTACTTGCGTGACGCCGATGGATTCGCCGGATGCCACGTGTTCGAGCGCGTAAAATCCGAATAAATTTCTTTTGATAATAACCTTCGCATCGTTACCTTGGTACGTGAAACGGCCCGGTAGCCGCTGTTGCCACACCTCACCATTGTCCAGCGCAAAAACCGTGTTGCCGGACCATCCATCGAATTCAGGGACCACCAGGGCATGAACCTTGTCCGGCCGCTTTGTCTGATAGGCGGGCGGGCCGACCGGTTTTGTCGCACGTGTATTCTCCTCTCTGGCGAGCCACGCATTCAACGCCCGACGTTCTTCCTCGGTCAGCTTCGCGATTCCGGTGGCTTTTCGCTCTTCTCCGGTCATCAGGGTTTCAATCGGTGGACTTGAATCGCTAGCCCCCACGGTTGCTGTTATCAGTAATATGGAGAGCGTGAAAAGCATAACCACGTTTTTAGGACAGGTTTTCAGGGTTGCAAGGTCAGCCATTTGCTCAGTCTCCCGTGTCGTCACCGAAGACCTCAGGGACCAGTTGCTCGAATGGTCGCCAGCGCCCGACCGAGGTCGAATACAGGGGTTGGCGCACCTGCCACACGCTGGCGGTACGGACCGTATTTTCCAGTTCATTGAACCGTAAGCAATTCTCATCAAAGGCTTCGCCCAGAAACGCAAGCATGGCACCTATAGTGAGTTCCGGTTCCGCAATCAACTGTTCATAGCGGACGGTGTGCAGGTCATCGCCCAGAAGCCGCTCCCAGTGAGCGATCAGGCGATCGTGCTGTTCGATATAGTGCCTGGTATCAGCAAGTACAGTGGCATAGTTCTGATTACGACCGAGACGGGTGGCATATATCGACCAGGCAACATCACGCCAGTCCCGGCGTGTGACAATGATTTTCGTTTTCGGAAACATGGCCTTGATCAGGCCCAGGTACAGGAAGTTATCCGGCCTTTTATCAGTAATACGCAAGCCTTCGATATCATCGCCGAATACACGGCGAGACTCATTTTCATACTGCGTCGCCCAATTTGGCAGCGAGTCCCGGTCGAGGGCATGGACGCCATAAGGGTAGTGTGGAAACTGCCTTGCCACCAGGCGATGGAAAAATTCGCGTTCTCCTGCAGGAACAAATGCCTTGTGGGCCGCCAGAATCTGTTCAACCAGTGTCGACCCGGATCGGAACATGCCACAGATAAAAACCGGCGCAAGTCCGGATTCGCTTGCGTGCTCCGTTATCCAATCTGAGTCGAACGCTTTGATAATCTGGTCAAACAGACGTTTGGTTGTGTCCTTATCGTAAGGAGGCCAGTTCCCCCGATCCAATTCATTGGCATACTGGAGATGATCAAGCGCATCCTTGTGCTGGCCCCGCTGTTCCAGTGCCCGCCCCATTGCGAAATGTATGTCCGGGTCTGCGCTGGACTTTGCGACTCGCCTGACCCGCTTGAGCAGTTCATCATTGCCTTGCGCGAAATCACAGGCATCGGCAAGTCGTGCCATCGCCGAAGAGTCCCTGGGGTTGAGTTCAAGACAGCGCTGGAAGTGTTTTTGTGCTTCTTCTCTTTTCCCGCGCTGCTCCGCCAGATGACCGAGATTATAGTGGGCGCCGGCGTAGCCAGGTTTCAGGATGATCGCCTGCTCCAGGTGTTGTTGTGCCCTGGCATCGTCACGGAGGTGCCTGGAATAAATGTTCGCCATATTAAGGTGTGCCTCCTCTGGGCGTTCGATGCCAAGATCCAGCGCTTGCTGGTACGCCCTTAGCGACTCTTCGTAGCGCTGGCCATAGGACAAAAAGTAGGCATAGTTGTAGGTGGCGATCACCGAATCCGGGTGTCGGGCCAAAAATGTTTCATATTGGGTAAGCGCCTCATCGATTCGTCCCATTGCCTGACAATACTTTGCCAGTTCATCGATAAAAGTCAGTGGCTGGCTGGAGACCTGGATCAGTCGTTGCAGATACCCGATGGTGGCGTCCGTATCGCGAGCGGCCGCGCAGGTCCTGGCCAGCGCAATCAACGCGGTCTCGTCTTTTGGTTGTTGCTCCAGCGCTTGTTCCAGCAATTTCCTGGCGGTCTCGAATTGTTTGTTTTTAAAGGCTGTATCGGCTTGTTCGTATACGGTGGGGGTAGCCACATAACTGTCCTTAAGTTGGGTAGCGGCATGATAGGGTGCATTGATTAACCAGACAAGTTCCTGACCCGCTTCAAACAGACTGACGCTCGTGTGAAGAGCTGGCAGTTGGCTTTGATGCGACTACCGGGCCCCGTCCTGCCTTGTTCACGTGGTGCATTCATGCCAAAATTGCGGTTTGTTGGATTGACCCTTTGCACATCCTCGTGTTGGGTTCCAGAGTGGTACCCCCGTCGAGTTTTAACGGAATCCGGAGACTCTATGAAAATATTGCCTGTTCTCGTCACGCTGGTTTTGTTGGCCGCGTGCAGTACGACCGATAACCAATCAGCCGCTAATGCGGCTGCAGACAAAGAAAAGAAGATGGCTGAGGAAGTGTTGGCGAACGCAACATCAGTCGACAAAAAGGATGAGAAGACCGTTTACTGCACCAGTGAGCCGATGATCGGCACGCGACTGCCAAAGCGCAGGGTGTGCAAGACCAAAGAGCAGTGGCGCATCATCAGTGAGGCCAGTAAAGAGACCGTCAATGAAATCCAGCGGATGAATATCCCGGTCCTTTCCGAATAATCTGGCGATACCCAGGTACTAATATCCGGGTACTAATACCCAGGACTATTTGATCGAGTGATAGAGAAAACGTATTGGCACGCCCGTCGCAGCCATTAACCAAGGTACAGTCCGCCCGACTGGCGCAAGGGTTTCAGCTGTTCCAGAAGGGTGATACAGCGACTGCGTTGGAAGTGTCGCGCAAGCTGGCAAAGGAGGTGCCTGGCGCCGTCGATGTCCAGCATCTGGTGGCGCTTTGCCAGGCCAGGCTCGGTAACCATTCGAAGGCAGAAAAAGCATTCAAGCGTGCGCTCAAAATCTCGCAGCGCGATCCTCATCTGCATGGAAATTTTGCCAGCCTGTTGCGTGCAATGGGACGCCATGATGAGTCGCTACGTCATTATCGAAAATCTGTGGAACTCGATCCGAATCTGCTGCAAAGCTGGGTCCACCTCGGTATGGTCGCGATGGAATCCGGCCGCACCGCGCAAGCCTTGGCTGCACTGGAGCGTGCAGTCGAAATCCAGCCGGATTCGAGTTATGCCTGGCATGTGCTTGGCAATAGCCGGAGGGCAAGTGGCGATCTTGAAGGTGCAGAGATTGCGCTCCGCCGGACAGTGGAACTGGCGCCGGATAACAGCCGGGCCTGGGTCAACCTGGGGATTGTGATAAGGCACCTGGGTCGGCCGCTGGAGGCACAGACCTGTTTCGAAGCAGCACGGAAGGCCGGGTTTACCGGGCCAGAACTGATTGACGCCGAAAGTGGCGTGCTGATTGATCTGGGCGAAATTGAAGAAGCGCACAATCTCGTGGGTGAGTTGATCAATGCTTATCCCCGGTATTCCCCTGGTCATGTCACTCGTGCTCACCTGCTCTGGCAGTATGGACCGTCTGTTGCCCCGAACGATGAGCCGGTTGGCCTGCTTGAGGAGGCGGCCACAGCCCAGCCTGACAATGGCGCCTTGCAGCTGGCCTATGTGGGCTTTTTGCTGGAGTTGCGTGGCGCCGAGAACGTTGAGAAAGGCCTGGTGAAAATTCGCGAACTTCGCGCAGACCAGGATTTTCCCCTGCTTGGCGCGCTGGAAGCCAACGCGCTGGAGCTGCTGGACCGGAGCGATGAAGCAGGCCGTCTGTATGAAAAGAGTTACCAATCCTTTGGCCGAAAGGATCCGTCTTTCCTGAACGCCTACACCAGGCATCTGCTGAAGGCCGGGAAGTGGGATGTGGCGGCATTGAAGGCAGAGGAAGCGACCAGGCTGGATCCTGTCAACCAGGAGGCCTGGGCTTATCTGGGTACCGCCTGGCGACTGCTGGACGACCCGCGCGAATATTGGCTCATGGATTATGACAAGTTAGTGGCGCTGGTAGAGGTAGCGCCGCCAGATGGCTACGAAGGGATGTCCGAATTCCTGGCCGCGCTGACAGGCGCGGTTGAGCCGCTGCACAAGGCGAGCCGTGAACCCATCGAGCAAAGCTTGCGCGGTGGCTCCCAGACCGCCGGTCGCCTGTTTGGTCATCCGGATCCGGTCATTGGTGCGGCACAGCAGGTGCTCACCCGTGCCATCGAAAAGCATATTGCCAGCCTGCCGCTGGATGACACTCATCCCTATCTTGGGCGTAAGGCGAGGAGTGTCCGCATGACCGGATCCTGGTCAGTGAAACTCTGGTCAGCCGGCAAGCATGTCAATCACATTCATTCAGACGGCTGGATGAGCTCGGCCTTCTATGTCTCGTTACCGGGGTCGGTTGCAGGGTCGCAAGATGGCAATGGCCAGGCTGGCTGGATTAAATTTGGTCAACCACCGGATGAACTTGCACTCGAGCTACCACCGAGGCGAACACTGTGCCCGGCGGAAGGACGCATCGCATTATTTCCATCCTATATGTGGCACGGCACAGTGCCGTTCGAGGATGTGGAACCACGCATTACGGTCGCGTTTGATATGTTGCCCACCACCTGACCGGATTCCAGGCAAAAAAAACGGCGGGACAAGCCCGCCGTTCGGTATTACCTCACACTCACTCGAGATTAGTATCTCAGGTTAAATGTGACGTGCAGATAACGACCCAACTGATCGTAACCACCAATGGAGTTGGCGTTGAGGATCAATCCTCCACCAACCATCGGCGGCTCCCGGTCGAAGACATTGTTCATGCCGACGATCAGATTGACGTTCTCCATCACATCAACGGTACCGGTCAGGTCAATATAGTTGACTGCGCTGACCTTGTGGCCGTTATTGATCAGGAGCTGATCAGTACTACCGATCGTTCCGTCCGTGTTGACATAGTCAAGCTCGCCTACATAACGCCAGCGCAGGGATCCGGAGAAGCGGTCCTGGGCGTAGGTTACGCGTGCGGTGTGACGCCATTCCGGAGTCTGCGGGAAGTTACAGGTGGTGTTGATCACGCCGACGCAATCAAAGGTCGCAGCAGGGTTGACACCCGGCAGCGGCGCGATTTCGTTCTCGAGGGCGTAGGTACCAGCCAGGCTAGCCGTCAAGTTACCGGCGAACAACGGCATATTGTATGTCGCGTTCAGGTTAACTCCACGGAAGTGCAGGTCACCGAAGTTGGCATTCAGGTTTTCAATCTGGCCAGAAACGGCTGGATCGGAGCCTAGCCAGAGGTCACCAGTGCTGGCATTACGCTTGACGCGGTCACACAGGAAGGGATCGCCGGTCTGGCCACAGAACCGCAGGATGGTGTTGGCACCGATCGTGCCGACTCGCTCGGTGATCTCGATGTCATAGTAGTCAACGCTCACTGACAAGCTATCGAGTGGTGTCGCTACAAAACCCAGGGTAAACGTATCTGCTTCCTCAGGAGCCAGCGCAGTGTTACCACCGATGAACTGGTTGTACTGGTTCGCGGGGCTGGCAACAATGGTGCCGTACTGGGCAGCACTCACGCCGGTATTGGCACACTGTGCTGCGGTAAAGGTAGGCGCTGCGCCTGCACAAGGATCTTCACCACTCCACAGGGCGATCTGCTGGTCTGCAAACAATTCCCCGACATTGGCAGCCCGAATGGCGCGGTTAAAGCCGCCCCGTAGCCGGACCATATCGGTTACCTGCGCCGATGCGCCGATCTTGAAAGTGCTGGCACCACCGGACGTATCATAGTCCGAATAGCGATAACCCAGGTCCAGGTTTAGTGTTTGCAAGACATCACCACCATCGTAGATGGGTACGCCTGCTTCGAAGTAGATCTCGTTGACACTGAAGCTACCAGCAATCGGCAGACGTGGACCACCGGCACCTGCAAAGTTACCGGCTTCCATATTCGCATCCGTATCGACAACATATTCATCTTTACGATACTCGACACCGGCAACCAGTGACACTGGCTCGCTAGCAGACGGCACGGTGAACGGCAGAATACCCGTTACATAACCACCGACGGAAGTCAGCTGGGACGAGTGATCACGCATACCCGTGCCACCTAAGGCCCCGGCAGCGCCGGCAGTTACGCCATTTGGTGTAAAGACGTTGTAGCAGGCATCGGTACCCACGAGGGCTGGATCAGCACAAGCCAGCACAGCACCCTCAATACGGCTCACCAGGAAGTCGTTGATGTTGGCTTCTGAAGACGCACTACGACCGAAGACGTAAGAGATATCATAATCCCAGTCGTCGTTGATCATACCTCTTGCACCAGCGACCGCACGGAAAGACGTGCTCTCGATAGCGGAGATACGAGGACCCCCTTCGACGTTACGCTTGCCGATATAGACGCCAACGTCAGCCGCGGGATCGAGGCCGAGGTCTGCAAACATGGAACCAATCAAGGGGTCACCGTCAGCGAACTCAAAGAAGTTCACAAAGAAGGTACCACTTTGCGCGATCTGTACACGCGTGTTGGTGTTGGCCACCATGGTCTCAAGGTACGGCTGGAACTGCGGCGAGATCTCGAGGCTAATCGCGCCACCCAGGGTCCATCGCTCGTCAGGACGCTGGAAGTGGTTGATCGGTGCATAGTTGTAGAGCTGGCCTACCCCAGGTAACCAGCTACCATCATCGGCCTGGTTCGCGAAACCGATGAAGTTATCGGCTGAGTCGTTGGGATCAAAGTATACCAGGAAGAAGTTCGGGTCCGGTGCCGTGGATGAACCACCACATGAAGTACCCGCCGCGCTCAGGGCACAGGACGAATAGTCACGCTCTCCCTGCAGCAAGGGGTCATTTTCACGCCAGGTGAAATACGCCATGGCGTGCCCGTCGCCGTCAGCGATCGGTGCGCCCAGGGCCAGTTCAAAGTTATAGGCTTCACCACCGAAACCGGAACCACCGGTAGGATACGTAAACCCGCTGGTGTCCATCAAACCCTGGATATACTCGTTGTCATTCTCGTGCGAATAACCGGAGTAGCCACCACTGAAGCTGACGCCTTCGAAGTTGGTGTCAAGGATAAAGTTGACAACCCCCGCGACCGCATCGGAACCGTATACCGCAGATGCACCACCGGTCAACACTTCAACCCGCTTGACGAGTGCCGCCGGGATCTGGTTCAGGTCACGTGCCTGGCTGCGAATACCGCCAGCCTGCATGCGATGGCCGTTCACCAGCACCAGGGTTCGTTGCGTGCCAAGACCATAAAGGTCGGCGGTCGCAAAACCTGTGGTGGGGTTTACCGTAAACGAGTCAAAACTCGGGGCGATCTGTGGGAAAGTATTCAGCAGGTCTTCTACCCGGGTTGTACCCGCAAGATCGAATTCCTCGTCTGTGATGGTGGTTATCGGGCTTGCGGAAATCATATTGGCATCGCGAATTCGCGAGCCGGTAACTACGACTTCCTCGAGCATTTCATCAGCCGCGTACGCGGGTAGCGCAGCACCTCCAGCGGCTATCGCGGATGCGACAGTGATGGAGCTGATAGCACTCGCTAATGGAGTCTTTTTCAACATGTGTTAGTTCCCCCAACTAGTTGGATGATCATTTTGGGTCCCCGCAACATGCCGGGACCTGGGCAGTGAATACACACTGGTATATATGAGACGGATGAGGAGGCCAATCCCACAGTAAAAATGGAAAAAAAGTTTAAAAATGAAGGAAAAATGGTAAGACCGGGTCAGAAGCGCACCAATATAGTGCAAATTTCTGTTCTGCTGCCTGGCGAAGATCTGCGAGCAGAAATGCGGTTAGTCGCACGGACACGGGATTCTAACGCAATTTTCTGCATCGTGCTGCAAAACCTGCAAAATATTTTCCTCTGGGTTCAATCGCAAGCATGCCAGGCAAAAAGATGCGGATGGTTAGAACTTTTGTCCTGCACAGGTCGACTCAAGGAGGAGTCATAAACCAATTGTAGCGAGCCCGCGTCTTATCCAGAAGGGAGCCATCCCATCAAGAAGCCATCAAGAAGTGGATGGGCCAAAAATTACAAACCTACACATTCGGGAGCACCAGATGAGTCAGCCTGAGATACCGGAGGAACTCGCCGAACAAGCCATCCGGTGGTTTGCCCGGTTGCGAGCAGACGATGTCGGTGCTGATGATCGTTACCGGTTTTTTGAGTGGCTCAAGCGGGGTCGCATGGAACAGCGTGCCTTTGTCGAGATCCTCGAGCTCTGGGAAGGGGTTTCGGTTGTGGCCGACATGGAGTTCGAAGAGCTGCAGCCTTTCCCGCCACTATCGGCCTTCAAGCGAAAGGTGGAAGGTGCACGGACTTAAACCCCGTAAATGCGCTACTGCAGCTCGTTCCGCAACATCTTTAACGCCTCGATAATGTACTTTTCTACCATACTGGTGGAAACGTTCATCTCGTTGGCGATTTCGGAGTAGCTCATATCCTTGCCACGATGCAGTAAAAACGCGCGCCTGACTTTTGGCGGCATGCGATCTACAACCTCATAGAGCTTGTCCAGTTCCTGTTCGGCAGAGACCGTCCGTTCAGCCGACGGGGCGCACTTATCGTCTTCTTCGTCTGATTGTTCAGGGAGCATTTCGGAACTCAGGTATTTGTCATGGACGCGGGCTCGTCGCATCTGGTCCACGGCAAGGTTGTTGGCGGTTTTGAACAGAAAAGCCCTGGCGTTATCCAGATGCTTTTCTTGCTGGAACTTGTGCATCCGGAGAAAGGCTTCCTGCGCCAGGTCATGGGCATCTTCATCATTGCGCATTTTCCTCGAGAGATAAGTCGCAAGCTCGCCCACCAGTACTGCATCGCTAGATTCTTTTACTGCCATGATCATCTCGTTAGGATATAACGATCGTCGGTGTCAGCCTTGCTGACAGTGCCGTTGTGTCGGTGGTTAACCACACAAGGTGTCACTCGGACCGATAAGTCCTTGTAACACCGGCACCAGACGCCAGACTGGTACGATAGCACATTTATTTGCCCCTTTAATACCAAAAGTTCAGTCGGTAAAGTCACCCAAGCGCCTGATTTCAGGGCGTTTCAAGGTAAAAGGTAAGATCGGTGCGGTGTGATCAGCTCACTGATTTCAGCAAATTGGCGACCACCCGCTCCAGGTGTACCAGGGAGTTACACACTTCGACCTGGTGGCAGGCTGGCGCGTACTTTTTCATCTCGGCATCTCCTACCGTCCAGCTCATCCGGGGCTCCGGATTCAGCCAGATCACCCGTTTGGCCCGGTCGTAGATTTCCCGAAGAATTTCAGCCTTGGGATCTCCATAGTTATTGCGGGCGTCACCAAGGATGATGACCGTGGTTTTGTTGTTGACGTCATCGAGCACATGGTTCTTGAAGTCGGTCAGCATCTGGCCGTAGTCGGTTGAACCGTTGCCGTAGTCGCGCATGGTCTTGGACATGGCATCTTCAAGATTACTGTTTTCAAATAGCTCGGTGACTTCACCAAGATCAGACGAAAATGCAAACGACCGGACCTTGGGCAGGATTTCGGCCAGGCTGTACAGGAACATGAGCAGAAAACGTGAGTAATTACTTACTGACCCGCTGACATCACAAATACACATCACTTTGGGACGGTCCACTTTGGATGACTTCCACTTGATGTTGAACATCATGCCGTCATACTGCATGTTGCTGCGAAGCGTCTTGCGTACGTCCAGCTGTCCCCGGCGATAGGTTTTACGACGTTTGGAGTGAATGGCGATCAGCTTCTTCGCCATCTTGAATACGACTTCCTGCACATCCTTGAAGTTGCGTTTCTCAAGATTGGACAGTTTGACTTTCTTCAGGAGTTCCTCGCGGAGCTGCTTGCCGGATTCATCCGCGTGCAGGAAAAATTGTTTCTCAACATAGTCCCGTACCTTCTCGCGAAGCTGATCCCGGGCTTTCTTCAATTTTCCTGAGAGCTTGCTCTGGGGTACGCCGCCATGTGCCTTTAGTTCCCCAATTTCATCCTGCAGGCCCTTCAACCCCATGGCATCCATAATCTTGCGGGTATAAAGGCCTTTCTGGGTGAAGACCACGATCTGGTTGACCTCAACTTCCCGTCCGGCCTCGGCCATCGCGATGGTCAGTTCGGTACGGTCGCCGCTCATCAGCAACTTGCCGAGGGCTGAAGTGGGTTGGAGCGTACTTTCTTCCAGGTCAGCTTCGGCCTGTCCACCGCCCCCTGCGCCCCCTTGACCCCCACCTTTGCCTGATTGCTGGTTTTCTCCGCGTTCAGAAAGGTCAAAGTCGCCGTCGTCATCGAACGCGCTGGAGGTGTCGTCCTCCATTTCATCACTCATGGATGACTGGAATTTATCAAACGTAAAAAAGCGATCAAAGCAGGAGTCGAACGTTTCTTTTTCTTCCGGATTCTTTGCCAGTACCAGACCAAGGGAGTTCTTCAGGAATTCCCGATCCTCGTAGCCGACGATATTCATCGCATGCATGGCATCGAGCGTCTCCGCCGGTGACACCTTGACCTCGGCGGTACGCAGGGCCTTAACGAAGTCGACAAGGGTGCGATCCACGATTATCAGCTCTCTTTGAGTGCCTTATTGGTTACGCTCTGCAATTCGGCCTCGACGGTTTCAATGTCTTCCTGGAATTTCAGGATGACATTGAGGGTTTGTCTTACCAGATCCGGGTCCAGGGATTCGGTATGCAGCAATATCAGCGTCCTTGCCCAGTCGATCGTCTCGGAAATCGCCGGGACTTTTTTGAGGTCCATGTCCCGCAATTCCTGGATAAACGCCACCAGTTGGTTGCGTAACTTTTCAGCAACCTCGGGCACACGTGCTTCAATGATCTGGCGTTCCAGCGCCGCATCCGGGAAAGGAATATAAAGGTGCAGACAGCGACGTTTGAGCGCGTCACTGATTTCCCGCGTGTTATTGCTGGTCAGGAATACCAGGGGCTTGCGGTCGGGCCTGGCCTTGATGGTGCCGATCTCCGGGATCGACAACTGGAAGTCGGATAACATCTCAAGCAACAGGGATTCAAATTCATGGTCAGACTTGTCGACCTCGTCAATCAGGAGGACGCAGCCCTCCGGGTCCTTTAATGCCTTGAGTAGCGGTCGGGGTTCAAGGAAGTCTTCCGAGAAAAAGATGTCGCCAAACTCATGCAGTTTGGCCACGGACTCTGTCAGGCCCTTGGCACCATCCAGGATTTCAGCCAGGGTCTCTTTGAGTACCTGGGTATAAAGTAGCTGCTTGCCATACTTCCACTCATAGATTGCCTTGGCTTCATCCAGGCCCTCATAGCACTGTAGACGGATACACTCGAGGTCCAGCATCTCCGCGGTTGTTTTCGCCAGCTCGGTCTTACCCACTCCAGGTGGGCCTTCAATCAGGATGGGTTTTTCGAGGTGATACGCAAGGAAGACCGCAGTGGCGATCTGTAAGCTACAGATATAGTGTAGCTCCTCGAAGTTCTGCTGAATTTCTTCAACGCTGGCCAGTTTTGCTTCGTTCTTGAGGGTCACGCGAATTCCTTGGTTGGTCCGGGCAGATCGGGCCCGGCGAGCATGATTAAATTTAGACAAGCGCCACATTATGTTGACAGCACCGCTATTTGTACAGCCGCGCTCCACTTATCAGGAAAGCCTATCGTGGCGGATAACGTGGGCTTATCTATGATATCTTGTGCGACTTTTGGCGGCCTGACGGCTCAACTTTGAATCCCCTCGCATTCCATGGAGGAATTGATGATTATTGTGACTCGAGTGGCGATACTGATGACCAGGCTACTCCTTACGGTCGTTACTATCGTCTTCACTGGCGCGGCCCGCGGTGATATCGCGGACCCTTACCCATCCACCTACTCGCCGCCTGCGGCGACTGAAGTTGTCTTTACCAATGCCCGAATCCTGGTTGGCAATGGGGACGCTATCGAACGTGGTTACGTTTGGCTAGCTGACGGCGAAATTGTCGCCGTCGGCGCCGGCGAACCGGCAGGGACAGGCGCCGGCCAGCAGGTCATTGATGTATCGGGGAGCTGGATTACGCCCGGTATCATTGACGTTCATAGCCATCTGGGGGTCTATCCATCCCCATCTTACGCACCCCACTCTGACGGTAACGAGGCGACATCACCGGTGACGGCGGAGGTTTGGGCAGAACACTCCGTCTGGCCCCAGGACCCACAATTTCCTTTGGCCCTCGCCGGAGGTGTCACCACGCTGCAGATACTACCCGGGTCCGCCAACCTGATTGGTGGGCGAAGCGTGGTGCTGAAAAATGTTTCATCACGCACCGTCCAGGGGATGAAGTATCCCGGTGCACCCTATGGCCTCAAGATGGCATGTGGAGAAAACCCGAAACGTGTCTATGGTAGCAAAGGCAGTTCGCCAGCAACCCGCATGGGCAATATGGCGGGGTATCGAGCTGCCTGGATCAAGGCACAGGATTACCAGAGAAAGTGGCAAGCCTACGAAGAGAAACTGGCCGACTTTGAGGCCAGTGACAAGGAAGACAAGACGCGACCCGAACCACCCGGGCGTGACTTGCAATCAGAAACGCTCGTGGGTGTCCTTGAAGGTGAGATTCTGGTCCACAACCACTGCTACCGTGCCGATGAGATGGCGAATATGATCGATCTGTCGCGCGAATTTGGCTATCGGATTACCACGTTCCAGCATGCGGTGGAATCCTACAAAATCGCTGACCTGTTGGCCG
The DNA here is from genome assembly GCA_040880285.1 of Pseudomonadales bacterium. Lineage (GTDB taxonomy): Bacteria > Pseudomonadota > Gammaproteobacteria > Pseudomonadales > Azotimanducaceae > JANQJA01. The sequence goes on along the minus strand of JBBDIT010000007.1, from coordinate 28,590 downwards.
AAAATAATATATGCAGCGCGATGTGGGCCGACTGGGCCAGGTTCAAACTGGAGTCTTTCGACGGGATCGAAGAGAACGCGGCATTGGTTGAAAATGCCGGCGCTTGCGCCATTGTCCACTCGGACTCGGCGTTCGACATCCAGCGGTTGAACCAGGAGGCGGCCAAGGCGCTGGCGGCAGGACAACGGATGGGGCTGGACATGGGGATTGAAACCGCCATTTCCTGGATAACGCTGAATGCAGCCAGGGCGCTGGGGCTCGAAGATGAAATTGGTTCTATCGAGGTCGGTAAGGTGGCAGACATCGTTGTCTGGGACGGCAACCCGTTTTCTGTTTATACCAGGACGAAACTTGTGTTGATTGACGGGGTGGTCAGGTTCGACCGGGCAAAAGGCATTGTGCCGGTGACGGACTTCGAATTGGGTTACAGGACGGGAGCGACACAATGAACAAATTAACGATTCGGTTTTGTTTTTGTGTGTGCCTGTCAGCCTTTGTGTTGTCGATGCCTGCGGTAGCGGCAGATTACCTGATCAAGAATGGACGCCTGGTTACCTCGTCCGAGGCGGGAGTCATTGACCGTGGCGATATCCTGGTTCGTGATGGCAGGATTGAACAGATTGGCAGCGTACTTGACGTGCCCGGTGCAACAGTAATAGATGCAGCGGGTGCCTGGGTCACGCCTGGCCTGTTTGATTCTTCCACCTATCTTGGTCTGGGAGAAGTCGAGAGTTCTACGGTACGGTCCGATCATCGTCTTCGTGACAGTGACATGGGTGCCGGTTTTCAGGTTGCGTTGGCCATCGATCGCCATTCACAATTGATACCGATTACCCGAATTGAGGGTGTCACCCGCGCCATTGTTAAGCCGTCTGCAGGTAGCGAGGTGTTTGCCGGTCAAAGTGCCATTATTCACCTTGCGGGTACCCGTGACTTCATCGTAAACGACAGCAATGCAGTCTTTGTTGAGTTGGGTGAAGGTGGCCGGCGTTATGCCGGTGGTTCCAGGGCAAAAGCATTGATCGATCTCGTCGATGCCTTGCGAGAAGCTAAAGAGTACAGTAACCACAGGCGCGATATCGAAAGGGCGAGGTTCCGAGACCTGCGCGAGTCGACCCTCGACCTTGAGGCACTGGTGCCGGTATTGGCACGAGACAAGCCACTCGTTATCGATGTGGACCGTGCATCGGAGATCGAGATGGTGCTCGATCGCCTCGGTGAATTTGATATTGGGATCGTCCTGGTGGGTGGTCGTGAAGCCTGGAAGGTGAGAGACCTGCTGGCCGATCGCGGTGTTTCGGTAGTCATTGATCCCTTGGACAATATACCGCGTAACTTCGACCTACTGGCGACAAGACTGGATAATGCGGCGATGCTGGCGGCGGCGGGGGTCACGGTGGCATTTATGACATCGGACTTGTTTGGTGACAACAGAACCTTAACCCAGGGCGCCGGTGTCGCGGTGGCTAACGGCATGGACTGGCAGGATGCAGTCAATGCGATCACCAGCAATGCTGCGAGAATCTGGGGCCTTGCAGACAGCTACGGCAAACTTGAAAGAGGGATGGATGCGGATATCGTGATCTGGAATGGCGATCCACTTGAGTTGATGTCGGCGCCAACGACGATGTTAATCAAAGGCCAACCCGTCAAGCTCGAAAGCAGGCAAACCCAGTTACGGGATCGGTACAAGGACCTTCGGGTTTTTAGTCGCTAACGCAACGACGATGACTGGCGGGACCGCGCCCCGGCTAAACCCCCCTTCTGCGCCTCCGGGAGCGGAGGCGCAGAAGGAATAGCCTGCCTATGCTAATCGATTAGTAGCGATAGGCGTCGATCTTGAAAGGACCTTCCTGGGTGACGTCGATATACTTGGCCTGTTCGGCGGTCAGTTGAGTCACTACTCCACCAAAGCCCTGTACCATGTATCTTGCGACTTCCTCGTCAAGAGACTTGGGTAACACTTCGACGTTGACCGGCTGACGCTGGTTCAGGTCGTGGTCCGCCCACTTGCGCTCGAACAGGTACATTTGTGCCAGAACCTGGTTGGCGAAGGATCCATCCATAATGCGAGACGGGTGGCCGGTTGCATTGCCAAGATTCACCAGGCGCCCTTCCGACAGCAGCAGGATGTAATCCTTGACATCATTGCTGCGATAGATCTTGTGGACCTGTGGCTTTACCTCTTCCCAGCGCCAATTATCGCGCATGTATTTGGTATCGATCTCGGTATCGAAGTGGCCAATGTTACAAACAACGGCGTTTGACTTGAGTTTCTGCAGCATGTTCTTGTCACAGGCATCGATGTTGCCGGTACAAGTGACCAAAAGGTCTGTACTGCCCAGCAGCAGTTCATCCACGTCGCCCAGTTTGCCGGTGTTCTGGCCGTTTTTATAAGGAGAAACCACCTCGTAGCCATCCATGCATGCCTGCATCGCGCAAATCGGGTCAATTTCAGAAACTTTTACGATCATGCCTTCCTGGCGCAGACTCTGGGCTGAACCCTTACCCACGTCGCCGTAGCCGACGACCAGCGCGCGTTTACCTGACATCAGCATGTCCGTCGCGCGTTTGATGGCATCGTTCAAGCTGTGACGACAGCCATACTTGTTGTCATTCTTGGATTTGGTGACCGAATCATTGACGTTGATGGCAGGTACTTTCAGCGAACCTTCACGCATCATTTCGTAGAGACGGTGAACACCGGTTGTGGTTTCCTCGGTGATACCGTGAATCTTGTCCAGCATGTCGGGATACTTATCGTGAATCATGGCAGTCAGGTCACCGCCATCATCGAGGATCATGTTGGCGTTCCACGGCTTGCCATCTTCGAGGATGGTTTGCTCAATGCACCAGACAAACTCCTCTTCGGTCTCGCCTTTCCACGCGTAGACAGGAATGCCCGCATCGGCCATGGCAGCGGCCGCATGATCCTGGGTTGAGAAAATATTGCACGAGGACCAGCGGATTTCAGCACCGAGATCGATCAGGGTTTCCATCAGTACCGCGGTCTGGATCGTCATGTGGATACAGCCGATGATGCGTGCGTCTTTTAATGGTTGCTCCTTGCGGTACTTTTCGCGCAGGGCCATGAGCGCCGGCATTTCAGCTTCTGCGAGCTCGATTTCCGCACGGCCGTATTTTGCAAGGCTTATGTCAGCGACCTTATAGTCCTGTTTACTCATTGTTGAATCCTTTGTTAGTGAATGGATGGTTAGTGAATGAATGGGGTGTAGTGAAACGTCTTTAAGTTTGTGGTTTATGGAAAAGGCGAACCTGAATCTGAAAACCATTTTTGAGGCCAAGGTACACACTCTGGCCCCGCTCCAGGCCAGCTTCTGCGGCCCAGTCTTCAAGATCCGAGGGCTCAAAACCGAGCCAGAGGTCGCCACAAATGTCGCGCGCCCAGTCCTGGTTATGGGGCCTCAAATCGATGATCAACAGTCGCCCCGCCGGATTGAGGAGTTGACTGGCGGTCCTGAACAATCGAGCTGGCGAGGGCAGATGGTGCAAGACCATGTTCATGACAATCAGGTCCAGCGTGGCGCCGCTTGCGGCCAGGTCTTCGGCTTCTCCGTGGACAAATGAAACCCTGGCTTTGAGTTCCCTGGTGAGCGCGCCCTGTGCCTTGGCCAGCATTTCCCGCGAGTTATCAAGGGCAGTGACCTGATCGAACTTGCTAGCCAGCATCGCAAGCAGTTCACTTTCGCCGGGCCCAACCTCAAGTACTTTTGCAGCGGGCCCAATCTGCTCGTTGCTGATCAGGTCACGGACACAAGCCGCATAATGGGTAAAATCGGCGATCAGGCTCTGGTTGTCCTTGAACTGGTCGGCGTGTTTTTCAAAAAATTGCCGCGAGCTCCGTGCGCGCTCCGTATGGACTTCTGCGGTGCGGGCCACCACTTCCGGGGCGAGTGGAATGCGATCAACGGTTTCGAAGAAGCTATCCATCAGGTGGATGAGTGGGCTCCCGGAGTCAATCATGGGGCGACGATAAAAGATCGAGTTGCCCTCTCGGCGAGTCTCCACCAGCCCACCGCTCGCCAGTACCTTCAGGTGGTGACTCATCCCCGGTTGTGACATCTGGAAGATGTGACAGAGTTCCAGCACGCCGAACGATTCATCCTGCAATACGCGGAGGATATCCAGGCGCAAGCCATCCGCTGCCGATTTGCACAGCGCCAATAAATCGTTGGCCGCCACGGAAGACGTGGCTTGTAGGGCTGAAACTGCCGTCACGGGCGCCTCAATATCAAAAAAGGTGGATATACTACCGTGGCACTTCATCAATATCAAATTATCTTGATACTAGGGAACCTCTGAGCCAGCCCGCAAGGTCTTGTCGGTAGGAGTCGAGCGGGAGGTCAGGGACCTGTTTTGTAAGGCCGGGTTTTGGGCCAGCGACGCCGATTGCTTATACTTCGGATTCATCCACCGTGGACCAGGACTAATGACGGGCTCGATCAGCCAGATGCAGATGCTTTATAACCCGGAAGAAGACCGGATCCTGTTTCGCCTCAATACGACATCGCGGGAACAGTTTCGGTTCTGGCTTACCAGGCGCTATACCATGCTCCTGCTCAAGGTGCTAAAGGAACACGTAGAAGCAGATCCGGATATCTCCATGCAGGGAACCGCTGAAGCCAAACAAGCCGTGAAAAGCTTCAAGCAGGAGAAGGCTATCCAGTCTGCGAATTTCAAGGAACAGTTTGTCGAAGAATCTAACGAATTACCTCTGGGGCACGAAATTCCACTTGCATTCAGATTGACTTACAATGTCAAGGACAAGGTCCTGAGTATTGGTATTCAACCCAGGGAAGGTCAGGGCATCAACATGACGATTACGCAGGAAATCAATGCCAGCCTTGCACAACTTTTGATCAGTGCGGCCAAAAAAGGTGAGTGGGCATTGGAAGCCGTTACACCGGTTATTCCTGACCAACGGCAGGACAATATAGTAATCAATTAGTTACTTTGAATATTGCAACAAATCCATCAACAAGCCTGCATGCAGCATTCCATATTGATTCCATAGTCTTTCCATATTCGCGGTCTAGACTAACCATTGAGAATTTTCTCTTGGCCCCGCAGATTGGTGCTCAAAAGTCCTAACCTGTTCCCCTCCCCCAAAAGCGTTAGGACTTTTTTTTGCCTGCAAGAAACTGCTCTGCGCCCGGGGTGAAACCTTTGACTAGCCGGCCGCGTATTGCTGGCTAACGACCCTGTAAAGGGGTAGGTTGACCCGAATGGTAACCCCGTTGCCGTTGAGTAAATTGGCGGCGCTCACATTGCCGCCATGGTGTTCGGCGATGACCCGTACCACGTATAGCCCCATACCAAAGTGCAGGCGATTATCGACGGTTGTGGACCTGACCGAGACCATAGAGTCAAAGATGTTTTCGAACATCTCCGGAGAAATGGTGGGTCCCTGGTTGGTTACAAATAGTGTCAAATTGTCGCCATTGGTTGTCAGGCCAATCGTGATGGTGCTACCGGAGGCAGAAAAGTCAACGGCATTGTCAATCAGCTTGTCGAGTAGTTGCTCGATGCGGTAATCAGAAACCTGGCTCAATACCTCCTTTTGGGTCCCTCGGTACTCGAACTCGCGATCCGGGTGCATGTTGCGGCAATTGGCGAGATAGTTCTGAACCAGTTTGTAAAGATCAACCACTTCAAATTCCTCGGCATCGAGGGCGTCTTCCAGGCTGGCCGCGTCCGCCAGGTTCTGTACGATCATGCCGATACGTTCCACACCGCGCCTTGCGCTTTCCAGGTATTTTCTCTTCGCCGCCTCGGACGTTTCACTTTCAAGGTTCTGGAGTGAAGTACTGAGTGTGTTAAGCGGATTGTTGATCTCGTGACGCAGTGTACGAGGCATGTTTTCCAGAAACTGGTTGTGCTGGTGTAGCCGGGACAACATGTTGGAAATGCTGCGTGCCAGATCACCGATTTCATCGCCAGATTGCGTCTCGCTCTTTAATTGGTTGGTCTGGAGTCGACCATAGATATCGATTGCGTTGGTAGCCTCGGCACCAAGCTTCCTGATGCGTCGAGCCAGTCGAACAGAAAAAGCCAGAATCAGCGCAACGAAGATAAAAAGCGACAGGACGGAAAAGTTAATGATGCGCTCCAGTGCATCTCGCCTCAGTTCCAGTATCCGACTGGTATTCTGCCTCAGAACGATTGTGCCGATGACCTCGTCCTGGGCAATAATTGGATGCGCCGCAATAATCATCTCACCTTCTTTATCGGTGTAACGTCGCTGGTAGATCGGTTTGCCAGCCAGGGACTCTTTGATGACCTGTTGTTCGGACACGGTGCCCCGCTCACGTAATCTGGAATCGATGAAGTTGTACACTCCTTCCATCATCGAGTTCAGGATAAATAGCAAGTGACCAACAAGCGTCTGCTCCTCCAGTGCCGGTTCTTGCACAAAGGGTGGTTGGTAGCTGCCAACTTCAGCACGTACCCGACGTTGTGCATCAATGACCTGGATATTGGCACCCGAGTAGCCCAGGCCCTCAACAATTCGCAGCACTTCGGGTGACTTCAACAACACCAGCCCAAATGCCTCCTGGCCTGCCGAGGGTAAGGTTCCGGTAATCGAATTAATGGTGCGTGTGACGGGATCATCCACATCGACCACGGCAAGGCCAAAATGTTTGGTGGAACTCAATAACTCAAGCGGGATTCGGAATTCAAGGTCGTATCCTGCTTGTGTCACCGCCATGAATCCTTGTATTCGGTTTTCTGCCACGCCTTCTATGGCATAGCGCCAGGCCGGGTCCATGGAATAGGCAGTCGTGACTCCCGGCTCAGTCATGGTAACGACCAGGCGTCGCTGTTGGGTCTGGCCAGCATAGGTAACCCGAATGTGATCAGCCAGGTCGAGGCGCAAGATATTGCGGTCACGAAAAACAATGCGGTCATCACGTACCTGGGCCAGTACATAGATCTGGTCATTGTGTTCACCAAGGAGCAACTCAAATTTGGGAACAGGTTTGCCTGACTCGCTGACCTCTCCGGTGTCACCAAAGCCGACCCGGTAATTCAATATGCCCTCCCAATCACCTGGCTTACCATCGATACGAATGGGGTTCTCCAGCGGGTGTGCGTAGAGTTGCTCATAGCCTTCCGGCGACAGTGGCAGTTCGTAGAACAGGTCAGATCGCCCGTTCAAGAGAGTAGAAATACCTTCTGCTGTCAGCATCTGAGCGTTAGCCTGACTATCCACCAGAAAGGCTTCCATCTCGCGCAGGTAGAGGTAGCTGAACCAGGGAATCACTACCAGCGCGAAGCTCATTAGAATAAAAAGCTTGGTAGCCAGACGGGGTCCGCGAATGATTTTAGTGTTCATGGCCGCATTCTACCGTGAGCCTGGTGATGCTGCGTTATTTGATTGACCACCGATAACCGAAACCGTATTCACTCTTGATGCAGTCGAAATCGGGATCAATCATTTCAAACTTCTTGCGAATGTTACGCATGTGCGTATTGATCGTATTGTTTGTGACCAACGATTGCATGGTAGCGTTCATCAACGTGTCATAACTGACCGCATGGCCGGGGACACGTACCAGTTTGGCCAACATGCGAAATTCAGTGCCCGACAAATTGATGGGCATTCCTTTCCAGGACACAAGTAACGCTTCCTGGTCGATCGACAGTTCCCCCACCATTTTTGCAGTTGAAGATCCGGACGAAGATTGCAAACGCGCTTCGTTGATGCGTAATAGCGAGCTAATACGTTCTGCCAGATAATCCAGGGATATTGGCTTTGGCAGATAATCCCAGGCGCCCAGGCGCAATCCGCTGATCTTGTCGATCTCGGCAATTCGCTCGGTCAGGAAGATGACCGGGAGCGAGGGCGCGCGTGCCAACAAGTCGCGGCAGAGTTCGAACCCGGCATCCACTTCATCGCCGAGAATGATATCAAGGATCGCCAGATCAGGTAGTTCCTGTTCGAACCCGGCAAGGGCGTCCTTGCGACTGCTGTACGCCGTCACGTCATAACCCTTTTTGATGATTGCATCAACGTAGTTGCCGCGTTGATCCGGGTCGTCTTCGACAATGGCGATGCGCTTTGCCATGCCTGCTCCTTTATTTCATGAGGTTCCATAGAGGTCAAAAATGACAATCGACCTCTTTACGACATCTCCATTTGCTGGAGTTCCGAGTTAGAGCGCCTATAGTGCCCGAGCATTCAAGTAATTACCGCATTTAATCTGCTCAAACAGCGGAAACCGCATGTATTTTAGCAGGTTCATAGTTTCTCCACGATTGTTCATCGAACTTTCACTTTCCTTCAACCGAGGCTTTTACATTTACGCGTCTACTGTGCCTTGTAGTAACCGCGTTATGGATCGTGGACCTGACCCGATTCAATCAAAAGGGGTAAAGATGAAAGTATTTGTACCAATGACAGACGAGTTACTGAACTCACGAAGTAGCCAGTCTGGACGACTCGTACCCTTCAATCCTGAATTTCTTGAGGCGAATGCTGGCAAGGGACGTATGCCTGCGAACTGGATTTCCGATTCTGACTACACCAGTGCCTGCCGCCGATTGCGCAATAGTGAGCGCGAAAGCGAGTTTGCTACCGCCTGACCAAATCCTGGTTGAGCTCCGGGCGCCGCGGAATGGATGATGCGGCGCCAGGTTTGGTGACACAAAGCGCCGCGGCCCGGCATGCCATCGCGAGACAATCCTCAATTGCTTGCCCGGCAATAAATCCAGCCAGGAAGTAACCGGTAAACGTATCGCCTGCCGCGGTTGTATCAACGGCTCTGACGTCAAAGGCGTGCTGAGACACTCTCTGCGAGCTATCGCCGTAAACTGCACCCTTGCCGCCCAGCGTAAGGATGGTGCGTGAATCCGGGAATGTAACGGCCATCCGGTCCAGGATCGAATCTGGTTCTGTTTCGCCTGTCAGGTTTTCCGCTTCAATCTCATTGATGATAAAGACTTCAATTTTATCGAGAGGGTAGTTGTTAACCTCGTCAGTAACCGGTGCAGCGTTAAAGATAATTCGTTGTTGCTTCTCGTGCGCTGCATTGATGAGTTCAGGCAAACAGCTGATTTCGTTTTGTAGTAACAGAAACTCACCTGGTCTGGTATCACAAAGTACTTCATAAATATCATGCGCCCCGATCGATTGGTTAGCGCCGCCAAATATTACAATCGCATTGTCGCCTTGCGGCGTGACCTGGATCAGTGCATGCCCGCTTGGTTCGTTTGAAACGGAAAGATGGGTTACATCAACGCCTGCCTCGGCCAGGAGTTGGCGCATAAAAATGCCATCTTGACCAATTTTGCCAGCGTGGCGAACGTCAGCGCCGGCATAGGCGAGCGCCAGCGACTGGTTGAGTCCCTTGCCGCCCGGATAAATCTCAAATTCGCTACAAGGCAACGTCTCGCCCGGCTTGACGAACCAGGGTACGGCATAGACCTTGTCGATATTGCAGGAACCGAAGTTGGTGATTCTCATGGTCTTGAAGGCGCCCGGTATCAGTTGGTGATGCTGGGTGCTTCGCGCGGCTTGGAGCCAACAGCACGTTCCGGTGGCAGGATACCCGCGCCGTGCGTGGTGGAATCCGGGTCGGAATAATAGCCGAGTGCGTAATTGCCCATCGTGTACCCAAGCAATTCCTGTAAATCCTGTGGCAGGTTGCGAGCGATGTGGGGTGGGCAGGACAAAAACTGGTTTTCTTCTTGCCGCAACCATGCAAGGCAGTAGGTGATGTTGAGCCCTAACCGGGTTTCATTGGTCTTGTTCTCCCCCCCGGAATGGATCACCGATCCCGTGTACAGCAGAACCGAGCCTTTCTCCATACGGGCCTGGCAAATTTCGTGATCTTGCGCTTTGCGTCCGTCCTCCCATTGATGACTGCCGGGTACCACACGGGTAGCACCGTTTTCCGCAGTGAAGTCAGACAGGGCCCAGATGGTGTTGAACTGCGGTTCGATCTCCCGGGGAATATAGCCACCCCAGGCCAGCCGGTCTCTGTGCAACATCTGGGCACCTTCACCAGGGCCGATAAAAATGGTCTGCGTCAGGTGCAATTGGATCTTGTTGGTATAGGGCGCAAGAAACTCATTGGCGGCTTCGAGAATGGGCGCATTCGTAACGACGCCGCGACACAGGGGTGAGCGGGCAATCAACGCACCGGTGCGCCGTGTATTCCTGCCGCTAAAGTCGTCAGCACCAAACTTTGTTTTTTCAACAAAGGGCATGACTTCACCGACGATCTCGTCTACCTCAGCTTCAGATAGCATCCCGGCAATAATGCAGGCACCGTCCTGGTCGAGTGCGATCAGCACGTCTTTGCGACTGGCTGAAGCGGGGAGTGTGGTAAGCCCTGGCATCTTCGCCTCCGGTCCGTAATGGTCAGGTTTGGAATCTATCGAGTATGCCCGATGCTGTCTCGATTGGAACCCTTTGCGCGTTGAGATGGTAACCCTGCCGGCCCCGTATCGTGGTTTCGTAGCCACCGGTTCATGCAGATGTTGCCAAACGCGGATCGGGTAGACTAATGTAATCAGCTGACAACAAGGGGAATGCACAGTGAGAGATCGCATATCCGGCCTTAGCACGGCCCTGTTTCTGGCGTCTGTCTGGCTCTACAGCGGTGCTGTCGGCGCGACTGGAGCAATGACGAGCCACGCCGGCCATAAAATGGACCCTGCCACGGGTGCGGGGGATGTCGTTGGCATGCGCGTCGATGACTTTCAACTGCTTGACCATAAGGGAGCCGCCCATCGTCTCTACTATTATAGTGATGCACCGGCGATCGTGCTGATGACCCAGGGTAACGGCTGCCCGATTGTGAGAAACGCCGTACCTTCATTGCGCGCGGTTCGGGATGCCTATGCGGATAAAGGCGTCCAGTTCTTTTTGCTCAATTCCAACCTACAGGATCATCGGGATTCCATCGCAGAAGAGGTTGCTGAATTCGGGTTCGATATTCCGGTACTGGTCGATGAGCATCAGTTGATCGGTGAATCATTGAAAGTGACCCGTACTGCCGAGGTGTTCGTGATCAATCCTGCCACCAGGAAAGTGGTTTACCACGGCCCCGTGGATGATCGCCTCACCTATGAGACCCAGAAAGCAACGGCCAGGCATACGTACCTTGTCGATGCGCTGGATGCGATACTGGCCAGCAAACCCGTAGAAGTCGCGCAGGTAGAAGCGCCGGGTTGTATCGTCAATTTTCCGGAACGTGCGCGCCGCGATGAGCACGCCAAGATTTCCTATCAGGACACCATTGTCCCAATTCTGGAGGCACGCTGTGTCGAGTGTCACCAGAAGGGCGGTATAGGGCCCTGGGCGATGAACAGTTACGAAATGGTGCGCGGATTTGCGCCCATGATGCGTGAAGTGATTCGTACGGATCGTATGCCCCCCTGGCACGCCGACCCGGCAATCGGTCACTTCCTGAAGGATCGCAGCCTTGACCCGGAAGAAATCAAGACACTGGTTCACTGGATTGAGGCCGGTGCGCCGCGTGGCGTCGGCCCTGACCCCTTAAAGGAGCCGCGACCGGACCTTGCCGAGTGGCCGCTTGGTCCACCGGACCTGATCCTTGACGTACCCCCATTTGACGTTCCTGCAACGGGAATTGTCGATTACCAAAGGCCTGCCGTGCCGAATCCGCTCACAGAAGGCAAGTGGCTGCGTGCTTCCACCATTAAAGTCGGATCGCGGGAAACGGTGCACCATGTTTTGACCGGTCACCTCAAAGAAATGCCGGAAGATGGTAAGAGCAATGAATCTCAGTGGGGTTCTTCCGTGGGTGGCTATGCAGTCGGTGCTGAATCTTTCGTCATGCGTGACAATATTGGGACCTATGTTCCCCCTGGTGGTGCCATTGGGTTCCAGATGCACTACACCACCTACGGTAAGGCCGTTACTGACAGGACCCAGATTGGGCTCTATTTTTATGATGAGCCACCGGAACTGGTGACTCACGGTTCTGTTGTAATCGACTTTACGATCGACATTCCACCGGCAACCGCACGACACGAGGAAGTCTCATACCTGCAGTTTCCAAGGGATGCGGTGCTTTATTATGCATTCCCTCATGCCCACTATCGTGGACAGTCATCCAGCCTGACGCTTCGCTATCCGGACGGTCAGGAGGAATTACTGCTGTCACTGCCCAGGTATGACTTTAATTGGCAGCGTAGTTACGAGTTTGTCGAGCCTGTCGATGTGCCGGCTGGCTCAAAGCTGATTGCGCGTTACGAGTACGATAATAGCGCGCGTAATCCGGCCAATCCGGATCCTTCAGTTCGAGTCAACTGGGGTGAACAGTCCCACGAGGAGATGCTGTTTACCGCGGTCAGCTATCGTTGGAAAGGTGAAACCAGCAGTGACCAGAAGCCGGAATACCAACGAATGTTGGGTGCCGGCCGGATGTTCGGTATGTTGGACGATAACCTCAACGACCTGCTGGAGCGGGATGAACTTAAGGGTCGTGCTGGCGAGCGCCTGGCTAAAAACTTTGATCGCCTGGATCGGGATGGCGATGGTGCCTTGACGCGGCAGGAATATGCCGCTGTGTTCTCCGAATCCCGGAGAGGTGATTAACCGGGCGCGTGGCCGCTCGACCCAGCAGGTTCGTGAATCAGAGTTGGCGGTACGAGTAGATTGGTCGGGATGGCGAGATTTAACCGGGGCGCGTAGCCTCACGACCCACGAAGTTCGTGAATTAGATTTGGTGGTACGAGTAGATTGGTCGGGATGGCGAGATTTGAACTCACGACCCCTGCCTCCCGAAGACAGTGCTCTACCAGGCTGAGCTACACCCCGACGCGGCGCCCATTATACCCATGGCGAGTCCCGGGGCCACCCTGCGTGTCTATTGGTCTCGTTCCGCCAGATCCAGCATCGACTCGATGCGCTCCATGACATCCAGCCGATGGACAAAATCGTTGATGTAGTCGAGGTCGTCAGTTTCGATCACCAGTACCTCGCTCATGGTGTAGTTCTCGATCCACGCCTCATACAGCCGCTCCAGTCGCTTGAGATAAGAAAGCGGGATCGCCTGTTCCATCTCCCGGCCCCGCAATTTGATGCGGCGCCGGAGGGGGCGCATGGCGCAGCGCAGGTAAATCATGAGGTCCGGGGGCCGGATTGCCTCCAGGATGGATTCGTAGAAGCGCCAGTAGGTGGCAAAGTCCCGGCTGTCCATGCGTCGCATCTGGTGTAGCGCGGTTGCAAAAATCTCGGCATCCTCAAAGATCGTGCGATCCAGCGCGACGACACCGTGTGCCCGGTCAACTTCCTGGTGAAGCTTGAATTTACTGGCCAGGAAGTAGATCTGTGAATGAAAAGACCAGCGCTCCATGTCTTCATAGAAGCCTGGCAGGTAGGGGTTTTCATCGTTGGGTTCATAGAACGGCAGGATACCGTAGGTATTGGCGAGGAATTCGACCAGCGTCGACTTGCCTGTGCCGATGTTGCCGGCGATTGCGATCGACTTGCGCATGGCGGTCCACTTATGTCGCCGCGGCGACCCCTAAAAGCTACGTTGCACCGAGAAGTGCGCCAACGCGGTCATCGCGTCCTTGAATACCGATTCCGACAAGTGCTCGACACAGCTGAGAGCCATGTCCTTTTCTTTTTCAGCAAGCGCATGCGTGTACTCCAGTCCGCCGGTTTCGTTTACCACATCGGCCATATAGCGCAAATTCTCAACGCCCCCGGTGCGAATCGCGTCTCGGATGAATTCGGCCTGTTCCCGATTGCCATTGCGCATGGCGACAATCAGGGGGAGAGTCACCTTGCCCTCCGCCAGGTCATCGCCGACATTTTTACCCAGATCCGCAGTTTCACCCTCATAGTCGAGTAAATCATCAATCAACTGGAATGACAGCCCGACATGCAGGCCGTAGTCCCGAAGCGCTTGTTCTTGTTGTGCTGAAGCACCGGCCAGTACCGCGGCGGTGTGGGAAGCGGCCTGGAACAACATCGCGGTCTTGCGGGTAATCACCTCGATATAGGCGGTCTCGGTCAGGTCCGGGTTACGTACATTGGAGAGCTGTTGGACCTCACCTTCCGCGATGGTATTGGTGGCATGGGACAGGATTTCCATCACTCGCAGATTGCCGATTGACACCATCATTTCGAAGGCGCGCGAATGCAAAAAATCCCCCACCAGCACGCTGGCCGGGTTGCCCCAGGCGGCATTGGCGGTTTTTCGTCCACGCCGCAGGCTTGAAGCGTCGACGACATCATCGTGAAGCAACATGGCGGTGTGCAGAAATTCAATCACCGCCGCAAGGTCAATATGCTTGCGTTCGTTATAACCACAAGCATTGGCGGCCAGCAGTACCAGAAGGGGGCGCAGGCGCTTACCACCCGCCTCGATCAGGTACTGCGAGATTTCCTCGACCAGTGGTACGTTGGACGCGAGGCTGTCGACAATCAGCTGGTTGACCGCATCAAAGTCCGGTTTCACCGCTGCGTAGAAGGGTGGATTCATGGATGGCTCGCCAGGGGCGCGGTAGCTGCGCCTAAAGGCCTTGAATGCTAGGGGTGGGGCCAATCCGTGTCAAGATTGCTGGGCCGCAGAAATGTAGCTGGCTGTGCTTGATTGCCCCGGCCCCTTACCGTAGAATTGCGCGTCCTGAATTTGGGCTTGTTGTGCGTTCTCGTCCCCGGCCCGATCCAACCAATTTATGTAGATTATGTAGAGTTATCGACATGTACGCTGTAATTAAAAGTGGTGGCAAACAGCACCGCGTGGAGCCGGGTGAAGTCTTGAAGCTCGAGAAGCTCGACGCCGAAACCGGTGCAACCGTCGAATTCGATCAGGTCATGATGATCGGCGACGGTGCGGACGTGAAAATCGGCACGCCTTTCGTCGACGGCGGCAAAGTCACTGCTGAAGTGATGGCCCAGGGTCGTGGTGAGAAAGTGACCATCATCAAAATGAAACGTCGCAAGCACTATCGTCGCCAGGGTGGGCACCGCCAGGCGTTTACCCAGGTCAAGATCAAAGATATTTCCGGAGGTTAAGGACAGATGGCTCACAAAAAAGCAGGTGGTAGTACCCGTAACGGCCGCGATTCCGAGTCCAAACGCCTGGGCGTCAAATTGTTCGGTGGCCAGTCCGTTGTGCCAGGTAACATCATCGTGCGCCAGCGCGGTACCAAATTTCATCCGGGTCTCAATGTCGGTTGCGGCAAGGACCACACCTTGTTTGCCAAGGCAGGTGGCGTGGTCGAGTTCACCGTCAAGGGTCCAAAGCGGCGTAAATACGTTAACGTGGTGGCCGGGGCGTAACCCGAACAAAATCTGCAAAAGCCCCGTCACACACGGGGCTTTTTTTTATCTGCCTGTTCAATCCAGACTAAACTGGTCATATGAAATTTGTAGACGAAGCAAGTATTCGAGTGGAAGCCGGCAAGGGGGGGGATGGCTGCCTTTCCTTTCGCCGTGAAAAATACGTGGAGCGTGGCGGGCCAGACGGTGGCGACGGCGGTAATGGTGGCAGCGTCTACCTGATTGCGGACCAAGCCCTGAATACCCTGGTCGATTTTCGCTTCCAGCCCCGCTACAAGGCTCCCAAAGGTGAGCATGGCAAGGGTAGTGACCGTACCGGCGCCAAGGGGGAGGACATCTATCTCAGGGTTCCGCTCGGCACCAGTGTGTTCGACGATGACACCGACACTTATCTTGGTGACGTGGCGCATCCGGGCGCTAAGATGCTGGTGGCAAAGGGCGGCAAACATGGCCTCGGCAATACCCGATTCAAGTCCAGTACCAATCGTGCGCCGCGCAGGATTACCAAAGGGGATCCGGGTGAAACCCGCAACCTCAGGCTCGAACTCAAATTGATTGCCGACGTCGGTCTGTTGGGATTACCCAACGCCGGTAAATCAACCTTGATTCGCGCAGTCTCGGCGGCCCGGCCCAAGGTGGCCGACTATCCATTCACGACACTGGTCCCCAACCTCGGTGTGGTACGTGTCGGTGAAGAACAAAGCTTTGTGATTGCCGATATCCCGGGGCTGATTGAAGGCGCGGCCGATGGTGCCGGCCTTGGCGTGCAATTCCTGAAACACCTGGCCCGGACCCGATTGCTCCTGCATCTGGTAGATCTTGCGCCGTTCGACGGCACCGAACCGGTGCAAAACTATCAGGTGATTGAGCACGAGGTCGCCAAATACAGCCAGGGAATTGCCGACAAGGATCGCTGGCTGGTGTTCACCAAAACGGATTTGTTGGCAGCGGACCTATTGGACGAAACCATTGACGCTATTGTCTCGCAACTGGACTATAAGGGGCCGGTCTATCGGGTGTCCTCTATTTCCGGAATCGGTACAGATGCGCTGATGGGTGACATCAATGAATATTTGAAGGAACTCAACCGCCTGGAAGCCGAAGAAGTTGAAGAGGTTTCCCAGCAGGCGGAGCGAGACGCGCGGATTCGCGAGGAGATCCATGCCTTCTCCCTGGCGCAAAGGGAAAAGCGGCGCCAGCGCCGGGCAGGGATTGGCGATGATGAAGATGACAAGGGTGCGGATGACGGGGACATAGAAGTCCATTACGAGCGATGACTGAACTGGAATCCGTGAACCACAGCGTGACAAATTTTGACCCGGGTAAAATTTGGGTTATCAAGATTGGTAGCTCGCTGCTGACCGCGGACGGGCGCGGCCTTTCGCAGGCGCCGGTGGCCGGTTGGGTGGACGAAATCGTTGCCGTTCACAAGAGCGGTGTGCAGGTCGTTCTGGTTTCATCCGGTGCCGTCGCAGAAGGCATGAGCCGGCTCGGTATGAAAACCCGTCCCAATCAATTGCACTTGCTGCAGGCCGCCGCTGCTGTTGGTCAAATGGGCCTGATCCAGTTGTACGAATCCAACTTCCAGCGCCATGGCCTGCATACCGCACAGATCCTTTTGACCCACGACGACCTGCGGTCGCGTGAGCGCTATATCAATGCCCGCAGTACCCTGCGCAACCTTTTGGCGCTGGGTGTTATTCCTGTAGTCAACGAAAACGATACCGTGGTCACGGACGAAATCCGGTTTGGCGACAACGACACTCTGGCGGCGCTGGTTGCCAACCTGATTGAAGCCAACACCTTATTGATCATGACGGATCAACGCGGTCTCTTTACGTCGGATCCTGGCAAGTCAGATAGTGCGGAGCTGGTCGTCAGCAAGTCGGTGGCGGATAACAGCCTTGATGCCATGGCGGGCGGGGGCGGCAGGATTGGCCGTGGCGGCATGGTAACCAAGGTGAGTGCGGCACGTACCGCGGCAAGAAGTGGGGCCAACACCATCATCGCCTCCGGAAGGGAAGACTTCGTGATCACCAACCTGCTAGCCGGCAAGGTGTCCGGCACCTTACTGACGGCTGACAGGGAAGTGATGGTGTCGCGCAAGCAATGGCTCGCCGCGCTGCCGGCACGGGGTACGCTGGTGCTCGATGACGGTGCCGTTCGGGTTCTGACCGAGGACGGTCGCAGTTTGTTGGCGGTGGGTGTGAAGGCAGTGACCGGGACTTTTACCCGTGGCGAGATGGTGTCTTGTGTGAATCAGGCCGGTAAGGAAATTGCGCGTGGGCTCGTCAATTACAGTCATAGCGAGACCGCATCCATTGCAGGACACAGGGCCTCGGCAATTGAGTCAATTCTGGGGTTCGTCGGCGATGAAGAACTGATTCATCGAGACAATATGGTGGTGCTATAAAGCGCGGTAGTTACAACGGTGCCAGGCGCTTAGCTTCCGAGGGCGTGGACCTTGGAGTTCAGGCGAGACTTGTGACGCGCGGCCTTGTTGCGATGGATCAGGCCGTGAGTAACGGCACGGTCGATCAGGGGTACAGCGACCTGGTAGGCGGCTTGCGCTGCGTCTTTTTCGCCGCTCTGGACTGCGGACAGAACCTTTTTGATCGCTGTACGCATTGTGGAACGCTGGGCGACATTACTTTGTCGTCGCGTCTCTGCCTGTCTTGCTCGCTTTCGCGCTTGGGGTGTATTTGCCACTCTGGGTTAACCTCAAATTGGTCCGGAAAAATAAGACGCGGTACTATGCCGATTCAGGCTTTTATTGTCAATCAAATAAAGGGCCCGGTCCCTGGACCCTCCCCGGAACCACGAACCCATGAATGAACCTGCACAGCCCGCACTGAAAGCACAAAGGGGCCTGCTGAAATCGAGCGGTGTCGTCTCGGCGATGACCATGCTGTCGCGGGTATTTGGTCTGGCCCGGGACATGGTGATCGCCTACTTCTTTGGTAGCAGTGCCGGGGCTGACAGTTTCTTCCTGGCCTTCCGCATCCCGAATTTTTTCCGGCGTCTGTTTGGTGAAGGCGCCTTCTCCCAGGCATTTGTGCCAGTACTCACAGAATACCGGAGCAAGCGTACCGCAGAAGAGGTCAAGGATCTGGTGGACAAGGTCAGCGGGACCCTTGGGGTAAACCTGGTGATCATCACGTTGCTGGGCGTGGTTGGGGCGCAAGTGGTGATCAGTATTTTTGCCGCCGGCTTCGTCTATAACGGTCAAGCTGAAAAACTTGACCTCGCGACCGACATGCTGCGGCTGACGTTCCCGTACCTGATGTTGATCTCGCTGACTGCCTTTGCCGGCGGGATACTAAACAGCTTTGGTCGCTTCGCGATACCGGCGTTCACGCCGGTGCTGTTGAATCTTTCGCTGATCCTGTGTGCGGTGTACCTGCGCCCCTGGCTGGAGACACCGGTAATGGCACTGGCCTGGGCGGTCCTTATCGCCGGTGTGGCGCAGTTGACATTCCAGTTGCCGTTTCTCGCGCGAATTGATCTTTTGCCGCGGCCGAAGGTGGATTTCAAGGATGAAGGTGTACGGAAAATCCTGACGTTGATGCTACCGGCGCTGTTCGGTGTGTCGGTTGGTCAGATCAACTTGCTGCTGGATACCGTGCTGGCCTCCTTTCTGGAGACCGGCAGCCTGTCTTGGCTGTATTACTCAGATCGCTTGCTGGAACTGCCGCTGGCGCTATTTGGAATCACCATCGCAACCGTGATTTTACCGAGCCTGTCACGGGAACATGCAGATGAATCGCCGCAGGAATTTGGTAAAACACTCGACTGGGCGATTCGTATGGTCTTTTTAATCGGTGTGCCGGCATCGATTGCACTGGTACTCCTGTCCGAGAGCCTGATCACCACCTTGTTTTACCAGGGTGAAATGACCAGACGGGATGTCACCATGGCGTCGCTCAGTCTTGGTGCCTATGGCGTTGGCTTGTTGGGTCATATGCTGGTGAAGGTATTGGCGCCAGGTTATTTTTCACGTCAGGACACGGCCACACCGGTGCGCTACGGGATCGTCGCACTGGTCAGCAACATGATATTGAACCTGATCCTGATCTGGCACCTGAAGCATGCCGGCCTTGCGCTGGCGACTTCTATTTCAGCTTTTATCAATGCAGGCCTGCTATGGTACGGGCTAGGCCGCGCCGGTGTACTCATCAAGGTGCCGGGTTGGGCGAAGTTCGCCGGTCAGGTCATCATCGCCAGTGTCGCGATGTGCGTGGTGCTGGTATTGCTGACACCGGAGCAGCAGAGGTGGTTCGAAATGGCATTCTGGGAGAGATTTGGTGCAATGCTTTTGATTTGCATCGGTGGTGTCGTAACCTATGCCGCTTTTCTATTCATGAGTGGGTTTCGACCCAGGCAAATGGTGCGATAAACCGGATGGAAGTCATCAGGGGACTATTGAATATCAAACCGCGGCACCGGGGCTGTGTGGTAACCGTTGGTAATTTCGATGGCGTGCACCTTGGCCATCAGGCTGTCCTCAAAGGCGTTAAAAAAAAGTCGGAACAGCTCGGTGTTGCCTCGATGTTGATTTGTTTCGAACCGCAACCGAAGGAATTCTTTGATGCCTTCAGTGCGCCGGCACGCCTGACACGGTTTCGTGAAAAGGTCGAGCTGCTGGACGAGCATGGTGTGGACAAAGTCCTGTGCCTCAAGTTCAATGAGCAAACTCGCTCCATGTCGGCGGCACGCTTTATCGAGTTATTGGTGAGTGATCTGGCTATCAGCGCATTGTTTGTCGGTGATGACTTCCGCTTTGGACATGATCGCAGCGGTGACTTCGCGTTGCTCCAGAGTGCAGGAGCAACGCACGGTTTCGACGTCACTAACCTGCATACGCTGAGCTTTGACCATACCAGGGTCAGCAGCACCCGAATTCGTGAGTGCCTGAACACTGGTGACTTTGAGGAGGCAGAAGCGATGCTGGGTCATCCCTATTCGATTATTGGCAAGGTTGTCTATGGCCGCCAATTGGGCCGCCAACTGGGTGCGCCCACCGCAAATATCCAACTGCATCGGTATCGCGCGCCCATCGATGGCGTCTATGCGGTGGAGGTCGAGGGCCTTGATAAACCTTATCAGGGGGTTGCCAACGTCGGCGTCAGGCCCACCCTGAACGAGGCCAATGTAAAACCAATTCTGGAAGTACACTTGTTTGATTTTGAAGGTACGATCTATGGCAAGTGCGTCAAAGTCATCTTTCGACACAAGATTCGACCGGAAGTGAAGTTCGACAGTCTGGATGCGCTTAAGCATGCGATTCAGGGAGATATCGAAGCTGCCCGTGCCTGGTTCCTGGAGCGAGTCGTCTGATGTGGTTCTATGCCGTAAGCCTTCTCATTATTATTGCTGACCAGGTCCTCAAGAAATATATGTCTGGCCTGCTACCCCTTTGTGAACCTGGTTACTGCAAAAGCATTGAAATCCTGCCGGTATTTCGGTTGACCCTGTTGCACAATGAGGGAGCAGCGTTCAGCTTTCTGAGTGATGCCGGCGGCTGGCAGCGATGGTTACTGATCGCGATTTCGACCGGCGTCAGTAGTTTTATTGCGGTCTGGCTGTATCGCGTCCGGCACACCGAAAAATTGTTGGCCGTGGCGCTTGCTTTGATTTTGGGTGGTGCGATCGGCAATCTGGTAGACCGGGTGTTAAATGGCTACGTGATAGATTTTATCCTGTTGCACTATGGTGACTGGTACTTCCCGGCTTTCAATCTTGCCGATTCGGCGATCAGCGTGGGTGCCGCGGTGTTGATCCTTGATATGATTGTCCGTCCCAAAGAGGTGGAGCAAGCGAGTGACTAGCGCCGTACCCATAGGCCCGGGGACGCGGGTCACCTTGCGATTTACGCTTCGCCTGGCTGGCGGTGACCTGGTCGATACTACCGGGAACAAACCAGCCGTGTTTACTGTCGGAGACGGTAACCTCTTGCCGGGTTTTGAGCGGGCGATGTTCGGGCTGCGACCTGGCGAGAGCCAGGTCTTGCCAATATCTGCGGACAATGGATTCGGCGCCCATAACACCCGCAATGTGCAAAGGATGCCAAGGGAAAATTTTTCAAAGGATCTCGAACTGGAGGCGGGATTAATCGTCTCCTTTGCAGATCAGCAAAAGTCCGAGTTGCCTGGTGTGGTAACCGGGGTCAGTGAAACCATGGTCGAGGTCGACTTTAATCACCCGTTAGCAGGCAAAGACCTTGAGTTCGAAGTTGAAATTCTGGAGGTAGAACAGGTCAGCAATGAAATCGCCAGGGCAAGAAACTAGATGACGCTTCAGATCAGGCTCGCCAACCCGCGTGGTTTTTGTGCCGGGGTTGACCGTGCAATTGAGATTGTCAACCGTGCACTCGAAGTCTACGGTGCGCCGGTCTATGTGCGTCATGAAGTCGTTCACAACCGCACCGTGGTTGAAGAGTTGAAAGAGCGGGGCGCAATTTTTGTCGACGAAGTCGAGGAAGTGCCAGAAGGGGCGCTGGTGATCTTCAGTGCCCACGGTGTGTCCAAAGCGGTACGGCGGCAAGCCGACGGCAAAGGCCTCAAGGTGTTTGATGCAACCTGTCCCCTGGTCACCAAAGTGCATCTCGAAGTTGAAAAGTTTTCTCGTGATGCGCGCGAGACGATCCTGATTGGGCATGCAGGACATCCAGAGGTCGAAGGTACCATGGGCCAATATGAAGCTGGCGGTGGGTCACGCATGCATCTGGTTGAAAATGTCGAGGATGTCGAAAAACTCAACCTCGCCGACGAGTCTCGCGTCTCTTACGTGACCCAGACCACTTTATCTGTTGACGATACCGCGCTGGTCATTACTGCCTTGCGGGCCCGATTTCCCAAGATCGAGGGTCCCCGCAAGAATGATATCTGCTATGCCACCCAGAACCGCCAGGATGCGGTGAAGCAGCTCGCGCTGGAATGTGACCTGATACTGGTGGTGGGGTCGGCCAACAGCTCCAACTCGAATCGACTACGGGAGCTTGCTGAGCGGATTGGTGTGACCGCCTATCTGATTGACAGTGCCGATGATCTGGACGAAAACTGGATTGAAGGCGTGGACACTGTGGGTGTGACTTCAGGCGCCAGTGCACCGGAACAACTGGTCACTGCCGTGGTTGCACGCCTGCAGGCTCTGGGTGGTGGCGATGCCGCTGATGTCATTACCAGTCACGAGAACGTCGAGTTCGCTCTGCCACGTGCGCTTCGTCGCTAGCCTGGATCGCCGGGTCCTGTCGCCCGGTCTTCCGACATTGTTGTGATGCTGCGGTTATCGCATAATAACTCGCAATCGATCAGGAGACAGGCAGCAATGAAACCCAGTGGTTATACACTTATCGAATTGATGGTTGTGGTGGCAATTGTTGGCATTATCTCCGCGATCGCCTATCCCAGCTACCAGGGCTACCTGCGTGATACCTACCAGGCCCAGGCAGTTGCCGACCTTCAATCCTGTTCTTCTGCGATCGAGCGATACTATTCCAACGACTACACCTACGCGGGCGCTGATACCGCGGGGGTGTGTACCGCCTGGTCTCCCTCGGATGGGCCAGAAGCCAATAAACGCTATACCTTGAGTTTCCCAACCCTGACGGCAACCAACTATGTGATTCGGATGACGCCGGTGGATGAGGGTGCCTGCGTCCAGTTGGCCGCCAACGGCACTCAATCTTCCTGTTAGCGCCCCGCTGACGTAAGCCACGGGTAACCGCAATTTCCTACCATCTGTCTGGTGGCTGGTTGGTTTTATCGGCTGCGCAGCCTCATCTTGTAGCGCTTCTATACAATCTCAGGGTTCAGGGGCCTTTGCTCCCGACGTTTTTGTATGAGGAGCGTTGACAGGTTTCTCGACCCAATCGGCAACCATTGTGTGTTAATAGCCCGTTTATGAGAAAAAAGAATAAAGGTTTTACTCTTTTAGAACTGATGATTGTATTGGTCATCGCCGGTATAGCCATGGGCGCAGCGTTTCCGGCATTCCAGGGCATGATCACACGTAACCGCATTGCAACCCAGACCAATGACTTGCTGTTGGCCATCAATGTGGCACGCAGTGAGGCGTTGCGGGTTAGTGGCATTGTCAGTGTACAGGCCATCGATGGTGGCGATGCCAATAGTGAATTTGGTGAAGGCTATTGTGTTGTGGTGGGTAACCCGGGTGATTGTGACGGGGCGGATGAACCTGGTGGCGCTGACCCGAGGCCATTTCGGGTATTTCCCGCATTGGTTGGTCAGACGCGACTGGATTCGGTTGAAAACGTTACGTCATTGCAATTTAACTCCCTGGGCGCGCTAAGCGGCACAGCGGGTGCGACCCGTGCGTTTGATATTTGTCACCCGGATGTCGCCGGGCGACGCATCGTGATTACAGCCATTGGCCGTTCCAAATCGCATCGACCGGATGACCCGGTTGCTGCCTTCCAACCGGATTGTTGAGCAGGAGCCTGCGCACGTGAACGCAAAACAGGTACAAGGATTTTCACTGGTTGAGCTGCTGTTTTCGGTACTCATCATGGCGATCGGGATTCTGGGAGTCGCGGCCCTACAGGTGGTGAGCCTGCAACAAAATCGCAACGCCTTGTACCGGGCCGAAGCCGTTCAGCTTGCCAACGATCTTATGGATCGCATCAGGGTCAATACCCAGATTAATTACACGGCGCTGCTGGCCGCCGATCCCCAGGTTACCACCGACTGCACGCTGAACCCTTGCTCGCGCACCGAGATGGCGGCTTACGATGTATCCCAGTGGAAGTGCGCCATCAATATGACGGATGCCGACGGTGACATTTTTGAAGCCTGTGCCAACTATAACTATGGCACCGGTGCCAACAACAACCGCAGCGCCTTGCCGGGCGGAAGAGCCTCGGTGGGTCAGGTCAGCGGGGTGTATGTGATTACGGTGGAGTGGGTAGACAACTCTGAAGGTGATACCAGCTCAATAGCACTGCGGGCCCAGGTGAACTGATATGCGTGCACTCGGTTACGTCAAACAAAAAGGACTCTCACTGGTTGAGATGCTGATCTCCATGTCACTGGGCGCGGTGGTCACCGTCGGTGTCATTCAGCTGTTCACCGCAAACTCTGAAACCTACAACCTCATGCAAGGGCAATCCCGCATGCAGGAAGGGGCACGCTTCTCACTGGATTTTCTCGGCCGCGCAATCCAGCAGGCGGGCTACAAGGGATGCTTCTCGGAGAACGAAGACGTCTATACGACCATCCAGTTTCGAGGCGATATTCCTTATGAGTTCCAGTTGTTCCGTGGCATACAGGCCTATGATTGGGGTGTCGGTGACTGGAATCCGGTATTGACGCCATTGGCCAGTGCCTATGATGCCAGCACAGCAACCGTCTCGGTTGGGGGCAACGCGATTGATATCGATACAGTCATCGAGGGAACCGATGTCTTGACGATCCGCTATGCCTCACAAAATGAGGCGCCCCTGTTTACCAGCCTCCTGACTTCAAGCGAGGACGTTGTCGTCACCATCCCGGCTGGTGGCCTTGAGTTTGTTGAAGATGACATGGTCATGATTCACGATTGTGAAAAATCGACGATCTTTCGGATTACAAAATTGACTGATAATGGCTCCGAGGCCACCCTGGAGCACGATACCTTTGATGCGCCACCGTTAAATAACAGCGTCCAGAGACTCGCTGAGGTGAATACCTTTGAGACCGAGACGCATGCTGCGGTCAGCGCCATCAGGACCAGCACATTTTTCATTGCGCCGGGTGCCGGCGTCAACAATGTCGGCGACACACCGCTTTCACTTTGGCGCCGGTTCGGCACAGATGCACCGGTAGAACTGGTTGAGGGTGTCGAGGACCTGCAGGTCCTGTTTGGTACCGACACGGACAATGACGGTACACCCAACCAGTACCTGACTGCCAATCTGGTCACGGACTTCACCGACGTACAGACCGTCAGGATATCCATTACAGTCAACAGCGTCGATGAGGTTGGCGCAACCTCGCCGCCGACACACGGTTGTACAGTGCAGTCATGTATTTCTGGTGAGACCTTCGATGGCCTGGTGCGAAGAACGTTTCACCAGACCATTCAGGTAAGGAATAAGGGATAGACGTGGGCAAAGCGATGACACTGATGGTAACGCGACACACGCAACAAGGCGTGGCACTGATTATGAGCCTCGTCATCCTGTTGATTCTCACAATCCTGGGCGTGTCCTCTGTACAGAACACCAGCCTGCAGGAACGGATGGCGCGCAATGCGCGGGATTCGAACCTGGCGTTCCAGGCCGCCGAGAGCGCGATCCTCGAAGCAGAAATTTATCTGGCGGCAGTGACCACGCTTACCCCTTTCCAGACCG
Organism: Pseudomonadales bacterium; assembly: GCA_040880285.1. GTDB lineage: Bacteria > Pseudomonadota > Gammaproteobacteria > Pseudomonadales > Azotimanducaceae > JANQJA01. The sequence continues at coordinate 2,950 of JBBDIT010000007.1, read as the reverse complement.
CCAACACGGATGGACGATATCCGGGTAACGATACATTGCCACCCCCCACTGTTGACCTTTCGTCATTCGATTGGGATGACCCGTCTAATAACGCAATGCAATTCAATGTAGTGGACACTAATATCGACGGTGTAGCAGCCCAGCCAAGATACATTATCGAGTTCATTCAAACCGTCGTGTCCGATGAAGACCGTTTGAACCTCGACAATATCGGCCAGGATACGGGTTCCGGTCGAACCCAGGTATTTCGGGTAACTGCTTATGGCACTGGTGGCACGGATGTCGCCAACGTGATGGTACAGACCACTTACGGTAGAAGGTTCTAAGATGGCGTCAGGGATAGGAGCGTTCCAGCGATTGAGGGCAGGGAGTCTTGCGACCACCTTGCTATTGGCGTTGCTGCTTCCTATGGCCGCAGCCGCAGACCCCGCGTCAGTCGATCCGACGCAAAGCGGTGGAGACGGAGAGTACGTTCTGATCGTTAACCAGGGTGACACCTACACCGAGGGCTTCCTCGGCACTGACACAGATGGCAACGTCTTTGTCGACCTCTGGGGGGATTTCTTCTTCGATGAGACCATTAATCCCGGCGTTTTTTGTAACGACTCCTGTACGTATACGGCGACACTTAGGGCAGGACCCGGTGTTACGGCGCCCGATCCCGACGTGGGCCCGGTCAACTGTGACGGCCTCGGCTGTGAATACTTCAATCCACGTGACGCGGATCAGTTGGAAGTCAATGGTACGTTCGATGAAGCCGGCGACGACTTGTACTGGGTCTTTGCCGATAACGGGAAGGGAGAGGGCCTGTCCGATCCGCTATCGTTTTTTGTGCGGGTCAACGGGGCCCCGACCATCACGTCCACGACATTCAACGTGAACGAAAATCTGACCGCTGTGGGCCAGGTAGCTCATACCGACCCGAACGGTGATCTTGGCGCTAGCTTCCCAGAGTCTGCAATCTTCTCCATTCCCGGCGGCATTGGTGCTGATGACGCTGCGTTTGCCATTGATAGTGTTACTGGTGCCCTGTCATTTACCAGTGCCCCCGACTATGAGAATCCAACGGATGTTCACGGCACGGCCGGTGACAACATTTATGGCGTCAATGTTCGTGTCACCGATGGTTTCGGATTGACACATGACCAGCTGATCACCGTCGAGGTGGCACCAGTCAATGACAACCCGGTGGTGGCGGTTGCTGACAGCATGACCCTGGATGAAGGTGCAACCGAGACCGCACTCGACAGTACCGATACCTCACTGCTGGATAACGATACTGACGTCGACTTGCCGAACGACACCTTGACGGTGACCCTGGTCAATGGACTTGCGACGGTGGGATCATCGACGCCGACCACGAATGGTGACGTGACCGTCCAGTCAGACGGTACGTTCAGCTACACGCACGACGGCAGCGAGAACTTCTCCGACAGTTTCACCTATACGGTGAGTGACGGTATCAATACCGACACGGCGACGGTAAGCATTACGATCAACCCGGTCAACGACAACCCGGTGGTGGGTGTTGATGACAGCATGACCCTGGATGAAGGTGCAACCGAGACCGCACTCGACAGTACCGAT
>JBBDIT010000007.1:0-1263 GCA_040880285.1 Pseudomonadales bacterium | reverse complement strand
GCGAGAACTTCTCCGACAGTTTCACCTATACGGTGAGTGACGGTATCAATACCGATACAGCCACTGTAACCATTACGATCAACCCGGTGAATGACAATACGCCGGTAGCGGAAGCGGAATCGTTCACGTTGAATGAAGGGGCGACGGCAACGCAAGCCGACCTGGATGATGCTGGTTCAAGCCTGCTGGATGGTGATACCGATGAGGATTTGCCGAACGACACCCTGGTAGTGAGTGCGGTCAACGGTGTTGGCGGCAATGTGGGCGCCGCGACGGCGACCTCGTTCGGTACGGTGACGGTGCAGAGTGACGGCACGTTCAGCTACACGCATGATGACACGGAGAACTTCTCGGACAGCTTCACCTACACGGTGGCAGATGCGGTGGGTAACACTGACACGGCGACGGTGACGATCACGATCAACCCGGTGAATGACAATACGCCGGTAGCGGAAGCGGAATCGTTCACGTTGAATGAAGGGGCGACGGCAACGCAAGCCGACCTGGATGATGCTGGTTCAAGCCTGCTGGATGGTGATACCGATGAGGATTTGCCGAACGACACCCTGGTAGTGAGTGCGGTCAACGGTGTTGGCGGCAATGTGGGCGCCGCGACGGCGACCTCGTTCGGTACGGTGACGGTGCAGAGTGACGGCACGTTCAGCTACACGCATGATGACACGGAGAACTTCTCGGACAGCTTCACCTACACGGTGGCAGATGCGGTGGGTAACACTGACACGGCGACGGTGACGATCACGATCAACCCGGTGAATGACAACCCTCCAGTTGCAGCAGGTAATGCCTTTGAAGTCGATGAAGGGGCGACAGCGACAGAAGCTGACCTCGCTTCGGTTGGGAAAAATTTGTTACAGGGTTTGACCGACGACGATTTGCCGGATGACTCACACACGGTTAATGCAACTCCGGTGAGTGGCCCGAGCAATGCCGCTTCATTCACGCTCAATACCGATGGTACCTTTTCATACACCCACGACGATTCCGAAGTCTTCAGTGATCAATTCACATTCGAAGTAATTGATGCTGCTGGCCAGACAGATACAGCGACTGTGATTATTACGATTAATGAGACTAACGACAATGCTCCGGTGGCGCAGGATAACTCATTTACCGTGGTGGAAGGCGCGTCTGCCGATGAGACCAACCTGGATACCGGTGCCAACCTGCTACAGGGACTGACAGACGTTGATACCACCGACAGTCATACCGTGAACACGACCCCGGTAGTGGATGTAACGTTCG
>JBBDIT010000006.1:24933-48528 GCA_040880285.1 Pseudomonadales bacterium | reverse complement strand
ACGTGGCGTTCGGAAGCTAAAGGCTGGAGCCGCATAACATGAAGTTGAAGCAGACCGGGGAACCTGTCACATCGGTTGCTTGCGCAACCGCTGCGCCAGAACCGCTTGGCAGCTTAACCTGGTATTATGTGCCTTCGGTAACTCACGGTCCCGACAAGGTGAGACCACCATGCTAGCAAAAGACCCTCTCTTTATCCTCTACGTTCACGACATGGATCGGGCGCTGAAATTCTATCGCGACACTTTTGATCTTCCGGTTGTGCAACACACACCGGGATGGTCGATGCTTAGATGTGGTGGAGCAACGATCGCGTTACATATACTATCGAAGGACAGCACTGAATCTGTTGTTCGGCACGCCGGTCTCAACCTGCAAGTAGAAGATCTTGATGCCGGGATAGCCGCGGTTCTAAACGCAGGTGGGGAGCACATTGTAACTCGAGAGGCCACGGACTTTGTTCCCGTAAGAATGTGTGAGCTCAAAGACACCGAAGGTAATGGTTTTGAGCTCAGGCAGTTTGTCGCAGAGGGTGAAGATCTCGCTGCGCTTTCATCAGAGAGCGGCACATAACATGTGGTTGAAGCTGACCTGGCAACCTGTCACGCGAATTGCTGGCGCAATTGCCGCGCCAGAACGGTCACGCCGCTTAACCCGGTGTTATGTTCCTTCAGTGGGTCTGTCGTGCAGCTGATGGTATTTCAACTGTCGGCTGTCGCAGTCGCTGTTTGGTTTGCACTGTGTCATTGGCTATTCAAGCGTCTGGAACGTCTGCACCCTGAGAAGTACGAGGAGATGGGAAGGCCGCACTTGATTCTGAACAATACGCCAAGAACCATGTGGCAATTTATCAGGTTCTTGTTTACGCGAGGGCGACACAATCTCCAGGATAGGGCCATCTCTGGGGTAGTTACGTTGATGCATGTGATTCTACTTCTTTATACCGTGGGACTTGCGGGCTACGTTGGTGTAATGATGCAGGGGTTCGGAACATAACATGAAGTTAAAGCTGACGAAGGAACCTGTCACGCGGCTTACGGGAGCAACCGGCGCGCCAGAACCGCTTCGCGGCTTAACCTGGTGTTAGATGCCCATGAGCACCGATGCGACAGTTCGATCCGTTAGTCTGAGTGAGAGTCATACATTCACGAAGAAGATCGTCGACTCGATCGAGCTGCTTGAGGGCTTGGGAGTAAAGGGCGATGCGCACTGCGGTGAGACCGTCAAGCATCGATCGCGCTTGGCCAAAGATCCTACGCAACCGAACCTACGCCAGGTTCACCTAATTCATAGCGAGCTACTTGACGAACTGGCCGAACAGGGGCGCTTTGTGGCGTGCGCTGATCTTGGTGAGAACGTAACCACCTCCGGCATTGATCTGTTGGGACTGTGTCGGGGTGCGCGATTGTTGTTCTCACAAGGCCCAATCATAGAATTGACTGGGCTCAGAAATCCTTGCGCTCAGATCGAATCTTTCCAAAAAGGTCTTCTTTCGGCAGTCTTGGATCGTGATAGTAGCGGTCAGATTGTGCGTAAAGCCGGAGTGATGGGTATTGTGATTCGAGGTGGTCAGATCCAAGCTGGTGATAGGATCGATGTCCAGCTTCCCGACGGGCCACCGCTAAAACTGGAGAAGGTGTAGTGTGGGCATCTAACATAAAGTTGAAGCGGAACGCCGCCCGTTCGTTCGCTCCTCGCGTCGCTCACAGGTTCGCCTGCCGCTCGTACTGCTTTCATCAGCGTTTCGCGCTTCAGCGCGGCCACTTAACCCGGTGTTATGTGCCATTGACCAACCGAGCATGCCCAAAGTAGACAAACCAAAACGATTCGTCTTGACCGGAACTTCCGGTACTGGGAAATCTACGCTGATCGATGGGTTGAGAGGTTTGGGTTATAACTGTTTCGAAGAACCAGGACGAAAGGTTCTGAACTATGGATCGGATGCTGCGAAAAGAGAACCTGATCCATTTATCGAAGAAATGCTCGCTCAATCTCTCTCCGACTATCGCGAAGCAAATCAACTCACGTTTTACGATAGAGGGTTGCCCGATATTGTTGCGTACGCCGATAGATTCAAAGTCGCATCAGATGAGTGTCTGCGAGCGGCGCAGTTGAATAGATACGAGGAAACGGTGTTTGTCGCACCGCCCTGGAAAGAGATATTTGTGAACGATGAAGTTCGTACAGCGACATTCGATGTATATTTACAGTTTCATGAATCTATTCTGAAAATTTACGCAAAACTGAAATATTCTGTTTGTGTGCTGCCGAAGGTGTCAGTAAGTGAACGTATCCAATTCATCGAATCAGCAACCGTGGGCATATAACATGCAGTTGAAGTCACTCGTCGCTTCGGTCCTCTTTCGGACGAAGCAACCTGTCACCAATATTACTATCGCAATTGTCGACAGAACGTCCGCGCTGCTTAAATTGGTGTTAGCTTGAAGTGGATGCGCAGGAGTCACAGGATGACAACCAAGAATAAGTATTATTTATTTTTCATGTCTGCATTTATTATTGCTTTTGCTACGGGAACGATTTTTTGGAATATTGCAAGGCAAGAGGTTTACTATCTTTGTGGCAACTTCATTTCTGGTGTTGAACAAGCAAGTGTAGTTAGGCAATTAGATACTGCAAACTTGTCGAGCTACGAGCAGAGCGCCACAAAATCTGGCTCGAAAATTGTTTTTAGTAGTAAATATAACTTTGATACTTACCAATGTATTATTGAATTTGACAAAGGCAATAGGGTTGTGAGCGCAACATATGGATAAAGCTAACAAGTTGCTTAAGTTCGGTCCAACCACAAAAAGCGTGGCCTCCACGGGACATCCTGCTCTGCTCAGCGGCTGCCCATTAGCAAAGCGTTAGGCGACTACTCCATCAACATGAAATTGCAAATACCCAATCTTGACACGACGCGGCTCACATTAAGGCCATTGACATTGGGGCACTCGAAATGGATGTACGAACTGTGGTCTCAATCAGAAGGATACTTTAGAGATGGTGCAGAAAGGTACACGGTTTCGAAGGTCCCCGCCCAACATGGGATTGAAGCAGACGAGGGAACCTGACATGCCAATTGCTGGCGCAATTGTCGCGCCAGAACCGCCTGGCAGCTTAACCTGGTGTTATACGCCTGGATGAGTCCTACAGTATTCCGAGAGCGTGGATATCGATTCTTCTTTTTCTCGCTAGAAGAGTCGAGAATGCATGTTCATGTCCGATCTCCCGATGGGGATGCCAAATTCTGGCTGGAGCCGGAGATAGAATTAGCGAGAAATGCGCGGTTTTCAGAGGTACAATTGAACCAGATTCGACGAATCATGGAGGCACACCGAGATGAGCTCATCGCAGCCTGGAAAAAACACTTCCCAGATCGCAGTTACTGATATCTCCCCAGATGGAATTTGGCTGCTCGCCGCGGAAGAAGAGCATTTCCTGCCGTTTGACGAATTTCCGTGGTTCAAGAAGGGGACAGTTGAGCAGATCCTCAACGTGGTCGAGGAAGCCCCTGAGTCCTACCATTGGCCAGATCTCGATATTGATCTGTCCCTTGATTCGATCCGTCACCCCGAAAAATACCCTCTTAGAGCAGGCGTATAACATAAAGTTGAAGCTGACGAAGGAACCTGTCACGCCAATTGCCGCGCCAGAACGACCACGCTACCTAAGCTGGTGTTGGGTGGCGCGCGCACGTCGTCCTGGCATGCTGTATCTTGCCACCAGTCTGATAGTCGTTTTACTTGCGGGCTGCGCAGACGAACCCAAACGCGACGCTTCTCAGCACGCCAGCCATTCCCTGGGCACGGTTGACTTCCCCCGTTACCTGTACCGAACAGACTCAGGTGAAGTTCAATCGGGCGGTTGCTCTCCTGCATCACATGAGGTATCCACAAGCACGGGAAGCATTCAGACAGATCACTGTGACCGACCCCCACTGCGCCATGGCGCAGTGGGGTATCGCGATGACGTTGTTTCAGCCGCTCTGGCCGACCCGGCCAGGAGTGGAAGCGCGCCAGCAGGGATGGGAGGCCGTGCAGAGGGCCAAAGCGCTTGGGTTGCCGACGGAGCGGGAACGGCTGTTCGTGGCGGCGGCGGAGGCATTCTTCCTCGAACCGCTGGCGTCCGATTACTGGCTCCGCATCCGCCGCTGGGAGCAGGCTTCAGAAAAGCTCTATGCGGCCTTTCCGGGTGACCCCGAGGCGTTTCAATGGCCTGCTGGGTGCTGCGCGGGCGCTCGGTGACGAATCCCTGGCGCGTACCATGTATCAGCAGTTGCTCGAACTTGCCAATGACGGGACGCGACAACGCTTTGTGAAAGAGGCACAGGAATATGTCGCCTACCGGGAGTAATCCAGTCGCAAGACCGCTCTGTCAAGTGGTTTCAGGTAGTTATTTCGCTGCCGTTTCCCCCATTTTCCAGCAGTAAATCGGCCAATTGCTATATTCGCGCAAAGCGGCATTCAGCTCGTGCCGATCATGATCCCATTGTCCCGGCGCGTGCACCGCTTCCCCGAGCTTTCACGCCAGACTTTCCTCGGGCTGCTGGCCGACTCGCTGCCGGATCTTCTGCGCGTGGGCACCTCCGCCGGTGGCGCGAGGGCGAAGGCGGTCATCGCATGGAATCCGAAAACCAATGAAGTGCGGTCCGGCCAGGTCAAAGCCGGCAAGGGGTTTGAATACTGGCTACTAAAATTCGACGGCGTCAGTGGCAACAAGGACAAGGAGCTGGAAGACCCGAAAGGCTACGGCCTAATCGAGTATGCCGATTACCTGATGGCGCTCGACTGTGGCATAGAGATGAGTGAATCCCGGCTGTTCAAAGAGAATGGCCGGTCGCATTTCATGACGCGCCGCTTTGATCGTGTTGGTGCCGGCGAGAAATTTCACAGGCAGTCACTGTGCGCACTGGCGCACTACGATTTCAATAGAGCGGGCGCTTACAGCTACGAACAGACCCTGCTGGTGATGCGGCAACTGCAGTTGCCCATGCAGGCCATCGAGCAACTGTTCCGGCGCATGGTATTCAACATCGTGGCCCGCAATCAGGATGACCACGTGAAGAATATCGCCTTCCTGATGAATCAATCCGGTGAGTGGTCGCTGGCGCCGGCCTTTGACATGACCTACAGCTTCAATCCTGCCGGTGCGTGGACGGCAAGCCATCAGATGACGATGAACGGAAAACGCGACAGGTTCACGCTGGAGGACTTCAACGTCTGCGCCAGGTCGGCTTCGATGAAACGGGGGCGCGCTGCAATAATCGTTGTCGAAGTGCAGGCGACGGTATCGAAATGGATATCGTTTGCAGAAGAGGCGGGCGTGCCTGATGAGGTGCGCGAAAAAATTGAGGGCACGTTGAATCTGGAACCCTATTCATAAAGCCAGGCGAACACAAAACCCGATAGGCCTGCACGCTCGAATACGCCGCGGCCGTCGATTGGGCGCGCAGATTGAATGGCCTGGTGTTCTCCCGATGCGTAACCAGTGGGCGTCCTGTTCAACCAATAGTCATTTCAATTTCAGTACTGAGTTGCTGGCAGTTGCCACATTGAGGCGGTTTTAGGCGAGGGCTACATGGTGGAGAAAGCCGTGGAAAAGGGCTACTATTACCTGGTCCTGTTTTAACAAGGCAATGCCATCAGGCCGGGAGCAGAGGTATGCGATCGAGATTCTGTCTTACCATCTTGCTGCTCACGACGGCCTGTACGACGCCTACACCGGAATTCTCGGACCCGCTCGCAACGATCGGCCGCAGCGCCCGTTCCGACTCCCCTTACACACATCTCACGCTCGGCGTTGTTCTTTCCGACAATGCGCACAAGTCGATGGATCACGTCGCCGAGCATCTTCGAAAATATGAGTCCGTCGCCGTCCTCAAGAATCGAACAGGCATTGCAGACCTCGATCCACAATACCTTACCGGCGGCATCAACGATGTCCTGACAAGGCGGTTCGAGGATGTGCTTCGGTTTGAAAGCCTTGAGCTGGCCCGGTCAGCGCCGGTGGACATCATTATGGTGCTCGATCTTCGCGCCGAAGTCGCGAGCATGTCCTTTCAGACGACACGCATCGGGATCACCGGGATCTTCATCAATCAGGACCAACGGGAGATTGGGCGCGTTGAGGGACTGGGTGAGCGCAAGATGCCTTATCCCGCTACCGTGCCAAAATTCAAGGAAGCGACCAATGCAGCGCTCAGTAGTCTGGCCAGCGCCCTGGACCAGGATAATCAGCTCGCAACTGCAATCAACGCTTCAATTCTCGAGCGGATGAGTGTTGCCTCGCTGCCTTCGCAACCAGCGCTGACAAGTCAGCACTGGACATTTGGTACCCGTAGCGGCTTCGGTAACTACCACGCGCTCGTTATCGGCAACAATCATTATGTGAACCTGCCACAACTCGTAACGGCCATCGCTGATGCGCGGTCGGTCGGCAGTGTTCTTGAACAGGTGTATGGATTTCAGGTGTCGCTGATGATTGATGCGACCCGTGCCGATATTCTTCGTGCGCTCAACCAGATGCGACGGTCGCTCACTGCCTCTGACAACTTGCTGATCTACTATGCCGGGCACGGCTGGCTGGATGCCGACGCCGGTCGCGGCTATTGGTTGCCGGTGGATGCGCAAGCAGAGGATCCGACTAACTGGGTTTCCAATTCATCCATCACTGATGCGCTCCGTGCGCTGCAAGCGAAGCACGTGATGGTAGTTGCCGACAGTTGCTACTCGGGGACGCTGACTCGTGGTGTCAACCTGACTGTTCCGGCACCTGATTTTGTCGAGCGGTTGGCCAACAAACGTGCAAGGACCGTACTGACCTCTGGTGGACTCGAGCCAGTATCTGACGAGGGAAGTGAGGGTCATTCAGTTTTTGCTCGCGCCTTCATCAACGCGCTGACCACCAACAAGATTATTTTAGACGGTCATACTCTGTTCTCGAACCTGAGGCGGCCAGTCATGGTGAACTCGAACCAGACTCCTGAATATGGCGACATTCGGCTGGCAGGTCACGATGGCGGCGATTTCCTGTTTGTACCGGTATTACGGTAATTGTATCCGCTTGCCACCCAAAATAGTAGATACCGGGCCGCCGCGGATGCGTCCGACACGCCCGGCTGGAAAGCAGGCAATCCATGAAGATTGAATTTCACTATGACTTTGGCAGTCCGAACGCCTATCTGGTGCACAAGGTCATTCCAGCGGTGACGGAGCAGACCGGGATCGAGTTCGAATATGTACCGATCCTGCTGGGCGGCGTGTTCAAGGCGACCAACAATGTCTCTCCGGCGGTGTCACTTCAGGGCGTCAGGAACAAACCGGATTACCAGCGGATCGAAACGCAGCGATTCTGTGCAGCGCACGGCATTGCGCCGCAGGTGTCGAACCCCCATTTTCCCGTCAATACGTTGAAGATGATGCGAGGCGCCGTATTTGCCCAGGGTACGAAATACTACCAGCGTTACATTGATGTCATGTATCGCGCGACGTGGGAACAGGCGCTCAAGATGGACGAAGACGAGGTCATTGCGGCTGCACTGGATGCGGCCGGGTTGCCGGTTCAGGAGATCTTTGAAGGGATTGCGGACGCGTCCGTAAAACAACGCCTGATCGAGTGCACAGGGCATTCGGTCGATCGCGGCACATTCGGCTCTCCCACGCTGCTCGTGGGTGACGAAATCTTCTTCGGCAAGGACAAGTTGCGAGACGCCCTTGAAGCAGCGGCACTGCGAGCAAACGGCTAATCGTAGAACGCCGGTGCCAAATGGGTCTCTTGCGCCCTGGCGTAATCGTGTTCGATCAGGTAGCAGGGCACGAACAGCGTCCACGTGAGGCCGGCCCAAAATGGCTGCATTCCATCGCGATATGTGGAAAATATACCATCGACGATCCTATTAGCTTCCAGGAGATAGCCTATGGAATTACTCCTTGTCATGACAGGGATCGTAGCTTTCTTCTCGATTCTCACGATCCTTGAGTTGTGGGTGCTAACAAAAATGGGCGTTGATGTGATTGGGCACCTAAGAATCACGCGGGAAACCGGAAAGAACATGAAATTTTTCTTCGAGGCATTTGGCGCTCTTGCCTTTGTGGTAGCACAGCCAATAATTCTTACTTCTCTCACCATTTGGGCGTTCGCAGAAGCCCGGCCATATCTCGAAAATTCTCTTCAAATGCTTCAGCAAGCAATCAACACGATTCTCTGAAAACCATGATCTGTGCTTCAATAAAGCACACGGTAGAAATAGCTACAGAAAACTGAAGGCAGCTTAATCCGCTGTTAGAACGACAAGGAGAAGTCATATATGGATATATCAATCAATCACGAATCCTTCCAATCAAAACCTTTATCAATTCGACCAGCCAAGTGGCTTAGCCCTAAACTACTTCAGAAAGGGGAAGTTGTTGCAGGTAAGCGAGGGAAGTACGAAGTCCGCGATGACCACGGACAATTGTGCGCTGTAAAGTTGACTTCAGTATTCTTCGATCCCATTCCCAGAGTAACAATCGGCGAGGAAGATGTAGCTATTGCGAAGCCATTGGCATGGTACGAATATCTATGGATGGGGATTCCAATTGTTCTCGTTTTTATTGGAGGTGCCTTGGGGGTGCTTTGTGGACTCATGGCGGTATACACTAGTTCGCGAGTATTTCGTTCCGAACGAGGAGTAATATTAAAGTATGTACTCAGTGCCCTGGTTAGCGTTGGATATGTATTATTATTCATTATTCTGGTGACGGTTGCGCAGTTGTTGCTCGGTACTACTTGAGGGCTGTATGCGACCATCTAACAATTAACAATGTGCATGCAAACCGATCCATTGATACGAGGTCAAGGCATGAAGATCAAACTTAATACACCATTCGTGTACGCAATGCTGTTGTTGTTATCTGGCTGCACGTTTCTTTCTGGCGAAACGGCGCCCGCGGATAAGGGTGATGCGGCGATGGTGGCGGCACTCGCTGAACGCCTGGCGAGCGGCACCGCCGAGGGGCTTCTCTTTTTCTCCACGCCAGAACGGCGGGTCGCCTTTAAAAGCATTGATCAACTGTACCCCACGCGAACGATCGAGGCGAGTGCTACACCGCTGGTGCTGGACGAGAATCCCATGGATTTATCCGGGTTGACCTACACGGTCGATGACAAGACTTTTACGCTGGCAGATTTTGTCGCCATGCCTTCAGCTATGGGGCTGATTGTAGTCAAGGATGGGGACATCGTGTTCGAGCATTATGGCGCTGGCAACGACCAATCGACGCGCTGGATATCGTTCTCTGTAACCAAGTCGGTGACCTCGATGTTGCTCGGGGCGGCCCTCGTCGATGGCTATATCGAGAGTGTTGACGAACCGGTATCACACTATTTGCCGCGGCTGAGAGGTACACCCTACGAGGATGCCACGATCGAAAATGTGCTCCATATGGCATCCGGGGTGGCCTGGAATGAAGACTATGCGGATCCTGAGTCAGATGTTGCCAATGCCGGTGGCGCCAACGGTCTTGAGCTGGTGCGATATCTGGCGCAGTTGTCGAGGGAGAGCGAACCAGGTAAGACTTTTAATTACAATACCGGTGAGACCAACCTTGTCGGTGAAATCCTGCGAGCCGCGATTGGGAACAATGCCACGGTTTACCTGGCTCACAAGATCTGGCAGCCGTTTGGTATGGAGTCGGATGCGACCTGGTTGTTGGGCGGTCCTGCCGGTGGCGAAACCGGTGGCTGTTGCATTAGTGCCACGTTGCGCGACTATGCTCGCATCGGCCTGTTTGCCATGAACAATGGCAAGCTGGCGGATGGCACCCAGGTTCTGCCCGCGGATTGGATGGCAAGGTCAACGCGGCCGTCTGAAGGCTATGAGAATTACGGCTATCTGTGGTGGCTATATGACCAGGGCAGTTATGCGGCCCTCGGTATATTTGAACAACAAATCTATGTCGACCCGGCGGCACAATTGGTGATCGCTGCCCACGGTAATGCACCGACAGCCACCGGGAGTGACTATGGCAAGCATATTGAGGCGGTGACACAGGCGATCCGGAAAGCGCTATAGCACGGTAGCGAGCTTGCACAATTTGCGCAGGGCACCGACAATCATCCGATCATTCGATGCGGGAACTGACCTATGCCCACCCTCAAACTTGCCCTGAACCTGCCTGTTATGCGAGTGGCGACCGGAGTCCTGTCGTTGGTAGTCGCCCTGGGTGCGGTCACTGCCCTGGCCCAGGAAGATTTACCGCGAACAGCATCCGGTCATCCAGATTTGTCCGGTACCTATGACGTCGCAACTTTAACGCCACTGTCGCGGCCCCGGCGCTATGGCGACAAGCTGACGGTAACGGCGGAGGAGGCCGCCGAGATCGAGCAGTACTGGAAAGAGAGTCTCGCCAGGGACAACGCGCCCAGTGATCCCGATCGGACCGCGCCGCCAGCTGGTGGAGTCGAGATTTTTGTGCCGGAATTTTCCGGTGCGGCCGGCGGTGTTGGTGGTTACAACGCGTTCTTTGTCGACATCGGTGAGAAGGTAACGCAAATAGACGGCAAATTTCGTACCTCGATCATCACTGAACCGGAAAATGGACGCATGCCGGCCTTCACGCCAGCGGCACAACAGCGTCGCATGGAGATGGCGAAGTTTTATCACGAGAATACTGGCAAGGCCTGGTGGATCGACATGGATAAAGGTCCCTATGACCATCCTGAGTCACGCCCGGTATCTGAACGTTGCCTGCTGGGGTTTGGCTCCACGTCGGGTCCGCCCATGTTGCCGGTGATGTATAACAATCTGAAGCGAATCGTGCAGACCGATGATTACGTCATGATCATGGTGGAAATGAACCATGACGCGCGCATCATCCGTCTCAACGACCAGCATTTGCCGGATCAGATGCGGCGCTGGATGGGTGATTCCATCGGTCATTGGGAAGGCGATACACTGGTGGTTGAAACCACCAACTTCCGTGAAGATTCGGTCTTTTCGGTGGCGTCAGCTGCCCTTACCGTAACCGAGCGCTTCTCACGCCTCGACCAGGACACCTTGCTGTACCAGTTCACGGTGGAAGATCCGAATACCTGGGAGAAACCCTGGTCCGGTGAATACACCTGGCCTGCAACCAATGATCGGGTGTTTGAGTATGCCTGCCATGAAGGCAACTATGCACTGGGTGGTATTCTTCGTGGCGCACGGCTGCTGGAAAAAGAAGCGCTCTCCGAGCGGGCCAACCTGGGAAGCGAGGATTAGCTCTGTAAGGGCGCGAGGGCAATTAATTATGACCGTATACCTGATTGCTGAACTCAACATCAACGATCGTGAGCGCTACGGACACTACGCAGCGGGATTTATGGACATCTTCTCGAAGTATGAGGGCAAGCTGCTGTCTGTAGACGAGAGCGTACAGGTACTGGAAGGCGAGTGGGGCTGTACGCGTACTGTGCTGATTGAGTTTCCCTCAGAAACGTCAGCGCGGGACTGGTATGAGTCAGACGAATATCAGCAACTTGCCAAACATCGGCTTGCAGCGTCAACGGCTAACCTAGTGTTGCTCAAAGGGCTTGCCTGATGCCGTCACTTACAGGAGTCAAATGGTTCGCTCGATAACCTCAAGTGCACGTACAAGGCACTCGCCGACCGGCTCCAGCAGAGAGGGTGAGACCTGTTCTGGTCCATCAGCGAGGGTGTGCCCAAACTGGTTGTAGCCCCAGAACCCGAAAGATGCATAGCCGGCGTCGATATAGTGACGCAGTTCGCCTGCATAACGTTGCGACTGTGGCTCAAGGTCCGGGATGGGCTTGAAGGATTCGCTGAGTAACGGCAGTAATGAGGGTGAGGCACCGAAATTCCTGACTCCGCTCTTTTCGGTATAGCGTTCAAACGTGCCGTCTTTCCTCGGCCGCCAGTGCCACGAGGACATGCCCGAGCCGAGGTGAAGCCAGGCAGCAACCTGGTCCGGGTGTGGTACAGCTTCAAGCAGCTTGTGTGCGCCACTGCCACTTTGTTCATGCCCGGTGTTGGTTGAGAAGAGATAGCGAGTCTTTCCATTCCTTCGTCCCGCCCACTCCGCAAGACCAAGCAACAAGGCGATGCCACCGCCTCTTTCTCCGCCGCATCGAAACATACCACTTTGTGGTGTCGTTACAATAATGTATTTAGCGTCGTTGCCCTTTTCTGTGTGTGCTTTGGTGTTTACTCTGGTGTTGGTGCCGGTTACGTTGTAAGCGTTTGCGTTAGGTTGTTCTGTACCCGTTACCACTAGTCGCGCTTTGACTCCCCGCTTGGCGGCACTCACGATTGCCTTGTGTTTCGCGGCGACCGCGACCAGAGGGATGGGAATCCATTTGTTATGTCCTGCCTCACCATGGGCACCGCGGCCGGTCAGTTCATCGGTGCGGAACCGTGTAACCATTACCACACCCAATGCGCCAGCACGGGCCGCGTCAAGGGCCCGCTCCTTGACTTCCTTTGGAATGACAGGTCGCTCCATCTGAACTTCAGTAACCCAGATGTGACCACGCAACACGCTTACGTCTTCACCCTCGCTGAGCATTCGAAGTGGTGCCGTTACACCATTGGAGGGTGTGCTTGTCGGAAACCACTCGGGATCGGCGCGAAAACGGACGTGATCAATTTCGATGAATGCCGAGTCAACTTCAAACAGGTTCAATTTGACCGGTACCAGATTGGCCTCAAGGCCGAATGCTTCGAACTTTTCTCGGACCCATGCCGAGGTCGCGAGATCGCCGGCGGTTCCGGTTCTATGCTCACCCAGGCGAGTGTACTCAAGGACATGATTATATAGCCGACTACCGGCAACCGGATTCCTCATGGCAGACCCGAAGATACTGCGTCCGGGTGCCATCAACAAAGTTCCGCTAGTACCGGCTAACAATTTGCATGCAGTGCGGCGATTCATAGAACGTCCTTCAGGAAGGCTAGCGTGTTTTGAGAGAAAAAGCGGGTGATTTCCTCATCCGAGAACGAGAATCCGAATTCGTGGGCACGATTTAAAACGACATCAACCCAATCCCTGGCATGGTAGGCACCGACGGCGACCGGAAAGTCCGAACCATACATAACTTTACCTTTGGCATCTGAGTCGAAACACCGGCGCAGGAAACCTAGATACATTTCGATACCAGCCTTGTCGCGACGCTGAGACGCAGCGATACCAAGGTAAATGTTTTCATACTCGTTGCCAAGCCGAATGGCATCCGCCATTGGCGCATTGGCAACAGATGATCGTCTGGGCCTGCCGGATCCAGCGAGGCAGATCTTGAGATCGGGGAAATCCTTCGCCACCTGTTCGAATTCCTTTGGCATTGTATAGGGTGCTGGTCCTTCACAATTACCTATGAATGGCACATTGAATTCTATGCACTTTTCGTACAGCGGATATAGGCTCCTGTCATGTGGATAGATTTCGAACTGTTGCAGTACGACCTCGCCCAGTCCCTTGCAGCCATAGTCATTGATGGCGATTTCAAACCGGCGGACGGCGTCAATTGCACCAGATCGTGGATCGATTCCCGCCATGGTGATCAGTCGGCCGGGGTTCTGATCACGGATACGCATAGCATCTTCCATCATGCGATCGAAGCCAGCGATGTAGTGGCGGCCGATCGACGATGGCATGACCGAGTGATCAACCATCTGGTGGATGCCTGTATCGATTCCCGCCTCGGTTAGTTCATTAAGCAGAAACTCCGTTTTTAGTTCAATTGAAGAGCGCTCGAGATAACGCTCAAGTCGCTTACGATTGTCCGCATAGCCCGGCTCGTCGTTGCGCCAGCCCCACGAATCGAGAACCGAGTCCAATCGCTCAGCAGGAACCGGAACAATGTCGGGAGTATCGGTATTCGTATAAAGCTCACGGTCATTCAGATGGACTTCGAAGTCGAAGGTTCTGCCTTTAACGATATCTTTGAGTGATCGTTTTCGGGTCAAGGTAAACGCGGTTGAGGGCACGATGCCTGCAGCGAACGCGGCCGCCCCAGACTGAAGTACTTTTCGGCGAGTTACCATAAATACCACCTTTTGGTTGTCAAAGAGGCCTGACCGATACTATAAAATATAGGCTGTTTGTAGAATTTAGCATACTATAGGAGGCTAAATAAAGCATTCCATGGCGAGCTTCGTGAGGTTACGTATTCCAGGCATTGATCTCGTAATATAAAAAGATTAAGTTTTCGGGAGCGGTCCACGATTGATCTGAATGTCTGGTGCGTACCGGATTAGCGGGACCAGCAGCAGCTACATTCAAGTTGAAAACATCCAGCAATTGTTTGATCAATTCAAGCAAGTAGAATAGCTTGATCCTCATCAAGACTTTAAATAAACACTATGAAAAGGATCAACGTCGTTGGTGTCAGCGGGAGTGGCAAATCTACTTTCAGTAGAGCCCTGGCTGAGGCCATGGGGATTCCCTATATCGAGATGGACGATCTGTTCTGGCAACCTGATTGGCAGCAACCCGATGATGAAACATTCTACGCGACCCTGAGGAGTGCACTTGAGCCGGATGTCTGGGTTCTGGATGGTAACTATGCGCGAACCATGCCGATCAAGTGGGAGAGAGCGGATACGGTGATCTGGTGGATGTTAACCAGTTATAGAAAAGTGAGGGCCCGGTATCTGGCAGTGATGGCATCAAACGAACACGACCATCTGCGTTTCATTTATATCACCAGCCCTGCCCAGGCGCGGGCCATCGTGGCAAACGCAAAGACGGACCACAATTAACCGGCATGGATACCACGCAACCATCGCCGAGCGTACTGTTGACCGGTATGTCCGGAGCGGGCAAATCGAGTCTGATGGAGCAACCTGTCGAATGTGCTGAGGTGCTTCGCAACCTTGAGGAGATTGAGCCACTGCTGCGACACGTAAATCTACAGACACCCCCTGCCTGATAAAAAATTCACACCTCGTGCAATATTTCCACGCCTTGATCGTTCTGGTAACTGGAGGACGAAATGAAGGATGCTGAAAGTGGCAGTGGGCCAGAGGACTAAACCGCCTAGGGATCGAGGCTGTCCTGAATCTCGTCAGCCAGCTGGGTCAGGTCGTTGGCGAGTTTACTGGTGCGGCTGGTGAGGATGCTGGATTTCAGTGTCGATGAGGCAGACTGTTGGCCAAATTCGGCCATCTGGGAGTTCAGTTCCAGCCACCGGGCTTCCATATCGTTGATGCGAGAGGCAACGTCATCCGGATAGGTGGCGACAAGTTGTCGCAGTTGTTCAAAGGCCTCTACCACATCGATCTTGGATGTCGCGTGAACATTGAGTCTCTTGCGGTTGGCCTCATTGGTAATGGAATAGAGCGTATTGGCAATCCACCGGTCTCGCTGGCGCTTTTCCTGGGCCTGATGCTGGCGTCGATTTCGCATGACGAGAGCGATAGCTGTCAGCGTCGCTGCAGCGAGTGCGAATCCGACAATGAGTGCAATTTCTGACATCAGTCTCTCGGTAGGTCGACGAGCGTGCGTGCCATGATAACGCGCTGGATCTGGCCGGTGCCTTCGACGATATCCATAGCCTTGACATCACGATACAGTTTCTCGATCAAGTGATCCCCGCGTACGCCCTCAAGGCCGAGTAATTCCATGCCGAGACTGGTTACCTGCATGGCAACTTCTGCCGCCGTGGCCTTGCACATGGAAGCCTCGACGATATTCTCTTCCTCTCGGTCAGCGAGCCACGCTGCACGCAGGCACATGAGCCAGGCGGATCGAATTTTGCGGCGCATGGTTTCAAGGCGATCCTGCATGCGTGGCTTTTTGATATTGCCGGTTTCTTCGGCGAACTTGAGCGCTTCATCGAGACACGCCCGCGCCATACCTACAGCGTTGGCGGCGATAGAGGGGCGAGTCGCGTTAAACGTTTTCATCGCACCTTTGAAGCCGGCTCGACTGGCGTAGTGTTCTTCACCGCCTAGAAGGTTGGCAGCAGGTACGCGTACCTGGTCCATCGAAAATGAAGCAGAAGCATAGGCTTTAATGCCCATTTTCCTTTCCGGGATGGGCGGTGAAAATCCTGGCATGCCTTTTTCCAGCATAAACGCCCGGTGCCCGGCACGACCCAGCGAAGGATCCACTGTGGCCCAGGTCACAATCCAGTCAGCTCGATCCGCATTGGCGGAAAAGAGTTTCTGTCCGGTCAGGATCCAGTCGTCGCCGTCCTTGACGGCCCGGGTCTTGATGGCAGCAACGTCGGAGCCTGCGGACGGTTCCGTCATGGCAAACGCACCCCATTTGGGATTGTCAGGGTCGCCAAAAATGGACATATAGCGTTTTCGTTGTTCGGGAGTGCCCATGCCCATGACAGGGCCGGCCCCGAGGCCAGGCCCCGGTAAGGATGAGGCGACGCCGCGGTCCCAGTAGGCGTTTTCGTTAGCTTGCAATATACGCAGGACGTTAGTGCCAATGAGACCTCGAGTGTCTTCGGACGAATAGTCCTTGGAAAGTCCACGTTTTAATACGGTTTTGAAAAATTCATGGTCGGGTGGGGTGGGTGAGCCGATCTTGTCTCGCTCAATGCCGAGTGGGCGGATGGTGCTGCGACCGAAGTCTCGCAGTTGTTCGATCTCTTCGTGTACTGCGGCTGGCAGGTTCAGTTCCATTACAGTACTCCTGCTATAATCGGCTGGTACGCGGCAAGGCTGGTTTCGGCATCATCCTTTGCCGCGTCAATGCCGCCTAATAGCAGACCAAGGGCACGCGCTTCGCGCATATATTTCTCTACCGGATAGTCCTGCATAAACCCGACGCCGCCCAGGATTTGCACGCCATTGGGGCCAATGTAGGCCGCCTGCTCGGCAGTTTCTGCAAAAGCGCTCGCCGCCGCTTCGACCCGGTTGGCCCCGGCGAGGCAGGCATATTGAATCTGCAGGCGTGCTGAAGTCACCGCCGTATTCATATCGGTGATTAAAAACGCCATGGCCTGATGGTGCGCTACCGGCTTACCGAAAACGACGCGCTCTTTTGCGTATTCCCGCGAGAACTCGGCGCTTTTTCGAATCACCCCCAGCAGCAGGCTGGCATAATAGATTCGTGCACGTGCCAGCGAAAGGGCGGCACCTTTGGTGTTCTCCCAATAGTGCCTGATGGGTGCATTGCGAAATGTGAGGCTTGACGGTGCAGCGGCGCGTAGACCGCTGCCACGGACCTTGTCGAATTCAAAGCCTGTGTCGATCGTCCATGCCCGCTGCCGGTCAAGACACACAACAAGATCGGCGTGGTCGGCGTGCACAAATGGCATCGTGCCACTACAGGTCTTGCCTTCAGACTCAACTCGACCGTCAGGTACATAGACTAGCAGCGCGCGTCGGCTCGATTCCGCCAACAGCGGCGTGATGATTTCCCGGATTTCGGCCGTACTCGCCATTTCGAGTAGCGGGTAGACAGCAGCGCCGATTCGGTCAAGTGCCAGGGCCGCGCCGGCGTCGACCGCGCCCAGGGCCTCGTTCACCAACGCGCGAGTCATCATACTACTATCACTGCCGCCGAGTTCATCCGGTAGCTCGAGGCCATTCAAGCCCAGGCTTTCCCAGGCGTTGATGACTGCATCGGGGACTTGCCGGGCCGACTCAAAGTCACGGAAGTGTGCGGCGATATGATCCTCAGCGAATCGCGCGACCGTATT
Source organism: Pseudomonadales bacterium (assembly GCA_040880285.1). Taxonomy (GTDB): domain Bacteria; phylum Pseudomonadota; class Gammaproteobacteria; order Pseudomonadales; family Azotimanducaceae; genus JANQJA01. The sequence goes on along the minus strand of JBBDIT010000006.1, from coordinate 30,893 downwards.
GCGGATCAGCTCGTCACTTTCGTCAATCGTAAAATCGATCATACACCGGGTTACCTTGGGTCATTGCAGTTTGTTACTTGCCTTGGAAGTTGCCGGGTCGTCGTTCCGACACCGCTCTTACACCTTCTTTATGGTCTTCGGTGCGTTGCAACCAGAATTGTTCCTTACCTTCAATGTCGGTGGCGGCCTTGACCGCATCAGCAAGGTCGGGCCGTAGTTGCTGGCGTAGTGAGACCAATGCCAAAGGCGCATTCTCGGCGATTTCACGGGCCAGTTCGACAGCTGCATCCCGCACTTTGTCTGTGTCGGTAAAGATATCACCCAATCCCCATTCGTAGGCGGTTTCGCCGTTAATGCGGCGGCCGGTAAAGAACAGCATATTGGCTTTCTGGACGCCGATAATCCGGGGCAGGGTATGGGTCAGGCCAAATCCGGGGGTGAAGCCCAATTTGACGAAGTTGGCAGTCATGCGTGTGTCCGGACACAGGACGCGAAAGTCGGCCATTACCGCAAGGCCGAAGCCGCCACCGACAGCAGCCCCCTGGACAGCGGCGATCACCGGCTTTTTGCAGCGAAACAGGCGTACGGCTTCCGTATAAAGCGGATTGGGGTTGTCTGCGTTGCGTTCGTCACGTTCCGATTGTTGCACCGGCGATCCAAAGTTGGCACCGGCACAGAAGTGTTTGCCCTCTGAGCACAGTACGATGGAGCGGCAATCGGGATCTTCGTCCAGATCTTCGAAACAGTTCGCCATATCCTTGATCAACTGGTGATCGAAGAAGTTGTTAGGCCCCCGCTGGATCTCGCACTGGACGACAAAGCCGTCGAGTTTGGTCACGGCGAGATCGCCATACTGGTCTTTGGTTGCGCTCATCGCCTACCCTCATTTTGCGAATTTCAAGACTCCCACTATATACACAGCGGCTCGACATGAAAAATGCGGTACCGCATCGGCCGAATTTCGAAAGAGTGTGCAGCAGCCATTAAAAAGGGCGACCCAAGTCGCCCTTTCTGTCGTACTTTCATGTCCCGGCTGCCGAATTAGAATTCACGCGGCGTCGGTTGTGGGCCCTTGGGCCACTTGTCGAAGTTCTCCATGACCTTCTTGCCAATGTCGGCAACTTCCCATGGCTCCTCCTTGTTGTCTTTAGTTGCAAGCGTATGGGCCTGCCATGACAACATGGTGACATTGTTACCCTGCACCAGGAAGGTGCGGCCGGTAACGTCTTTGGCTTCATCCGTGCCGAGCCAAACCACAACCGGGGAGACCTTGTTCGGCGAAAGCTGTTCTTCAATCCCTTCGGTTTGCGGGAATATGTCTTCTGTCATGCGCGAGTAGGCTGCGGGTGCCAGAATGTTGACGCGTACACCATACTTCAAGCCTTCCTGGAACAGGCAGCGGGCAAAACCGGCGATACCGGCTTTGGCAGCACCATAGTTGGTCTGGCCGAAGTTGCCAATCAGTCCCGAAGTTGAACTGGTGACGACAATGCTGCCACCGCTTTCCTGGGCCAGCATCTGGTCGTAAGCGGCTTTGACTGTCAGGTAGGTACCACGCAGGTGAACATCGACCACGATATCCCACATGTCGTTGGTCATATTCTTGAACGATTTGTCCCGCAGAATACCGGCGTTGGCAATAAAGAAGTCGAGCTTGCCGAATTCATCCACGGCCTTCTGGACCATGGCCCTGGCATCTTCTTCTTTGGCGACGTTGCCGTAGTCGGCAACCGCTTTACCACCGGCTGCCTTGATCTTTTCGACGACATGGTCAGCCATGTTGGTGCTGGCACCGGATCCGTCTCTTGAGCCACCGAGGTCGTTGACGACGACGGATGCACCCTCTTTAGCCATCAGTAACGCGTGGGCTTCACCCAATCCACCACCTGCGCCTGTTACGACAGCTACCTTACCGTCCAATAGACCCATAGTATTGCTCCTCATGTGTGCTTATAGGGTATAAAAAGTGGCGCCAAGTAAATCATATCGACCGGTTCAAAACCAGCGCCGGGCCAGCGCCTATGGCGCTGTATAAGCCGTTATTATCGGAGGGGCTGGGCGCCTAGCCGGTCGCGGCTTCAACGTTTCCGAAGACGTAACTGTGGCCCTGTTGTGCCCAGGAATGGAAACCGGCGTCGTGTGCTTGCTGTTCGAAGTCGCGCCAGCTATCGCCGTAGTGCATGAGAATAATGCGAGACTTGAGGTGCGGGGGCAGGGTTGAGAGTTCATTGATCGAGGCATGGACGCCGCCGGTAAAGAGCTGGCAGTCGTGAAATATCACATCAAAGTCGTGGATTTCATCAAACGAGAGCAACAGGTCCGGGTCAAAGCGTGTATCCGAAGTATAGAGAATGCGATCATCGATGATCACGCCACAACTCCACTGACACTCCTTCCAGGTCGGCGCATCATCCGGATAGTGCATGGTGCGCGGCATCTTGATGTGAATATCGCCGATCATCGCTTGCCAGGTCTCCCGCGGCGCATCCGGCACCCGGATGGGCCGAATCACGTCCCATAGGTCCTCAAACTCGAGCGGCGTGCTTTCGGACATCTCCGAGCCACCCCTAAGTGATTGTTCCCACAAGATTTTCTGGTAAGCGCCGGTGATCACCATGCGTGGCTTTACCTGTGAGACGTAGCGTCCATAAAGCTGGACCTCTTCAAGGCCGCCGATGTGGTCGGCGTGACTGTGGGTTGCCAGAAAATTCTTGATATCCGATACGGAAATGCCGATCTGCGTCAGGGCAGGTGAACACTTGGTGCCGCAGTCGATGAGCAGGTGATCCTGGCCTTTGATAATCAACAGATTATTCTGGTTCAGGGTCTTCGTAAAAGCCGCGCCTGTGCCGATGAAGTAGAGCTCAAGCTCACCCTCGTTCGTCAGCCGGACCTTACCGGCCGGCTTGATAGTTTTTTGCATGACTTGGAGTGCCTGTATGGCGCTTGCGACCATTAGCCGACGCTTGGTTGTCCCAATCCCTCAGATTTTGCGGACTTTCCGATTTCGATTTTGTGACGGGCATCACACTTTTGCCATAGCGGTCTGTGTTTTTCGGATATTTCCATCATAAACGCAGATTTCTGTCTATAAAGTGAGCCAGGGCCGCATGGACACGTGCCTGCCCCTGGCTTGATTGACTATTGAGAGAGCTACACCGGACAATACCAGGAGTTCCAACAACCAAAACTCATCTGAAAAAGGTTATGTCACTGTTTCCTTCCCCTGACCGTAAGCCTCCCGCGTAATATTCGTGGCTGCGCCGGACTATCTGATTATAGGCGCTGGTTCAGCCGGTTGCGTGCTGGCCAGGCGCCTGGTTGATGCCGGCCGTTCGGTGACGCTGGTCGAGGCGGGGCCACCAGACTACCGGATGGACTATCGGATCCATATGCCAGCGGCGCTAAGCCATGTGCTGTCCGGCACGACCTACAATTGGGATTATCGAACCGTACCGGAACCACACATGGCCGGGCGCACCATGTTTTGCCCCCGTGGCAAGACCCTGGGCGGATCTTCATCCATTAACGGTATGATCTATGTGCGTGGCCATCAACAGGACTTCAATCAATGGGCCGCGCTTTCAGGTTATGACGACTGGCGCGCTGAACACTGCCTGCCGTTCTTCAAGCGGGCCGAATCGGTCGCCTTTGATGCCGGGGAATTGCGTGGCCGCGACGGTCCCATGAAGATCACGCGCGGCGCCATGGACAATCCGCTGATTACCGCTTTTTTGGAAGCCGGGCAGCAGGCCGGCCATGACTATTCGCCGGACCTCAATGGCGATCTTCAGGAGGGTGTCGGTCCTTTCGATCGAACCATCAGTTGCGGGCGGCGTTTCAGTACGGCACGTGGTTATCTTGATTCGGTGCGAAAGTCAGGTTTGCTCACGATTCTGACCCGGGCGCAAGCGACGCGCCTTTGCAGCGATAACGATCGTGTGACCGGCGCGGAAATTGCCGAGCGCGGAGCGCGCCGTGTGATCAACGCGGGCGAAACCGTGTTGTGTGCCGGTGCCATCGACTCACCCAGACTTCTACTCCGATCGGGCATTGGTGATCCGGCAATCATTGGCGGCGCTGGCTTGTCAGTCCTCCATGAATTGCCGGGAGTCGGGCGAAACTTGCAGGATCACCTCGAGGTCTATGTGCAGCAGGCCTGCACCGCGCCGGTGTCAATTTATCCTGCACTCAAGTGGTACAACCAGGCGTGGATCGGCGCATTGTGGTACCTGGCAAAGCAGGGCCCGGGTGCGACCAACCACTTCGAAGCTGGCGGCTTTTTGCGTGGTAGCGATTCGGCACCCTGGCCGGATTTACAGATGCACTTCTTGCCGGTTGCAATGAATTATGACGGCACCGCCACCGCTGGCCAACACGGTTTCCAGATTCATGTGGGGCCCATGAAGCCGGTAAGCCGCGGCCAGGTGACCCTGTCAGGGATACAATTTAATTATGCAGAGGCGCAAGCGGATCGTGAGGCGATGCGATCCGGTATACGCAAAGTGCGTGAGATCATAAGCCAGCCCGCGTTCGATCAATTTCGTGGCGTAGAATTGACGCCGGGCCCCCACATCCAATCAGACGCGGCGATCGATTCATTCGTCGCGCAGCACGCAGAAAGTGCGTATCACCCCTGCGGTACCTGCCGTATGGGCCAGGACTCGATGGCAGTAGTTGACAATACCGGGTGCGTGCATGGCCTGGACGGTTTGCGGGTCGTAGACGCATCCATCATGCCAGCCATCACTAACGGCAATCTTAATGCCCCGGTGATTATGCTCGCCGAGAAGATCGCTGCTGCCATGCTGGCGTGATTGCGATAGAGGCTGCGCCTCTGATACCTGCGGGTCGATTCACTGTGTTCGTATCAAGCTGTTAGTATCAAGGGAGGCAACTGCTCGAGGCGGAATCCATGAAGCTATACGACTATACCGGCGCACCGAATCCACGCCGGGTGAAGATATTCCTTGCAGAGAAAGGCCTCGATGTCGAGATCATCAACTGTGACATCAGCGAGGGAGCGCACAAGACCGATGAATTCCTGAAGAAGAATCCGAGCGGGAAAATTCCCATGCTGGAACTCGACGACGGTCGATGTCTACCTGAGTCCGTGGCAATTTGTCGATACCTCGAGGCGATTGAACCGGAACCGAACCTGTTCGGTGCGGACCCTTTTGAACTTGGATTTATCGAGGCACGGAATCGCATGATCGAACTTGAACTGTGGACCCAGATCGGGACCTCCTGGGTCAATGGCCCAATCGTCGGCCGCATGGGAAGATTTAAACAGATTCCGGAAGCTAAAGCCGCCAGCGACAAGAATGCCAATCGATATTATGAGCGCCTGGATAACGAGTTTGAGACAACGGAATATGTGGCCGGTGATCGCTTTACGGTGGCAGACATTTCACTGCTGTCTGCGGTTGATTTTGCGACCGCTCTGGTTGGTTTAAAACCAGATGAGTCCCTCAAGCACTTGTGGCGCTGGCATGCGCTGGTTTCAGCCAGGCCGTCAGTTCAGGCGAATCCCTGACGCATACCAGCCAGGTGTATGCCGTATCAGTGTCTTTCGACGACCAGGTCTGCGGCCTTCAGCTCTTCTTTGAGTCGCAAGGCTTCATGGGCGCGAGCAGATGAGAACCGGGCAATCAGGAAGTACAGGGCAGGAGTCAGGTATAGTGTAAACAGGGCGGCAATCCCCAGGCCACCGAACACGACCCAGCCGATGGATTCGCGTGCCTCGACGCCAGCGCCACTGCCAAGAATCAGGGGCAGGCCACCCAGGACCGTTGATATCAAGGTCATCGATACGGGTCTGAGGCGCACGCGGGCACCCATCTTGATCGCTTCTTCCAGATCGTATCCATGGTCACGCAATTGGTCGGCGAACTCCACCAGCAATATACCGTTTTTCGCCATTAGGCCGATCAACATCACGAGTCCGATCTGGGAGTAGA
>JBBDIT010000006.1:0-24833 GCA_040880285.1 Pseudomonadales bacterium | reverse complement strand
ATACCGTTTTTCGCCATTAGGCCGATCAACATCACGAGTCCGATCTGGGAGTAGATATTAACGGAAGTGCCGCTCATATAAAGTGCAAAGATCGCCGCAGCAACGCCAAACGGTACAATGGTGGTAACCACCAGGGCGCTGGTAAATCCTTCAAACTGTGCGCACAGCACCAGAAACACCACCAACAATGCGATCAGATAGGTAAACGCTACTTCACGCGAGGTTTCCTGTAAGGTTGCGGCCTCGCCCAACAGGATCATGTCGATGTCTTCCGGCAAGGTGTCAATGGCGATGGCCCTGAGTTCGTCGATGGCAGACTGTAGTGGATAGCCTGGTTTGACCACGACATCGACTTCGATGGCCCGGCGCTGCGCTTGACGATCCAGTTGTGCGGCGACGCCTTCCTCTTTCAACGTCACAATGCTGGACAGGGGTAGCAAGTTACCGTTCCTTGCACTGACATAGAGATTAACAAGGTCAGTCGGATCGTTGATCTCACCGGTGGAGGCTTCCAGCACAATGGGTACGGCCTCGTCACCTACATTGAGATCGATGATTTCATCTCCGTCAATCATGGCGCGCAGTGTCATCGCCAGGCTGTTGAGGTCTATGCCGAGATCCGCGGCCCGGCGCCGATCAATTTCGACGGACAACTGAGGTTGTGTCGGCTCGTATGAAATTTCCGGTTCTGACAGGTTGGCAGAGCGTTCTTCTATCGCACGGGTGAATCGCTTGGCTGCCTCGAAGATTTCCGCGTAATCGTTGCCGATCAGGGCGACTTCGAGACCACCTCCTGCCCCCCGCAGATTCAGGCTATTGCTGCTTCTTATCGCAATACGCGCACCGGTAATTTCGTTCAGGGGGCCGCGCAGTGAGGCGATAATTTCTTGCTGCGATCGTTCGCGCTGGTCCCAGTCAACCAGTGGCGCGGTTACCCGACTACGATTTGGATCCCAGGTGCCGACCACCGTGAACAGCGACTGGATCTCACCTTTATCCACAAGCGGCTGCAGAATCTCCTCGATTTTTACAGTCTGTGTGTCCATGTAGCCGATACCGACACCATCTGGCCCTGAGGCCATGATTTGAATGAGGCCCCGGTCTTCCGGTGGCAGTAATTCCTTGTCGAGCAAAGTGAATAATGAGGCGGCGGTTCCAGCAGCGAGGGCAGCGATAAGCAGGATGGGAATGGGAAATCGTAGTACCACGTTGAGTGAAGCAGAGTAATAGTCGCGCAGTTTGTCGCCGAAGGCTGCCAGTCGCCTCGTGACCGGATTGGGTGTTTGCGCATCCGGCAAGCGTGAGGCCATCGCTGGTACCAGCGACAGGGCAACGAAACTGGATATGCCGACAGCGAAAGCAAGCACAAAGCCAAATTCACGAAACATTCTGCCGGCTGTACTGGGCAGGAATGAAATCGGTACGAATACCGAGATCAACACCACACTGGTGGTGACAACGGCGAAGAAAACCTGGCGCGTACCCAAGACTGCCGCGGCCCGTGCACCGAGGCCCTGTCCGCGTCGTCTCTGGATATTCTCAAGCACAACGATCGAATCATCGACAACCAGTCCCGTTGCAAGCACCAGCGCCAGCAAGGTCAGGATATTGATCGAAAATCCGAGCGCCCAGATACCCGCCAGGGTGCCGATGAGGGCGACGGGTATAGAGACACTGGGAACCAGCGTCGCCCGGATGGTGCCCATAAACACCCAGATGGTTGCGATCACAATAGCGATCGTCAGTGACAAGGTAATCAGGACCTCAGTCACGGAGTTCCGGATAAAGACTGCCTCGTCATCGGTAATGACGAGTTCGATATTTTCGAACCGTTCATTGAGTCGGTCTACGGCGCTGCGCACGCCATCGGAAATCCGAATGGTGTTGGACCTTGCCTGGCGAACGACGCCGAGTGCAACGGCGGAGCGGCCATCAAAGCGCGTGTAGGATCTGGCATCTTCCGGACCAAAGTAGACATTCGCCACATCGCCAATGCGACGTGTATCTCTAATAATAATGTCGGCGATTTGTTCTGCTGTAACCACGGACGCATCGGCTCTGACAATCAACTCCTGGCTTTCGGATCGAAAGCTGCCGGCAGGCACATCAAAGGAAGCCTGGCGTAATACATTCGCCACATCGGTGACGGACAGGCCATAGCTCGTCAGGCGCAACGGATCGACAACCACACGCAAGATGCGCTGGCGGGAGCCGAACTGCTGGACATCGGCGACACCCTCGATAGAAATCAGCTGGGGGATGATGTCCTTTTCAACGATGCGATTAATTTCTTCTTCCATCAAGGTGTCGCTCATCACGGCCACATTGACGATGGAACTGGAATTGCTGTCTGCTTTTACAACCAGGACCTGTTCGACCCGGTCCGGCAAGCGTCTGGAAATTCGGCTAATCGCCTCACGTACATCGGATGCGGCGCTGTTCAGGTCGGAACCCGGCATAAATTCAATACGAATGCGGCCGTTATTTTCCTCGGATGCCGATTCGATGCTCTTGATGCCAGATACGCGCGCTACCGCGCCCTCGATCAGGCTAATGACCTCGGCATCCATGGTCTCAGGTGAAGCACCTGGATAATTGGCGCTAACACTGACAATGGGACGGTCCACATCGGGTAATTCACGTACTTCGACTGCCATGATGGCAGCGATTCCCGCGAGTGCGATTAAAAGGTTGACCACCAGAATCAGTACCGGCCGTCTGATACTCAGGCTGGGTAAGTCATCGGCCGGCCTTTGGTCACTGTCGCCATCATCGGAATTCTCGTTCAATGTCGCCTGGATATCTTCTGATGTCATTATCCTGGTCCGGTCGTCTGCGCTCTCCCGTCATTCTTGCGACTGGAAGACTGATCATCTGCAGCGATTGCCGTGTCCGGCTGAACTGCTATGCCAGGACGCAAGCGCTGGATACCTTCTGTGACCACAAGGTCACCCGGCTGCAGGCCCGAGTCAACAAGGACCCGACCTTTCTGGCGCTGGACGATGTTGACGGGTACGCGGATCGCCTTGCCATCGACGACCGACCAGATAAACGATCCATCCGCACCCCATTGCACTGAAACTTCAGAAAGGACAGGGTAGGCATTGCCCTCAAGGTCCAATCTCACTTTAAAGCTCATTCCGGGTCGCAGTTGGTCGGCGGCATTCTCTACCCGGGCGCGAGTGGCGAATGTGCGTGTTTCGGGCTTGATGCGGCTGTCAATATCGATGACCTCACCTGAAGCACTGATGGCATCAACATTCCAGGTGGAAATTTGCACAAAGTCGCCGGCAGCGATCTTGCCGATCATTAGTTCCGGAACCTCGAAGGAAACCAGCAGGGACGAGCGATCATCCAGCGTGGTAATAGGTGTCGTGGGTTGAATGCGATCGCCGGCATCGACGTCGGTAATGCCGACATGACCAGCGAACGGCGCCTTGATGGTACGGTAATCGAGATTGATTTTAGCGCGGCCAAGTCCGATGCGCGCGGATTCGAGCTCTGTGCGCGCGGCATCCAGGGTGGTTGGCAGGGTGGCACCAGTGGCAGCGCTGTTCTTGTACCTTTCATAGAGCCGCTCGGCTTCTTTCAACCGCACCTGCGCCAGTTCAACGGCCAGACGTTCGTCGCGTTGGTCGAGTTCTACCAGGACCTGGTTTTTTTCCACAAATTGGCCGGGTTGAAAACGTACCGCGACGACTTCACCAGAAGCAGCAGGGTGAAGGGTGACGGACTGAAATGCGCGTGACGTGCCAACCGCCTCGATGCGGGTGCGCTCAGCACTCAGTTCTACCGGTTCCACCACCACGCGGAAGGGGTCAGCTCCGCGAGGTCGTTCGGCTGGATCAGGGGCATCGCTGCACGCGGATAGCAGGGTCAGGATCGCAAAGGCGCAAATCAGAAAGGGCGCAGTTTTCATCGTCATAGGAATCGTTGGAAGGTGCCTGTGTCACCGGCAAATGCGTGTTTTTACGTCATCCTCACTAATACCGATCTTAAAACCGCATGAAGATAATGAAGATAGTAAGGATACCTACCTTTTTAGCCGTTTGGCAATTAATACCGGTAGCCGGAGACTCAGCCCAGTACCACCACCTCATCGCCAAGGCGCAGCTGACCTGGCGTTTTGACCTCCGCATAGATGCCAAGTTCATGCCCGCACTCGCGCACCAGGGTGCGCATAATACTGGTGTCCCGGGGCAGGTCGTGGAAGCCGATGGTAGTCATGACACAACGCGGGCAGGGTATCTCGCAGGAGATGAGCGTCGCGCCGATCTGCAGGGTCTTACCCACCCAGTCCTGCTCAACGAAACCGGTTTCGTCCGTATCGATCAGGATATTTGGCCGAAATCTCCGTACGTCAATCACGGAATCGGGCGCGGCTGCGGCCAATGCCTTGAGTGAGGCGGTGGTCATCACAAGCAGGGGAAAACAGTCAAAAAAGGTGCCGGGCGGAGTGGCAAACTGCGCAACCCGGGCAGGCATTTTCGAGACATCCGGGAAGGGTTCATCCTCCGTGAGACCGTAAATAGCACGCGACTCTTCGACGGTCCGCTTTTCTTTCCTTTCGTAGAACGCAAGATCGTCCTTGGGTGCGAGACCTTCAAGACTGATGTCAGCGCCAACCAGTTTGCTGATACGTGCGGCAATTGCCGGGTCATCCGCGGGCACACCCGGCTCGCCTGCAAGGGATACGAGGGGCACGGGAACCTTGCCAGGTTCCGGGTTCGATGGGTAGTAAGCACGCATTTGCATTAGCTGGGGGAATTTTTTTGCGTTGCGTGTATTGTCATTTTGGCGCACGGCAAATGCCCGGTCACCCGGCAGGCCGTCTTCGCCAATCCAGGTCTCGGTGAGCTGTTCGCCGGCCATGGACTTGACGGGGTAACGCCAGATTTCTGTGACTTTCATCTGAGAATTCATATTTGGGTTCCGGATGCGAGGCTTGAGAGAAACGTCAGGATCTCGGCAGCTGCGCTTTGCGGCTCTGCTTCCATGGGGATGAGTCCAGCATCATCATAAAATACAACGGTCGAGTCCGGTAGCGTCGAGACCCGAGAATTCAGGATGTGCATGGATTTTCTCCAGAGTGGCAGCCGCCGCTTCACCCGAGCGTCATACAAGGACGGTCAATCCGATCTGAACCATTACCAACAAATTGCTTTGATTCAGAAAAGTCAGGGGGTAAGATCGTTATCCCCTTCATGTTATGAGGAAGCGTCCGTGAGCCCGGCACTCTCCAGAGTAACAACCGATGATGGCGTCCGCCGCCTCATCCTCCGTGCACTTGAAGTGATCCGGTCGGATAACTTTGAAGAATACTTCGATCTGTTTTCCGACGACGCAGTCTGGATGATGCCGTCCAGCTATAAGGACGTACACAAAGACGAGGCCCGGTCCTTTTATGGATTTACCCGCAAATTCCGCTTTGACCAGGAATCATCGATCGATGAACTGGTCGTGCTTGATGATTGGGCTTATGTCCGGGTTAGCTTTGATGGTTACCTTCGCCCAAAGAGCGACGCCACTTCGCCGCCACTCCGGTCGATCAGCCGTCATATCTGGATTCTGCAGCGACAACCAGACGATAGTTGGAAAATTGTCCGGGATATCTGGAATAATCCTAAAGAAATCCGTTAGGTTCTTCCTATGACTGTCTATGACTTTGCGATTGGTCAAACCAATCCTGAAACGTTTCCTGTGGAAGCGTTCAAAGCGGCTGCGATTCGCGCAATCGATGCCGAGCATGAAATGTTCAATCGTTATCCGGGTGGCATGGGGCATCCTGGTTTGCGTACCGCCATGGCCAGGCGAGAGAGTGAGCGTGAAGGAGTGCCGGTCAGTGCAGAACAGATTGCCCTGACTAACGGGTCTATGCAGGCAGTGACGTTAGTGGGTCAGGCATTGATGGAAAACAAGGGTGATATTGTAATCACCGAGGAGTTTACCTATCCCGGGACCATCAGTGCCTATAAGGGCATTGGACTTAAAATGGTCGGCATTGGGCTGGACGAAGACGGCATGCGAATGGACCAGCTGCAAGATGAGCTCGAGGCGCTCGATGCCGCTGGTAGAAGGCCACGCTTTATCTACACGCTTGCCACCTACCAGAATCCCACGGGTACCGTGATGCCCGAAACACGAAAACGTGAATTGATTGCACTGGCCGCCCGTTACGACATTCCGCTGGTTGAAGATAATTGTTATGGCGATGTGCACTTTGACGGTGACAAGGTTCCGGCAATGTTTGCCATGGATGATAGCCCGAACCAGATCTACCTTGGCTCTTTGTCGAAGATTCTGGCGCCCGGTGTTCGCCTGGGGTATCTGCTGGCGCGAGAGCCAATGTTGCAACGAATCATTGCCCATCGCCATGATGCCGGCAGTAATTACTTTGCCGCGGCGGTTGTGGCGGAATTTTATCGTAACGGCGTCTGGCCCCACGCCGATGCCACCAATCCGGTATTGAAGCACAAGCGTGATCTTGTGATGGCGGGGCTCGAAGCCCATCTCGGCGATTTGTGTGTCTGGTCACGGCCTTCCGGCGGGCTTTTTATCTGGGTCCGCATGCCGGACGATATTGACATGGACAAGTTGGTGAAGCTCGCGTTTGAACGTGGATTTTATTTTGCCAGAGGTGTCGACTTCCATGTTGATCGGCAAGACACGCCTTGTATTCGCCTGGCGTTTGGTCATGTCCCTGACGAACTGATCGTTGAGGGTCTGCCGGTTCTGGCAAGCTGCGTACGGGAATGCAGGACCACCAATGCCGCAGTCACTCATACATCACTGTTCGCCTGAGCACTGGTCGCCTGAATCCGGCGCCGGGTGGGGCCAACCAGCAGCACCGGCTACCGCGAGGCGTGCCTTGGTTGGTCCGACTGTCTCCTGCCGTGGCTTGCGCGACGTTCGTGACCGGTCAGCTCAGGTCGGTTGTTGCGACTGAAGGTAGTACGGCGATTTCTGACGCGACGTTCTTCGAAGTCGGGACCAGGAGTATCGGCAGCGACTTCTTCGATGTAGCATTCACAGCCGGCTTCTGTTAGTCGAATCGCGTAATGCATGGCGACAGCTTCTGTTACACGGTCTTTGATAATCACTTCGGTGGAGGCGAATGCACGATTGACTTTGTCCTCACTCAGTCTGAGGAGTCTGCCGAACCGCACCTTCGTCGTGGTGAGGTCATACTCACCGGTTGTGTTGCCGTTGAAGACAACTCGAAAGTAGGATTCGTCATTACTCATAGCGATAGATCCCCGGCGCTTTGTGAGCGCCCGTCCAGCGGGTTAAGCAACAGCTTTCACGGAACGTATTGACCACCAATTGGATTCAGCTCCGAATGACATCAAACTGATAATAGGGCAAAGCTCGCGCCTGGAGCTTGAACATAAGCATGAACATTGTAAGTAGTTTGTATGAATGGCGTTTGCGACAGGATGAGCTTGATAAACGTCGGATAGCGGGGGCCTGGGAGGGGTTATTGCCTATAATGGGCGGACTTGCCGCAGGCCGCACGGGCCGAGGGGTTGAATGACGAATCTGTCTGAAATCGCGAGGAACTTTTCCGAGGGCCTGGCCCAAAACCGGAATCGCCAGTTCTGGGTCCTGCAGATCCTGGGGTGGTCCGGCTGGGTAATCCTGTTCACCATAAGGGACTACTACTGGAATCACCCGTTTGAGCGAGTCACGCTCCTGTTGGTTGATGCGACTGCTGGTCTTGTATTGACAACGCTGCTTCGATACGTCTACCGGGCGATCTGGGAGCGGCCGGTCATCGTTCGGGTGATTGTAGTGCTGGCCGTATCCTATGCTGCAGCAGCCGTTTGGCAACCAATCAAGAACTACGCACAATATTTTTACTACAATGACTTCGGTGCCGTCGCCAAGTTTGGATGGATGGCGTACTTTCATGGCATCATCGGCTATTCCTACTTCCTGATTGTTGGCTGGAGCGGGCTTTACTTCGGTATCAAATATTACAATCTGTTGCAGGATGAAAAGGAAAAGAGCTTGCGCGCTGAATCCATGGCGCATGAAGCCCAGCTGCGGATGTTGCGATACCAGCTCAATCCCCATTTTCTGTTTAATACCTTGAATGCGATTTCGACGTTAATCCTGGAAAAAGACAACGAAACTGCAAACCAGATGGTTCGAAAATTGGGCAACTTCCTGCGTTACTCGCTGGACAATGATCCGATGCAGAAGGTGAGTCTCGCGCATGAGATCGATACGATGAAACTGTATCTGGAAATCGAGCAGGTGCGGTTTGATGAACGCCTTGCCATAGAATTTGAGCTAGAGGAGGAGGCGAGCAAGGCGATGGTGCCGAGTATGCTGCTGCAGCCGCTGGTTGAAAATTCTATCAAGTACGCCGTTGCCGCGCGGGTATCCGGTGGCAAAATTAGCATCAGTGCAAGAGTGTTTGCTGGCGACCTGTTGCTTGAAGTTCGGGATGACGGGCCCGGTATAACACTTGAGCCGGGCAAGGAGCCGGAATTCAGCGGTGTTGGCATCGCCAACACGCGTGAACGGTTAAAGGAGTTATATGGTCAGGCACAGTCTTTCAGATTCAAGCAAGCACTGCCCCATGGCTTGCATATTGAAATCAGGATTCCATTTGAGACCGGGCAGAAATGACCGGGTCTGGACAGCAGCTAACCGCAATCATTGTCGATGATGAATCACTGGCGCGGAAGGGCCTCAGACTTCGGCTTGCCGAACTTGACGGCATTGAGGTTGTTGATGAGTGTGTGAATGGTCATGAGGCGCTCAGTTCTGTGGTAGAAAGAAAACCGGATTTGGTCTTTTTGGATATCCAGATGCCTGGTATGAGCGGATTTGATGTGATCGGTAATATGCAACAGGAAGATATGCCGCTTATTATTTTCGTGACCGCGTTCGACCAATATGCCATTGAGGCGTTTGATGTCCATGCCGTCGACTACCTGCTAAAGCCTATCGATGACGATCGCTTGAAAAGTGCAGTAGAACGAGCCCGCTCGCACCTTGCTCACAAGGATGCGGTGACTGACAAGCAGCGCTTGCTGGAGCTTATCATCAGCATCACGGGGAAGTCCGAGTTCGCCGTATCACAACTGCTGCGAGATCATACCGGGATCAAGTCCTATTCAGACAGGATTGCGATTAAAGACGGCGGTGACACGACGTTGGTACAGACTGCCGACATCGATTGGGTGGATGCAGCTGGCGACTATATGTGTATCCATGCCAATGATGAAACTCACATCATGCGCATTACGATGAAGGAACTGGAACAACAACTGGATCCGGCTATCTTCCAACGTGTTCACCGCAGCACAATTGTAAACCTGGACCGTGTGACCAAAGTGTGCTCGTATATGAACGGTGAGTTTTACCTCATACTATCGAATGGATCAAAAGTAAAGATGAGCCGTTCCTATAAAGACAAGGTGAAACATTTTTTTTAATGTGCATTGCCTAATAGAAGAAATGCTTCATGCTGAGATTCTTCGGCTGCGCCTCAGAATGACAAGTGTGCTGAGATTCTTCGGCTGCGCCTCAGAATGACAAGTGTGCTGAGATTCTTCGGCTGCGCCTCAGAATGACCAGGGGTCTGAGATTCTTCGGCTGCGCCTCAGAATGACAAGAGTGCTGAGATTCTTCGGCTGCGCCTCAGAATGACCGACGTGCCGGCATTGCGAAGGATCTCACTCCTGAATCCACTCCACGGCATCTTCAGGCTGCAAAAAAATGCGGATCGTGCCGGCGTTAATGTTTTCGGCAAACTCCTTGAAGATTCCGACTTTGTTCTTCCCTGGCGCCACCAGGGCAAGTTTGGTACCTGGTGCGAGTGTCACTTCTTCGAGGGCAAACTTGACATACGTCTCGAAGTTCTCCTGGGTGATGTGGGAAAGGTCCGCCTGGGAGAAGTCACAGATGCGGTGCAGGGTAGCTGAATAGTCCGGATCATTGACGAATAGCCGGGAAGCGCGAATAAATGTCGCAAGATCCGGCGACTGCTTAATTGTAATATAGGCGTAATGTTTTGCCTTGATGATGGAATGTTCGATCACTGGATTCCCTTCCATGGAATTATGTCTGGTATCGTTGGTCATTGTCGCCCGAAACGATAGGAATAGGGAAATGCTATTTTGGAGCATGCCGGGAGGATTGAATGCGATTACAATTTGTTTGGGTGCTGGTTCTGTCGCTGGTGACGTCTATGGGTAAGGCACAAGAGGCGGGGCCCGTTGCGATCGTCATTCACGGTGGCGCGGGTACCATTCTGCGCGATAACATGACCGATGAGGTTGAGCAGGCGTATCGGGTAAAGCTGAAAGAGGCCGTTCAGTCCGGCCATAGGGTGCTGGTAGCCGGCGGCAGCAGCATTGATGCGGTCATAGCCGCTATTACTTTGATGGAAGACTCTGAACTCTTTAATGCCGGCAAAGGTGCTGTGTTTACCCATGACGAGCGAGTCGAACTCGATGCTTCGATCATGGAGGGGCGAACGCTGAATGCGGGCGCCATTACCGGCGTCACCCGTATCAAGAATCCGATCCGATTGGCACAGGAAGTACTGGCGCATTCACCCCATGTCATGTTGATGGGTGAGGGGGCTGAGGAGTTCGCTGGCCAGCGGGGCATTCCGCTGGTCGATAATAGCTACTTCCAGACAGAACGTCGGCGCGAGCAATTGCGGCGCGCCAGGGCCAGTGAGAAGGACGTGACCCTGTCGGAAGACGCAACGGACGACTTTACAAAAGCGCTGGACGGCAAAAGCCTCGGCACGGTAGGCGCTGTTGCAATCGACATCTACGGCGATATTGCAGCGGGGACATCAACTGGAGGAATGACCAACAAGCAATTTGGACGTATTGGAGACTCGCCTATCATTGGTGCCGGTACCTACGCTGACAACGCAGTGTGTGGCATTTCTGCGACTGGCCATGGCGAATACTTCATTCGCGCCGCGGTTGCGCATGATATCTGCGCGCGTGTCGCCTATAAAGGTATCTCGCTGTCGCAGGCCGCCGAAGAAGTCGTGATGAATAAACTGGTCGACATGGGTGCTGACGGCGGTATTATTGGTCTTGACGCCAATGCCAACGTCGTGTTCATGTTTAATTCAGAAGGAATGTATCGAGCAGCGATCGACAAATCAGGGAAAGAAATCATCGCTATCTTCAAATAAAAACAAGAAAGGTAACGGATATGATCAAGGTGCCTGCCGATGCCGGAGAAATCTCGCCTGAGTGGATAACTGAAGCATTAAAGACGAATGGACTGATTCGCTCCCGGGTTACACAAGTCGAAGCACAGACCGTGGGCCAGGGGGTGGGTTTGATGGCAGAGCTCACTCGCCTTTCCGTGTCCTACGCTGATGAAGAAGACATCCCCTCCAGCATGATCGCCAAATGTGCAGCGCGCAATGAGAATCGCGGGGTTGCCCAACTGCTGGATTTTTATAACCGTGAAACCAATTTCTACAACAAGATCGGTGGGGCGCATTGTCCATTCCGTGTCCCAACCAGTTATTTTGGTCAAGTGGAGGACTCCACCTACGATATGATCCTTCTGCTGGAGGACCTCGGAGATGTCTCACCAGTCGACCAATTGGTAGGTTCCACCGAAGCCGAAGCGTTTGATAAAATTGAACGTATAGCGAAGTTACATGCCATGTACTGGAATCGCACCGGGGACCCGGGAAATGCCTGGATGTACGATTTCATGTCGGTAGAGGAGGGCGTGAAACTGCGGGACCTGGTTTACGGTCCGGGACTCGAACCGGCTATAGAGAAATTCTCCAGCCACTTCAATAGTGAAACAAAACAAGTCTGTCGCCAAGTGGGTAAACGCTATGTTGATTTGATGGGACTGGTATCGCCGTCCTATACTTTCCTGCATGGTGACTATCGTCAGGACAATTTCATCTACCATAATGAATCCGGCGAAGTAGTTATTATGGACTGGCAGATCTCTGGTGCCGGTCATGGCATCTTCGATGTAACCTACTTTATTTGCCAGAGCCTGCAACCTGAACTCAGACGGCAAATAGAAAAACCGTTGATTGAACGCTATGTCGCACTCTTGAAGCAATATGGTGTGGACGATTATGAGTTTGATACGGCGTGGCACGACTATCGTTTGTTAATTTTATTTTGCCTGATCTATCCCATCACGGTGTGCGGTAGCCTCGATACAGCCAACGAGCGCGGGAGGATGCTCGGGGCCACGATGCTGGACCGGAATCTCACCGCAGTGGAAGAGTTGGGCTGCGCCGAATTCCTGAAATAGGTAAGGCGGCTCAGGCATTGCCGGTGACCGCCATCGCGGCCAGCAGCGTCATATAGCCAAGGTAGCTGGCTAGCAGGATCGAGCCCTCATAACGATTGATCCGCCCCGTGCCGGACCCATAGAACCGGTACCCCATAACAAATAGCGCCAGCGTCAGTACGCCGAGCACTGGCATGTCGCGCGTCAATATTGCGGTATCCAGCTTCGATGGCGCAATAACGCCTGCAATCCCGATCACCATTGACGTATTAAACATGTTTGAGCCGATCACGTTCCCGAGGGCCAGTTCATGTTCATTTTTTCGAACTGCAGCAATACAGGACGCCAGTTCCGGCAGGGAGGTTCCGATTGCTACAATCGTCAGGCCAATCAATAGATTGCTGATGCCGAGCGCCTGGGCAATTTCGGTTCCACCCCAGACCAGCATGCGCGAGCTGATGACAAGAAACGTGAGCCCAAGTATCAGATAAGTTACGGCGAGTCGCATCGGTAGTGGCGTTGCCAGCTCCTGGTCGACTGCATTGGCAAGGTCATCCGTCGGTGTGCGCATGCCCTCATAGATAGACCAGGTCATCAAACCGAGGAAGACCAGGATCAGCAACCAGCCGTCCAGTCGATCCAGTTCACCATCCGTGTAAACCAGAAACGCGGTCAAAACGGTAATGCCAGTCAAGAGCGGAAGCTCCTTGACCAGTACAGAGGACTTGACTGCGATAGGACTGATCATGGCGGTAATGCCAAGGATCAGGGCGATATTGGTGATATTGGAGCCAAACGCGTTACCCAGTGCAAGTCCCGGGTTGCCATCCCAGGCTGCCAGTGCGGAAATGACCATCTCCGGCATTGAGCTGCCAAAGCCGATGATCACCATACCAATCAGCAAGGAAGGCATACCTAATCGTTTTGCGGTGGCCGATGCTCCCTCAACGAACTTGTCCGCGCTAAAAATAAGCAGGATGATGCCGCCGATCAAGGCGACGATGGGCCACAACATCATTCGGATAGTCTCTTTGACAGCGGGCGTAAGTATACTAAGTCGACCGTGCCGGTTACAGGCTGCAACCAGACAGTCACGTCGACGGTTTTAGTGGTTGTCCGGTGGTTTGGGAATGAAGTTGCTGGTTCTCCGGATGTGCTCGGCATAGCCCGGTCGTGACCGGGTGAGGGCGCGTTCGAGAACACCATTGCTGATGTACAGGAATATTGCTGACATCAGGATCGGACTGATCACGGTGAAGAGGCCGAAAGG
Source organism: Pseudomonadales bacterium (assembly GCA_040880285.1). Classification (GTDB taxonomy): domain Bacteria; phylum Pseudomonadota; class Gammaproteobacteria; order Pseudomonadales; family Azotimanducaceae; genus JANQJA01. The sequence continues at coordinate 11,305 of JBBDIT010000006.1, read as the reverse complement.
AGCACTGATAACGATGATCCATAATCCCCACCATTGCAGCGCGTCGCCGAAGTAGTTGGGATGCAGGGAATAACGCCACAGACCGGTATTCATGACCTTTCCGGCATTATCAGGGTTGCGTTTGAAGTTAACCAGCTGTTGGTCGGATAGGGTTTCGAAGCTGAATCCTACCAGCCAGACCCCAAGCCCGATCAGGTCGAGCCAGCCAAGGCCAGGTTGTTCAGTTGACATATTGACAACGATGACCGGAGCCGCCACCACCATCATGATGAGGCCCTGGAACAGGTAAATGCGGTGGTAAGTCTTAAGCCACCAATTGGGCCCACCCTGCTGACGCCACCTTTGGTACCTTGCATCTTCGCCGCTCCCGCAGTTGCGCACAAAGAGGTGTAGTGCAAGGCGCAAGCCCCAGAGTGTAATCAATGCATGAACCAGCCACTGTCGATCCGCAATATCGCCGACAATCATGAACAAGGTGACCCAGTTACAGATTACAAAACCCGGACCCCAGAAAATGTCGATGATACTGGCATCCTTGATGAAGACGCTGACGACCCAGAGCATCGTTAGTGAAAACAGGATGACGCCAATCGCCGCGGCGTAGACTTCAATAAAGTGTGTCATAAGTGTGTGTCCTTGAGCCGTTTAGCTCGTATCAATTCATCTTTCATGCGCCAGCGATTAGCCAACCACTCGCTTTCATCGGCGATATCCGCCGACGAGGTTTTGTGTAAATGGACGTCAATGCGCTCAAGTGAGCCGCCCAGAATCTGCCAGAAATTGATATCGTCATCGGGATAGACGAGGGTGACGTCAATTACAGCTACAGGACCGATACTGGCGAGTATTATACGCAGTCCGCCGGACTTTGGGTTGAGCAGGTAATCATAATCGGATCCACGCGCCTGTCTTTTTTCAAGTGAAAAGCGGGTACCCTCGGCAAAATTCATGAGTGCTCCTGGCAGGGCCAGCATTTGTTCGGATGCATTCTGGATTGACTGGTAATCCTGTTCCCTTCCAGCCTGATCCTTACTACGGTTTAATTTGGGAAAGTCGAGGGCAAGGCAAATCCAGCCAACAACCGGAACGTAGATGAGTTGTCTCTTGACCAAAAATTTTAACATGGGGCCACCCAGCCCTGTGATGATGTGTTGGATTACCAAAATGTCGAACCAGGAGCGATGGTTGCTAACGACAACAAGGTGTTGCGTCTCCGGCCCTGGTGGTGGATCGCCATCCAGAATGATCCTCACCCCAAGGATGCGCTGGATCCAGAAGGAGTTGATCCATACGGCCATGCGGTAGATGTGCGCGACCAGGCGATGTCCCAGCGGCCGAAATGGCGGTATCAATAATTGCAGCACGACCACCAGCGACAAGGGCACACACCAGAGCACGAGATTGAGCGTAATCGCGGTCAGTGAAACTGCACTTATTAAGGTCCGGATCACCATATTGGTTATCGCCAGGAATGGTGCATACAGTAGGGGTAGCAGCGTTTTGTCCAACCTATTTAACCATAGATCACATCAGCTATACGCGGGATTGCCTGAAAAGGATGAGTGTGACCTGTTCAATCCCGGCCGCGCACAGGCTACAATGGCGCCTACACCAGAGGTTTGAGATCTATCGGTCCATGGCAGTCAGTTTCGTTATCCGCCGCAGACGGCAACTTGCCGTGATTCCGTTCATCATAATCCTTGTTGTACCCGTGCTGCTCGGTACACTGATCTGGCTTGAGCGTCGTTCTGTTGCCGACCTGGACTTGGACTTCGATACGAACACCGTGGAGACGATGTGTGGTGACGCAGATACGCTCGCCAGCCCCGATGTTGAAGGCTGTCACTTTGCCACCGGGGATTTGTCAACAGACTGATCAGGCAAGCAGCCGGTCGCCCAGGCCACTGAATCTCGCATTTCTGTTGGCAAGGCATTGCCTGAGTACATCCCCTTCATAGCACAGAGTGACCTTGTGGCGTGCTCGCGTGACGGCGGTGTAGATTAACTCTCGCGTCATCAGTTGCCAGCCCGCCGCCGTCGATGGTGTCGGCACCATCAGCACGACATGATCAAATTCTGAACCCTGTGACTTGTGCACGGTCATCGCGTAGCAGGTCTCATGTGGTGGCAGGCGTGATACCAGATAGCTGCGAGGTTCGCCTTCGGTATCCCGGAACATGACCATTGGTTCGCCGGTAGTTTCATCAGGCAGGCAGATGCCGATATCACCGTTGAACAGGGCGAGGTTGTAATCATTGCGTGTTACGAGGATGGGCCGGCCAGGATAGTAAGGCTCATGTAAATCAATCAGCCCACGATCCATCAATGTTGACTCGATCGCAGCGTTGATCGCGACCACGCCGTGGGGTCCCTCACGTACCGGACTCAGGATACGATTTTGTTCAAAGGTGGCGAGCCTGGTCAGTGGATCCCGGGTGGCAGCCAGGGTGTCAATATAGTGTTCGTACACTGCCACCTGCTGGTCAGCCCCGAATGCAGCAAGGGACGTAAAGGTCACTTCTTCATCGTCTTCAATTGTGATGTTGTCACCAGCACGAATGGCATGGGACAAGCGGCCAATGCCTTTGTCCGGTAAGAATCGATAGCTTTGTTTGAGTTCGCAAATGGCGTCGGCCAACCGGTGACCGGAGTCCGTGATCGGTAACACCATGCCCACCTGTTTTGCGATGTCTGCAAATGCGCTCGTGTAACCTGCCGGGTGTTTGCAAATGTCAGCTAAAATGTTGCCTGCTTCGACTGACGGTAGTTGCCCCGGGTCGCCCAGCAGGATGACGCGCGCATCGGCCCGCAGGGCCCCTACCAGGCGGTGCATCATGGCAAGATCGATCATCGAAACTTCATCGACAATCAGCAGATCGGCAGTGACCGGAAATTCCGGTCCGTGCCGGTAGCTGCGGCCGTCGGCGCGCATGCCCAGTAAGCGATGCAGGGTCTGGACCTCAAGGTCCACCGGTAGATTTTGCTCTCGCAGGGCTTCCATCAAGCGCATTGCTGCCTTGCCGGTGGGTGCCGCCAATCGAATAGCGGGAATCTCTTCACCAGCCAATTCCACGATAGCGCGGATAATCCTGACCACGGTAGTGGTTTTGCCGGTGCCAGGACCGCCTGTAATGATACTGAGTTGTCGGGTCAATGCTTGTAGCGCCGCCACCTGTTGCCAGCCGGTTTCGGGAAACCGTGACCTGGTGATTTCGATCGCCTGTGCCACGTCTATATCGTCCAGCAAACGATTACGTTCCGCCAGTGCATTGGCAATGCGTGACTCATATTGGAAGTAACGCTGCATGTAGAGCCGCGTCCCATCCAGAATGAGCGGAAAATTGGTATCGGCAGGGCTGCCGACGATGGACAGGGAGGTGAGTTCCGCAATCAACTCATCTGATTCCGGCAGTGAAGACAGGTCAAGGCAGCTGTGCTGCCGCGTGAGTGCGTGGCTCAGGCGTGCAAACCATGGTATGAGTGCCGGGCTTGCCCTGGTGCCGGTGGTTTGTGCCAGTCGAGCCAGCATATCGGCGAAGTGCGCGTCGATATAGTTGAATTCACCGCCCTGGACCTGTCTTTTTAAGGCGCCCGCGATCACCGCGCGTCTCCCATGATCTGGTCCAGCCGGGCAAGAAACGCCTCATCGGGCCGGTCGAAAAAGACTCCGGTGGTGTTTGAGGCGCTGGCGGTGCCCACACCTTGCATGCCGCGCAGGAACAGATAAAAGACCCCGCCGAAATGGGTTTCATAACGATAGTCCGGCACCCGGTTCCTGAGGTAACGCGTCAGCGCAACGCAATAAATCAGGTATTGCAGGTCGTACTGGTGATGCTTGATGGCCTGCTGCAGGGCAGGCGTTTCGTAGTGTGTTGCGGTGTTGCCAAGATAGTTGGATTTATAGTCGACAATATAAAATCTGCCGCCATGAGCAAATACGAGATCGATCAATCCCGTCATCATGCCGCTCAGTTGTGTAAGGTTCGGGCGTACCGCCTCATCCAGATAGCCGTTTGATTGCAACAACTGCAACATGCTGTTGCCGGTCGCCAATGGAAAATGGAATTCCATCTCATCGAGGCGCATTCCTGCTTCAATCTGTTCCAGTGTGACGCCGTCAACCAGAGGCGTGGTGACGATATCCGACAGCCAGTTTTCCAGTGTCCGGGACCAGTCTGCCCGGTTTTCCAAAAGGCCGATACGATCCAGGCATTGGGTAATGAGTGGCAACTGGTCCTCAGCTGACCGGGTGAAGTCAAAATATTCCAATAGTGTATGCAGGGCGACACCGGCGCGTGGGCCACGTGGAAACGAAAACGGTGTGAAAGACCGGCTACCATTGCTGTCGTCACCACTGTCTTGACTATCTGCCAGGGCCTCGTCGTCCCCGAAACCGGGCGTGACATCGAATGTCGTCATGGATTCTTCAGTATCCGCTGATACGGATTGCTGGATGAGACGAGAAAGACCAGTGTAGCTGTGCAACCGCCAGTTGTCCGTAACCAGGGGCGTGATCGGAGGCGGGGCAAGATGGCGAGTGTCACGGCTTTCTTCCCATGGCGTGGCTTCAGTCATCTCGGCGCGAGTCACCGCAAACAGTGGGGAGGTAAAAGTTGAGTTCAACTGTGCGCTGACGTCTCCGGTATCGAAAGCATCGAGCCGTAACAGGCGAGCCAGGGCAGACTTGCCGAGATCGCGGGTATCGGGTACACCAAGGTAACATTTGTATTTGGCCCGCGTGATCGCGACGTATAAAAGTCGCATGTCTTCAGCAAATTTTTCCTTTACCGATGCCGCACGATGATCCGGGTTGTCACTGAAGTCGAGCCAGGTGGTAAAGCTGCCTTGTGTGATCTCATGGAACAGGCTGGGTTCGCTCGCCTTGTCCCTGGGGACAAATCCGGCCATGGGAATCATCACGATGTCGTATTCCAGCCCTTTGGATGCGTGCATGGTGACTATCTGGACGAGATTCCGGTCACTTTCTAATCGAAGCTGGCGTTCTTCGGACGCCGCGTTCTCATCGTCGATCTTCTCCCGGGTAAACCACTTCACTAACCGGTGCATCCCCGGTGCGGTTGCCGCGCGCTCTTGCAACAGTTCGGTGAGGTGGCGCAGGTTCGTTATCTGGCGTTCACCGTCTTGTTTGCCAAACCATTTCTGCGCGATCCGGCGTCGAATAATGAGGCGTTCAATCATGGAGGCAACATCCAGGTGCGCCCACAATCGGTGGTACTCGGTAAATTCCTGCAGTACCAGTTGCTGCGCAGTGATGTTATTCGACAGGGCGGCGATTTCGGAGGCCGTAGACTGCATCAATGGTACCGCAAGGGCGGCGCGCACGGCGTGTTCATTGGAAGGTTCGAGTACCGCCCGCAGGATAATGCGCAGGTCCTCAGCGGTGTCTGACCCGAATACACTGTCAAGGGTCACGTAGACGCTACGAATATGTTTTGCCAGCAGGGCCTCCCGGGCCGCACGTGCATCTCTTCGGTCCCGTACCAGGATTGCGATCTGGCCAGCATGTAATGGGGCACCGTCAATACAAACCTTACCCGCATCGGCCCCGTTCAGCAGGCGGGCGATTTCTTCGGCCGCGAAGCTCATTGCCAGGCGTCGGACCTGCTCCTTGTTACGGCTGGAATCGCAGGTAGCCTGGAATAAGGTGACCGGTATGACTTCCCGCCCGTTGTCAGTCATGCGGTGCTGGTCAGCCGCCGGTGCCGGCTGAACCGGTTCGAATGGAATGTCAGCATCATTGTCGAAGATGTTTGGCTGGTCGAACAGGAAATTGACCGCTTCCACCATCGGTGCAGTTGAACGCCAATTCGTGGAAAGCGAGAACACATCAGATCCGCTATCGATCCCACGTTTGGCATTGATGTAGGTGAAGACGTCGGCGCCACGAAACTGGTAGATCGCCTGTTTTGGATCGCCGATAAAAACCAGGTTGTGTTCGGCTGTAGCTCGATAAATGCGCGAGAATATCTCGTATTGGATGTCGTCCGTGTCCTGGAATTCATCAATCATTGCGACCGGCCATCGCGCGCCCAGGCTCGCGGCTAACCACTCCCCGGTTCGGGGTGCGGCCAGTGCCTCACGGACTCTCGACAGGAGATCATCCAGGGTCAATTGTGACAGTTCGGTTTTGTAACGTTCGATATTGGCTTTGACCGTGGCGGTGACCTGATGCCAGAGATTGAATCGGAGCTGGGACAGTAGGTCCTGTCGTGCCACGATGCTATCGATAAGCGGAATAAGTGGATGGTCCGGAAAGCTGCCGGCTTTGGTCAAGACGCTTTGAAGGTAAGCACTGGTCCAGTTTTCCCACAGGTCGGTATCAAGGCTGTCACCGCGGCACCATTCGGCCATGGGCTCAAGGCGGCTGAGGCATTTGGATTTCTGCCTGAAGCCGGCGTTCTGAATCGCCGTGGCAAAGTCTTCACTGAACCAGCGCGTTTTAACGCTAACGATATCTGTTTCCAGTTGCGCGAGCGCTTCACTGATGTCCTGCGGTGGTGGTATCAACGTCAAATTGAATCGAAACAGAAAGGGCTTGAGTTTGGTTAGTAGTTGTTCGGGTGATGGCCACAGTCGAAGGGCGATGGAGCGCTCGAAAGCTGGCAGGGTCAATAGGTCCGCCCGGAAACAATCTTCCACCGCCGTCTCGAGCAGTTTGTCCCGGTCAGCATCCAGGCGTTGGTCGAACAAGGTGCCGGTTTCAAAGGCGTTATCGGACAGCACCCGCGCACAAAAGCCATGGATAGTAAAGATACCGGCTTCATCCAGCAGTTGGAGTGCGGCGGACAATAGTCTGCGGTCACGACTGGCGTCCGCACTTTGCTCTAGCAAGTGCTGGAGGAAGTCATCACTGGAATTACCGTCATCAAATGCGCGTTTGGCTTCTACAATACGCTTGCGAATCCGCGTGCGTAGCTCTTCGGTTGCGGCGATGGTAAACGTCAGTACCAGAATCTGGTTTACCGCAAGCGGCCTGGATTGGTGTTCGCCCTGCCCAAGCAGCAAGCGCAGGTACAGGTTCGTAATCGTATAGGTTTTTCCGGTACCGGCACTGGCTTCGATCAATCGATTTCCGGACAGGGGGAAGGTTTCACTCTCAAGCGGTTTCATTTGGCACCGCTCCAGTACTCGAAAAGTGGCAGGTAAATTCGCTCTGCGACGTCATGGAAGTGATCATCGAAGTCGGTAGGGAACTCAAATAGTCGGCGATAGTTGCGGTCGTTGCCCTCGGCATTTGCGGATTCACCTTGCCAGGTTTGCAGTGCCCGCTCAAAGGACTGGTGCTCAATATATTCGTAGCTTGTTTCTGGCAGGAACGGCAAGGGTGAGCGTAGCCCCTCTTCGTACAGGTCGATGAGTTTGACCAGCTGACGTTTGGCATCGAGGGTCGCAAGTGGCTCGATGACAGACTTCAGTACCTTGTCCCTGTCGGTCGATACCAGGATTGTGGCGGTCTTGCCGGTATCGGCATTGGCAAACAAGTGTGCGATCCAGGCCTGCAGCAACTGACGCTTTCTCAGGGTGCCGGACCGATAGTTGAGGATTTGGCCATCGTAAATGGGTCCGACATTGCCCTCGAGGCCACCAGGCTTGTCCGGCAGGTACAGGGTGGACTGAATCCACTCGGCTTCCACGTCAACGATGTTGGCCATTTCTGCATAGACCTCCTGGGCACGGGACAATTGCGTATCCAGCTGGGCCCGGCCGAGAGGGCCATCCATGACCAAACCCGAGGCTACCGCCCGTTGCCGCCAGAGCTCGATGGAATCGCCCACTAGTAATGTCGTCAGGGCAGAGTCGGCCAGCTGGTAACGCTCAAGACTATCCAGGGTAAATGATTCTGTGTCCTTGAGATCAATATCGTTGTCCTCGAAGTAGACCCCCAGGCGATTTCGCAGGAAATACCTGGCCGGGTGGCGGAAGAATTGTTGTAGTTTACTGATGTGGTCCGCGGCAAGGTCCGGGTCGTCTTCAAACACGACGTCAGCAAATGTTTGTACCGGCGATGGTGCCAGCAGTGCGTCGTACCAATCATTGCGATAGGTTACGAGGTCCGGGCGTAGCGTACTGTAATACTCCTCACTGAATGGTTGCAGCGGATGCACGGTGACCGGATCATGATCAAATACCCTGGTCACGTAGTCGATGAGTTCACTGACCAGCACAGACGGTGGACGTTCCTTGTTATCCTTAACGCTGCGGCCCTCATAGCTGATATAGAAAAACGCTCCGGCCGATAGCAGGGCTTCCAGGAACAGATAACGGTCATCGTTACGTTTTGACCTGTCCCCCTTGCGATAGTCTGCTGATTGCATCAGGTCAAATGTCGGTGGTCGATCGTCACGTGGATACTCACCGTCGTTCATGCCCAGCAAACACACGACTTTAAAGGGGATGCTGCGCATGGGCACGAGCGTTGCGAAGGTGATGCCGCCGGAAATGAATCCGCGACTCTGTTGCGAGATTGAAAGTTGCTGGTCAAACCAGTAACGCAGCATATTGGGTGAAAGCGGCGTGTTGTAAGCCGCGTCGTCGATTTCTCCTTCCAGTCGAATAAGAAGTTCACGGATCAGGCCCAGGTCCAACTCTTCTGCGCCCCTGGGATCGAAAAAGTCATCCAGCATGGCCAGCAGGATATCGCGCCATTCAGCCATAGTGCGTGGCTCCAATAGCTTTAGCCGATATTCGGCCAGCAATTCCACAAAATGACACAGCGTACCCAGCAGTTCGCCATCAGAGGCTGACAGGTCCATGGGCGCAATGCCATCGAACGGACCCGCCCCAGATTCCATGGCAAGGCCCAGCAACAGGCGATCGAGTCCAAATTGCCAGGTATTCTGGTTGCTGGCCGGAACTTGCCAGCGTACGCGTTTGCTCTCACCGTCGAGTTCCCAGCGAATGCCGGCGTCCTTGACCCAGTGCGTTAGTGTCAACAGTTCTTCTTCAAACACATTGAACTTGCGAGCAATGGTCGGGACTTCAAGGATGTCCATTACCTCGGTGCTGGTCAGTCGCGCATCAGGCAAGCCCAACAAGGTACTAAAGGCGACGAGGACTGCCGACTCCTGGTTTAATGAACGATCAGCAATCGTGTAGTGCAGGCGATTCCGGCCGGCCTCGCGATTGAAAACGGCCTCTATGAAGGGCGCATAGGTACCCACGTCCGGGGTCATTACCATGATGTCGGCAGGCGTAATGTCATGGTCCGTGTCGATGATACGCAGCAACTGGTCGTACAGGACCTCGATCTCGCGCATTTTGCTGTGGCAGGCGTGAATCTGGAGGCTGAAATCATCGGTTGCGATTGCCCGGGGCTCAGGCCGCGCGTCCAGGCCAAATTCGCCGCCGAATTCGAGATTCAGAATGTCCCGCTTGATGAGGGCCAGCATGGAATCACCCGATGGCACCGTATACGCCTCGTCGGTAGAAAGCTCATCGATCTCGAGCAAGAGTTCCAGGTATTCACGCCCCTGCTTACCGAAAGACGAAAGCAGGGGATTGCCGATGTCCAGGTAATCCTCTTCGGTGAGGGTGTCGGTCTCGCGGTCCTTGCCAAGTAGCCGTCGCACTGAACGCCTGGCAAGGTCTTTCTCTGAAACGATATCCCCCCAATAATGTTGGCAGGGATTCAGGAAGTAGAGATCAACCGTTACATGCTGTGCCAGCGCACGCAGGGTTGCAAGATGTATGGCGGGTAACGATGACAAACCAAATACCGATAGGTGGCGTGGCAGACGTGGCGGCAACTCCTGCGAGCCGGACAGTCGATCCAGCAAAGTGCGATGCAGGTAGGCACGGTGCTGTTTCGGATCAAGGCCCGGGTCCCGGTTAATACGTTGCCAGAGGTCACGCTGCCAGGTGCCGGGCGCGCCATCATCACCGGCTTCCCATTTCAGTATCCAGTCGGGACGGTAAATAAGGTACTGGTCATACAGGGTCGCGATCTTCTCCGACAATTGATAGTAACGCACCTGGGGATCGCCACTGCCATCAAGGAACTGGCGCACCTGGGTATATTGATCGCCGGAGCAGTCAGGTAAAAGGCGCATGATCAACCAGGTCAGGCGCTCGATGGCATAGGGCGAGGTCTTCGGAAGTTCCAGGTCATCCAGCAGATGCTGGTACAGCTGCCAAATCAGGTTGGCTGGCAAAATACAGTCGATGTTGGCCGCGATACCACAGCGCTTGGCCAACTGCAGTTTGAGCCACTGACCCATGCCATAACTCTGTACAACGATGGTGAGCGGAGTGAACGGGTCAGTGGGGATCGACCCGGTGCGAGCGAAGAGCGCTTCCACCAGTTCGTGCATATCGTTGGATTGTAATAGCTGGAACATGGGACGCATCGATATTGTTATTGGGTTTGCGATGATCAATGACTGGTACCATCTGGATTGTAACAGTGTCCGACGTGAAACCCGCCAGCGGATTCATCCCGGCGGAGATTGGCCTGCCGGGGCTCTTGTCAGTCAGGAATTTCGCCCTGTTGTGGGCGGGTTCGGTATAGTCCTGTCTCGGTATCGGCCTGATTCTGTTAGCCTTGGCAGTGGCAGGCCTATCCATGTCGACGATTCGGAATATGGCTTCTGTGTAAAGTGATTGAATATTTGAGGTTGCATTGATGAGTGAGTATCTGTTCTCCGGATTAAAAGTCCTGGATGTAGGGACCTGGATTGCTGGCCCGGTGGCCGCCACCATCCTGGCTGACTTTGGTGCTGACGTGATCAAGGTGGAAATGCCTGGCCCGGGAGACCAATACCGGATTCTGTCGGGGACTCCCGGTACGCCGGACGCCGACAGTAATTATATGTGGCAGATGGACGCTCGTAACAAGCGCAGTCTGTCATTGAACCTGAAAACCGAAGAAGGTATGTCGATTCTGCGCCAGCTGGTGGCGGAATGTGATGTTTATATCACCAATCACCCGTTGCCCATGCGGCGGCAGCTGGGCCTCAATTACGAGGACCTGAAACTACTTAACGAAAAGATGATCTATGCGTCCCTGACCGCCTATGGTGAGGAGGGTCCGGACCGGGACAAGGAAGGCTTCGATCTGGTGGCCTACTGGGGCAGGACCGGCCTTATGGATCTGGTACGGGACGCCGGGGCGCCGCCAGCACAGGCGTTGCCTGGCATGGGGGATCATCCGTCGGCCGTGTCACTGTACGCGTCTATCGTGACAGCACTACTGCACCGTGAACGCACCGGTGAGGGTGGCAAAGTTCATACCTCCCTTCTGGCTAACGGTCTCTGGTCGATGTCCTGCATTGCGCAAGCCGGCTTC
>JBBDIT010000005.1:3365-8141 GCA_040880285.1 Pseudomonadales bacterium | reverse complement strand
GACCCCCGGGTGGAGTCGCTGACGCGTCCGGGCCGAAACGCGGCGGTCACCTTCTATTATCGGCAATAAGCCAGATTTAAACGCAGTATTTGTTGTATCGATTTAAAGCAGTATATAAAATACATCTTATCAAACGATCCTCGTAAAGGAGACGGAAATGCCAGGCTCAACTGTCAAACCATTCATCAAGATCGCTGTCGGCGTGGTGCTCACTGCATCTGCCAGTCTTGCGGTTGCCGCAAGCGCGACCAGCGCCCATGAAGCCGAAATGAAGAAAGGCGGAGTAGACGGCAAGCAAGTCTATGAAAGTGTCTGCGCCGCTTGTCACCAACCGGATGGCAACGGGTTACGTGGCGCCTTCCCACCGGTCAAAAACTCGGACTATCTGCAGGCAGACACAGTCCGGGCGATCAAGGGGATCATCGAGGGTCTTTACGGTGAAATTACCGTCAACGGTGAAAAATATAATGCGGTGATGCCACCGATGGCTTACCTCTCTGACGAACAGATTGCCGCGGCGCTCAGCTACGTCCTCACGGAGTGGAACGGTGGCGGCCAGGTCACACCGGCTGAAGTAGCAGCAGTTCGTTCCGTCGGCCCACGGGGCAGGCATCCGGTACCTACTGAAGAATCCCACGCCTACCAGGGTGCCCCAAGTGCCATCACTGGTGAAGGCACTGCAGACTTCATTGAATCTGACGGCCCGGCGATTACCAAGGTGGATTTCAGTGAGTCCAAGGAAATCTTCTTTCAACGCTGCGCAGGTTGTCACGGTGTGCTGCGCAAGGGTGCAACCGGTAAACCGCTTACCACTGATATCACCCGTGAAAAAGGTACCGAGTACCTTAAAAGTCTGATCACCTACGGCTCACCTGCCGGCATGCCGAACTGGGGTACATCCGGTGACCTGACCGACAGGCAGATCGAAAACCTTGCCCGCTTCCTGCAACATGCACCCCCGGTGCCACCGGAATTCGGCATGGCAGAAATCAAGGCAAGTTGGAACGTTCTTGTCGAACCTGGTAGTCGCCCAACCAAACCACAGCACAAGCGTAATATCGACAATTTTTTTGCGGTCACACTGCGTGACAGTGGTGAAGTTGCCATTATCGACGGCGACACGAAAGAGATCGTAACGATCATCGAAACCGGGTACGCGGTCCATATCTCGCGTCCATCCGCTTCCAGCCGCTATGTCTATACGATTGGGCGAGATGCAAAAATCGACATGATCGACCTTTGGGCGAATCCTCCTCAAAAAGTCGCCGAGATCAAGATCGGTCTGGAAGCCAGATCCGTTGAGACCTCCAAATACAAGGGCTATGAGGACCGCTTTGCAGTCGCGGGGGCCTACTGGCCACCGCAGTACGTCTTTATGGACGGTGACACGCTTGAGCCACTCAAGGTCGTATCGACTCGCGGTATGACGGTTGATACCCAGGAGTATCATCCCGAGCCAAGGGTCGCGGCGATTGTTGCATCCCATAACCATCCAGAATTCATTATCAATGTTAAGGAAACCGGTAAGATTCTGCTGGCGAACTATGAGGACCTCGACAACCTGTCGGTTACCACCATTGATGCTGCACGCTACCTGCATGACGGTGGCTGGGATGCCAGCAAACGCTACTTCCTTACCGCTGCAAACGAATCGGACAAGGTCGCTGTAATCGACTCGAAAGATCGTGCCCTCGAAGCGCTGATTGATGTCGAGAAGATTCCGCATCCAGGCCGCGGTGCCAATTTCGTCGATCCCGAGTATGGCCCCGTTTGGGTAACCAGTTCGCTGGGTAACCCCAACGTCACCTTCATTGCCACGGATCCAGAGAATTATCCGCAACATGCCTGGAAGGTAGTGAGGATACTGGAGGGCCAGGGTGGTGGATCGTTGTTTGTAAAGACGCACCCCAACTCCAACAATCTTTGGGTTGATACGCCACTCAATCCTGACGAGAACAAGTCCCAGAGCATTGCAGTGTTTGACATCAACAATCCCGATGGTGGCTATGAAGTACTACCGATTGCCAAATGGGCCGATGTCGGCGTGGGTCCCAAGCGTGTGGTTCATCCCGAATACAACTCGCGGGGTGACGAGGTCTGGTTCTCCGTCTGGAATGGCCAGGACCAGACTTCCGCCATCGTTGTAGTCGATGACAAAACCAGGAAGTTAAAGCATGTCATCAAGAGCCCGCGGTTGGTGACGCCAACGGGCAAGTTCAATATCAAGAACACGGTAGGCGATATCTATTAAGACAGACCGGAAAGACACCCTGAATACCACGGACATGGAAGTCCACCTCTCCAGGCTGTTCAGTTATGGATTTCGCCCGCTGTTTCTTTGCACTTGTGCAGGGGCGCTGTTCTTCATCGGCTGGTGGATTGGAATCGTACAAGGGTTCCTGCCACCACCCGATTCACCGATCTCCGCATTAGCCTGGCATGGGCACGAGATGCTGTTTGGGTTTGTCGGCTCGGCCATTGGCGGCTTTTTACTTACGGCTGTCGCCAACTGGACCCGGCGTCCACCGGTGCAGGGCGTTGCCCTTGCAATCTTACTGGCTTCCTGGCTGTCTGCACGCGTGGTCATTACCTACGATCTCGGGCTATCCGCGGCCATGGTAATGATTATCGACGCCGGTTACTGGATTTTGCTAACCCTCCTGATGGGGCGCGAGGTACTGGCCGCCAGGAATTATCGGAATCTCAGGATTGTCGCAATACTCGCCGTATTTACCCTGCTCAATTTCATTTTCCATTTCGACCGGGTCTTCGGGTTCGAGCTCGGTTCCGAACAGGCAGCAACAAGGGCAACCATGATCCTTGTGTGTGTCCTTATCAGCGTAATTGGCGGTCGCATTATTCCAGCTTTCACCGGTAACTGGCTCCGGATGCGGCACGGGCCGGGCACAAAAATGCCCGCCGCATTTGGTGTGGTCGACCAGGCCGCTATTGGTTTGACGATTGCAACCGGTCTGGCCTGGACACTTTTTCCCCTTCATCTCGCTTCCGGTCTATTGGCGCTACTGACCGGCATGGTGCAACTGGTCAGGATGGCGCGCTGGATGCCACACCTGACCTGGCCCGACCCACTCGTTGTCGTCCTGCATGTGGGCTACGCCTGGCTTGGCATTGGGTTCCTATTGTTGGGATTCAGCATCCTCGGGGCAGCTATCCCGGTTAGCAGCGGACTGCATGCCCTTGGTGTCGGCGCCATGGCGGGCTTGATTCTGGCGGTATCATCACGAGCGGCGATGGGACATACCAATCGTCCCCTCAAGGCCGGGTCGATGCTCTCGATCGTCTTTTTGCTGATTAACCTTGCGGCCCTGGCTCGCGTGATCGCCAGCATTACCGGAACCGACCTGTTGTCGATCGCGGCGATACTCTGGATCCTGGCTTTCCTGGTATTCGGTATCAGGCTGGGTCCTATATTGCTTGGACCAGCAAAATCGTGATTGGATTAACCACTGCTCCGTCTCGCGTCCGTTCATGGATTTGTCAAGCAACCACCAGCCGGTTACGTCCCGTTTTCTTGGCTCGATAGAGTGCCTCATCCGCCTTCTTCAGCACCTGCCCAGATGTTTCAGTCCGGTCCGCTCTATCAGCCACGCCTATGCTGATCGTCACGCTGACGGTTTTGGCAGCCGACTGGGCCCCCTTGCCTCTTTTGGCACTCTCCCCACCAGTTGTCTGATCCTTTGGTCTTGGAGACCGCAGCACCATTTCATAGTGTTCAATGGCATCACGCACCTTCTCCAATGATCGTAGTGCCTGTTCCTTAACCTTGCCGGGATAGACGACCGTAAATTCCTCGCCACCGTAACGAAAAGCTTTGCCGCCGTCGCCAACCTTGTCGATCTGGCTTGCAACCATCTTGAGCACGTCGTCGCCTATCTCATGACCATGGGTATCATTGAAGTTTTTGAAGTGATCCACATCGATCATTGCGACTGCATAGTCACCCCCCAGGGACATGAAGAGTTCGTTGAGTGCCCTGCGCTGCGGCAGGTGCGTCAACTCATCGCGATAGGCCATGTCGTAAGATTCCCGCAGGATGGCAATAGACAGTATCAAGCCGATGGCGATGCTGTTGGCATGGAACAAATTGGGCTGGCCCTCGTACAATAGCCCGAGTAAAAAACCCGCGTAGGCGATCACTAGTGCATAGGTGAACGCTGACCGCCGCACTAAGGCCGAGGTTGCAAGCGAGCAACCACACAGGGCAAACACGATGTAGCTCAATTTCGGGCCAAAATCGGCAACCACCGAGGTGAATAAGTCCGGTGAGACGTGGTAGTAAACGCCCACTGCCACCAGTTGCGCCACGATGATGCCGAGGCGCATCAGGCCGAAACCGGTTATCACGCCCCGCTCCCGATACCATCCGATCAGCGCCAGGTTGATGGGTAGAAGTACCGTAACAACCAACGTCACGAAATGTTCCTGTCCCCAGATGCCCAGACGTCCAGGATGCTCCTCAAGGATCATCAAAAGAACCAGCATCAGGGCCACCAGCAACGCGCGACCACGGTTATAGGCCAGGCCCAGCACCGTCAGAATGGCGAACATGACGTAAGGACCCGTACGCCACAGGCCAGAGAATGATTCAGGAATCTGGTCGCCCAGCGGCGCAAGAAAGAAGGCCGCGACCAGAATCGCCACCGGTAGCAAAAGCGGTCCCAGGTACCTGTTCAAGAGTTCAGTCAATTTGATATTGCTTAAAATTGCTTATGTTATCAGGGCAAGCGGTTGGGGTCAGGTCTTTATCGCAAAACC
>JBBDIT010000005.1:0-3265 GCA_040880285.1 Pseudomonadales bacterium | reverse complement strand
CTTTATCGCAAAACCCTGTTATGGATCGCCACCGGCCGCCAGGTTCGCTTCCCATTGATGCGTCGTAATACTCGAGAGGTGGTGGCTCACCCGTTGTAGCCATCGAATCGCTTCGAGATGTAGCGTGCCGGCGGACATATCCAGCACACCAATGCCCACACTCAAGATGATTTTATCGCGTTCGAGTTCCACGCTTTCATCTATTTGCTTCATCGCCTCTATCGCCGCTAACTGTGCCGGCTTCCAGTTATGGTCACGGATGCAGGTCGTCACAGTACGAATCGTCTCCACCAGCAGCGTATACTGATCCGCAAAGCTATCTGCCTCGCTGGCCGCAACCGCACGGTATCCATCTTCTTCACAACGCTCATGGAGTCGCTGTAAGTGATCCAGCGTATGAATAGTCGCCAGTAACCGGTGCCAATCTGCACCATCACCCGTGGTAAGATGAATCTGGTCCACGTATACACGGGTCTGGTTCAATGCTCGCTTGATATCCGCAAGGTTCTTGAGCTCGAGCGACGTCCCCTCCAGCAGGACCCTGACATGTAACAGCAGGTTTTCGAATAACGGCTCCACCACAGACTGCACCGCCGACAATGCCAATGCCGGTTTATCCAACAAAGTTGGGTCGAGCTTGTCGATGAACGCCCCGGAAGGGTCTGGAATCATGCGCTCAATCATCCGCGCAAATGCCGGCGTGAACGGTACGATCGCAAGTACACTCAAGAAATTGAATAGTGTGTGAAACGCCACCAGGGAGATTTCTGCTTCGCCCGTCAGCATACCCGGTGACACGACCTGCCAAAACCAAACATAGGGCGTAATCAATAACAGGGCGCCAATCGCTGTCAGACAATTAAAAAGGACATGGGACAAGCCGGTCCGGCGCGCGCCCACAGACCCTCCGATGGCAGCAATCCAGGCAGTAAAGGAGGTTCCCAGATCCATCCCGATCACGAGCGCAGCGGCTTGCTCGAACTCAATAACTCCGGCAAAGAGTGCGGTCAGCGTCGCTGCCACTCCTGCACTCGAAGATCGGGTGATCAGCGTGAACCCGAGCCCGAATATTAAAAGCAGTATCCGCCCCGTGAAAGTATCGCCGGGCAATTTTTCGAATTCAATATTGCCGAGTAGCTCACCAAGGCTGTCTTGCATCAAGTCAAGACCGACGAACAGGAGTCCGAATCCCACCAACACCATACCCCACCCGGACCAGCGCCCACTGCCCAGTAATTTCAGGAGGACGCCCAGGAAAACGACCGGGAGGATCGCGCTGCCCAACTGGAATTTGAAACCGATGAGGGCGACCATCCATCCCGTGATGGTTGTACCGAGATTGGCTCCAAAGATGATACCCAGCGCCGATGAAAAGCTCATCAGCTCCGCCCCGACAAAACTGACGGCAGTAACCGTGGTCGCACTCGAAGACTGTATCACCGCGGTACAGAGCGCACCGGTTACCGCGCCGGAAGCCGGTGTACGGGTAAACCTCATTAATACCGAGCGGAGATGGTCACCAGCCAGCGCCTTGAGGGAGTCGGTCATGATGATCATACCGGCAAGGAATATCCCGAGGCCACCGAGTGCAGTCAACGCCATCTGCGTACTATCGATTTTTAGTACTCCGGTTGAGTGGTTTTCGCATTCACTGATTTTTGCGTGCGATGTTCCAGAAGTGATGGGCACGATTCTGGGCAATGCCGAGCACAGTGCCAGCGTCATAGCTCGACCCATGTAATTCACCCGGGTCCCGGTCCAATAAAATCGCAAGCGCCTGGTCGATAGAGTGAATAGCAAATACGTCGAATTCTCCAGCCTTTATGGAATCCACCACATCGTCCCTTAACATCAGTTCTGCGGCGTTGGCGGAAGGAATAATCACACCCTGGGTACCCGAAAAGTCCACCGCTTTGCAGGCATCGTAAAACCCTTCAATCTTTTCATTGACGGCACCGATGGGAAGAATATTGCCTTTCTGGTCAACCGCACCGGTCATGGCGAGGTCCTGCCTGATCGGTAGTTCGGTCAGCGAACTTAGCAGGCAACAGAATTCAGCACCCGAAGCGGAATCTCCATCGACGCCACCATAACTTTGTTCAAAAGCGATTGATGCAGAAAATGCCATCGGATGTTCCAGCCGAAGCAAGTAACGCAACAGCCCACTTAAAATCAGAAAACCCTTGGTGTGTACTGAACCGGATAGTTCTGACTCGCGTTCGATGTTGATGGCGCCGGCGCTGCCCGGCCCAATCGATGCAGTGATCCGCGATGGAAATCCATAGGTCATCGGACCGGCTGAGGTGACGGCGAGGCCATTGACCTGGCCCACCACCTGTCCGCCAACGTCGATCATCAGGGTCCTTTCTGCCAGCAGGCGCCTGAAATGTCGAGCAGGCAGATCCGCCCGTCGCTTGGAACGTGCCACACTTTCTATAATGTGCTCTTTGCCTACCTCAGCCTTACCGGCTTTGGCGGCAATAAATGACGCCTCCCTGGCAATATCCGCAATCCGGCCGAACCGACTGGTGAGCCTTCCAGACTGGCCACAGATGCGCGCACCATGTTCAATGAGCCGGGCCACTGCACTCGAATCAAAGTGCAAAAGCTTGTCACGTTCAACCAGGCGCGTTATGACGTTGGCGTAAGCCCTGAACCCACGGTCATCCCGGGAGATAGAGTCACCAAAATCAACCAGTACTTTGAACAGGCCGGAAAATCTGGACTCGTACACATCGAGTAGATAGAAAATCTCCGGGTCCCCCACCAGTACAACCTTGACGTCAATTGGAATCGGCTCGGGCCGAAGTTGCGGCGTGCCCCACATACCAAAAAAATCCGGACTCGCTATTTCAAGCTGCCCGGTTTTGAGCGTCCTGAGTAGCGCTGTCCAGGCTGCCGGTTCCATCAGGATATCCTGGGCTTCAAGAATCAGATAGCCACCATCTGCGTCAAACAATGCGCCGGGTTTGATCATCAGATGATCGGATCGCATCACCATGCCATTTGCGCTGATCTCCCGGTCTACTTTCCCAACGAGATTACCAAGGTTGGGTGTGGTAACGCTGACCACTGGCGCCGCGTGACTATTATGGTGACCGACGAGGTTCACCTGATAGGCACGAACAAAGTCTTCAGCTGTTTTTGGATCAGTCAGGCGATGATGAATAAGGTCATCCGTCACAGCATCCAGGAAGGATTCGACGGCGGGCAACTTGAATCGCTTCTTGATACCGTTTATATGCGACCTAACGAACTTGCCAGC
>JBBDIT010000004.1:42979-49641 GCA_040880285.1 Pseudomonadales bacterium | reverse complement strand
ACGGCGCTAAGGATAGCTAAATTCCAGCAGATTATAAAATCAGCCTGAATTCAGGCCAGTGATAATGACAGGGTACTCTTTTTAATGCTAAATCAAGAGCTTGAGCCGCGCTGTCGTGGACCACTACAATTGAGCCTCGGAGTCACAGGCCGCATGAGCAAAGTTACCCCGTGCAGTTTTTGGTCGAACGGTTCGGCCGCCACGACGTTTGCTGCTGGTATGCGAGACAATGACGTTTGAGAAGGCCTGATAAAACACAATATTATTATCCAGTTCCGAAAGCTCATGATTGATTCGGTCAATCGACTTGATGCCGTCATTTCTGTTCTGGATGACACCCTCTGGCAACGCAAACAAGTCAGTCATGGTGCGATAGCCTCTTCGTGAAACGTATAAACAATTCCGCAGACATAGTAATGTTGTTAGATAGATGAGTTTCAGGGGCGTCGACCCGGCTCGATCCTGCTATTTCCTCAAATGTACTGGGAATGAGCTGCCATATCCAGTTTCGGGTCCGGATATCTGGCTGTCGGGGCTTTGCTAGTCTTGGCGCGGAAGACGCGATATATTGCTGTGGTAGAGATGTAAGAGGTAGGCATGACGGAATTGACCGCCAGTGAAGCCGCCGCCACTTCCGTGGCCAGCAATGATCGGCTCAAATGGAGCGTAATTTTCGCCTATGGCGCACCCGGTGTAGGCGCTGGCTATATGTATCTGTTGCTTGGCCTCTATATCATGAAATTCTCTACCGATGTGCTGCTGATTGCACCAGCCGTTATGGGCACGATTTTTGGCTTGTCGCGAGTCTGGGATGCAGTATCTGATCCCCTGGTCGGTTACCTGAGCGACAGAAGCAAGACGCGCCTCGGTAGGCGCCGGTCGTGGCTCCTGGCCAGTACGCTGCCGCTGGGCGTCATGTTTGTATGGGTCTTTTCCCCTCCTGATGCATTGCAGGATGGGGCGCTGATTGCCTGGATGGCGGTGGGGGTTATCGGGTTTTACACGGCGGCAACGATATTCATCGTTCCCCATATGTCCCTGGGTGCCGAGTTAACGCCGAGTTATCATGAACGAAGCCGCCTTTATGGCCTGCGGCATGCGGCATTCACGCTCGGATCCATATTGGCCCTGGTAAGCATGTACGCGCTCATCAATGCTGAAGGGGAAGGTGAAGCGGCAGTACGCCTGACGGCATTCCAGTTGAGCGGCGCCGCCGCGCTCGTGACTGTGGGACTCATTGTGTATGCCGTCTACAAGTTGCGTGAGCGGTCGGATTTCCAGGGGCGAGTCAACGAAAACCCGTTCAGCGCCTTTAAGGATGTGTGGCAGAACCTACATGCCAGGCTCGTCCTGGTGGTATCGTTTATTGAGCACATTGGAAGCGCAGTCATTGGCATCCTGACGTTGTATATTGCGCAGTATGTAGTCGGCAGGCCGGAACTCGCCGTCTTTATTATTTTGAGTTATATGATTCCGTCCACGTTCTCTGTGCCATTGTGGATTCCCCTGTCCAGGCGATTCGGAAAAATACGCATGTGGATGTTCTCGATGATGCTAACTGGGTTATCGTTTGGTGCCATGTTCTCGTTGCCATTCCTCGCCCCGGATGCGAAGGTGCCGACTATTTTCTTTTTGGCCGTATTTGCCGGACTTGCGGCTGGATGTGGTGGAACCATAGCACCGTCGATCCAGAGTGACATCATTGACTATGATGAATATGTAACAGGGGAGCGTAAAGAAGGCTCCTATTTCGCCGCTTTTAATTTCGTGCACAAGAGCGCGACTGGTGTGATGATTTTTATTACCGGCTATGTCTTGCAGTTTTCGGGATTCGTCCCTAACGCAGCGCAAACGATGACAGTACAAATCGCGATGGTCACGCTGTATGGGCTGTTTCCGCTGGTGTGCTATACCATCGGCACCTATATGTTCTCAAAATTCACGCTGGACGAAGCGACCTACGAGGTAATGCGGCGGGAACTCGATAGCAGGGCAAGAGGCGGCAACTAGGCCTTCAGTTTTACCGGCTGACTCTGATCCTGGTGATATTCAAACACCGGGTCTTCAAGATCGATTCCTGGCAATTCGTCCTTTTCACGCCAATAATCCTGCGTATGCTGCCATTCCGGTTTGTCGAGGCGCTTTGGCATCTTGTCCATTGACCGCATCAGGTAGTTCGGGTTGAAGTTATCGGGATCCATCCAGGATAACTTTGGCATTGATTCCTCGTCTGCAGCGAGAACCGGCGTCACTGAGCTATAGCCATGTTCTTTCATATGATTCAGCAGGCGGCAAACAAAGTCACTGACGAGATCGACCCGAAGAGTCCAACTGGCACGGAAGTAGCCGAATATCCATACCATGTTGGGCACGCCGGTAAACATCATGCCGCGATAAGTGACGGTGTCGGCAAAGTCAACGGGTTCATTATCCACTGTAAACTTGATGTCGCCCAGCACGCAAAGGTTGAAACCAGTAGCGGTGATGACAACATCTGCATTGATCGTATCGCCTGACTTTAATAGGACTCCCGTTTTCGTGAACCGATCGATTTCGTCGGTGACCATGCTTGCCTTACCGGCAGCGATACCCTTGAAAATGTCACCATCCGGCACGAAGGCGATGCGTTGCTGCCAGGGCCGATAGCCCGGCGTGAAGTGCGTGTCGATGTTGTAGTCTTCTGGCAGGTATTGCTTTACCCCTGCCAGCAATTCTTCCTTGACCGCTTCGGGCTCGTCACGCGCTCGTTGGGTGAACTGTTGCTGCAAGAACAGTATTTCGCGCCTGACAATCTCATGAATCCAGGCTTCATCAATCCCAAGTTCTCGCAGGTGATCTGCCATCAGGTTCGCATTGCGTCCGGGAATAAAGTAGGTGGGCGACCGCTGCAGGACAGTGACGTGCTTGCAATCGTCAGCAATGGCTGGCACGACCGTGGCGGTAGTTGCACCGGAGCCGATGACCAGGACGTTCTTGTCCTTGTAGTCAAGATCCTCAGGCCAGGTCTGCGGGTGCACAATAGTGCCCTCGTAGTCCGCCATACCTTTCCATTCGGGGGTATAGCCCTGTGAATGTTGGTAGTAGCCCTGGCACATCCACAGGAAATTGGCGGTAAAGCGGATCGGCTCCGCCGTATCCTTGCGTTGACCCTCGATTGTCCATTGCTGGTCCTGGCTCGACCATCTGGCGTCGGTTATCCAGTGATTGTAACGAATGTGTTCATCCAGATGATTTTCCTCGATGACCTCACCCATGTATTTCAGGATCTCTTCTGCGCTCGCGATGGGTGCACCGGTCCAGGGCTTGAAGCGATAGCCGAAAGTATAAAGGTCGCTGTCGGACCGGATACCTGGGTAACGATGCATCCACCAGGTACCACCGAAGCTGTCGAGTCCCTCCAGAATGACGAAGGACTTATCCGGACACTGGTCGAGGAGGTGATAACCAGCACCCACTCCAGAGATTCCGGCACCGACAATCAGCACGTCAAAGTGTTCTGGGGCTACAGGGTCATTCATGAGTCAGGTCTCGTCAGTTTGTTCATAAGAATTCTGCATAAGAAAGTAAGTGTTTGAAATGACTCAGGTCAATAGTGCGGGGCCACGGCATGGGACTCAACGTGTTTCACGATGAATTGATGCGATTAGTCCTTCATCATGATGGCGAGTTGGCGTGAACGGGCCAGAAGTGTGCCGTCAGGCGCCCACATGCAGCCGTCTTCGATAAGATAACCTTCGCTGGCAACTTCGGTTTTGAATTCCACCAGTACAAAGTCGCTGATGGACATACCCTTATAAGGTAGCGATGTCATAAAGTGAACAGAGTGATCGACCGTCGGAGCATGCAGTCGTTCGGGCAGGTTTTTTGCCATCATGCTCGGGAACCAGCTGTCTGATATCGCCACAATTGCGAGGTCATCGAAGGTGCGGTGTTCCTCAAATCGAGTCCATCCACCTACCTGACCCTTGTCGGTGGTTGAAGGTGGCGTCGGACCGATCGCGAGGCGCTGGTCGTAGTGATCTCGAAACGGCACATGGCCTTGCATGCCAGGGCCCATTCTTTCGGCGCTGGTGATGGCCTCTGGTGGTTTGATGATCGGGGCATTGAAGTCACGAAACTCAAAGAAAGGGCGTGCTTCACCAAAAGTGGCGATAGCGAGCGCAATCGTGCGATCGCCCTGCATCAATTTTGCAGTGGCAGTAGACAGGGTGCGTCCGAATTTTTCGACGGTGACACCAAGTTTCGCCGGGCCTGGCTTGGAAGCGGACAGGAAGTGGTATGTGATCGAGCGCGTCTGCGAGCCCTTATCACCAAGCTCCCGTTTGATTCCGTTTAATATGAGGGCGGCAATGTAGCCGCCATTGGGACCGATATGCACATTCCAGGTGTCGCTGATAACCGCGTCAAAACTGCCTGTTCCGGTTCGATTCAAGCCAATGTCCTGGTCAAATTGAGTCATTATTTTTCACTACATTTTTTTCACTGTAAGGTTGGTTCAAGTTGTCAGATGGTTGGTTGATTGAGTCGACGCCCCAGTTTCCTGTGAAAGTAAAACGTCTCTGTGGTAAAGATGGCAAGCGCGATCCAGATGCAGGTAAACGTCACAATTCGGTCGACACCGAAAGGTTCATTATACAGAAGAACCGCTACGCCAAGCGAAAGGCTTGGCGCAATGTACTGGAACATGCCTGCGGCGGTAAGTGACAGCCGCGTCACGGCTGCAGCAAAACAAAGCAGCGGAAAGGATGTGACAAAGCCGGCCATTACCAGCAGCAGATCTGTGCGGAGGTCGATGTGTGCAAATGCCAACTGATCGGTACGCTGTAACCAGAATAGGTAGGTCAGTGCGACCGGCGCCATAATGAGGGTCTCAATGGCCAATCCTCCCACGGAATGCAGGTTCAGGTTTTTGCGTATGAGCCCGTAGAAGCCGAAGCTGAACGCCAGTGCGAGCGCAATAAAGGGCACCCTGGCGTAATAGAATAGCTGGAACAGGATGCCGGCAGCGGCGATCAGGATCGCGATCCATTGCAAGGGTCTTAGCCTTTCCTTTAGAAAGATCATGCCGAGGAAGACGCTGACGAGTGGATTAATAAAGTAGCCAAGGCTTGTCTCGACAATATTGTTGTTGACGACAGCGTAGATGAACAGCAACCAGTTGCAGGTGAGCAGCAATGCGGTAAGGATGATCTTCCACCAGTTGTTTTCGGGAAGCCTGAGCGCATCCAGCCGGCCGAGGTATAAAAGTATCGCCAGCAGCAGGAATACCGACCAGATAACGCGTTGGGCAACTATTTCCAGCGCATCCACGTGACCTACCCATTTGAAGTAGATTGGTGCGAATCCCCAAAAAACATAGGCAGCTGTAGCGAAGTAGGCACCGTGTAAGGTTTGCTTTTCAAACAAGGGTGCATGGTCCCTGATATTCGAGCCCGGCACTCTAATTCCAAAGCCCGGTTTGCGCAAGCACTGCCAGCGCCAGGGCGCCGGCCATGCGAGACAGAATTACCACAAGACCTTACGGCCTTATGGTGAGTATAGCCGGTCAAGCGTCCTTTCGGGATTTGATCAGGTAGAACAGCAGCAGGGCGATGCCTCCAAATAAGAATGCCAGGCCGAATGCTATGGGGTCATCTGCATTCAGATTGAACATCTGGTTGCCAAACAAGGCAAGGCCGATGGCAATGAACACCATGCCCCACTTGAGGCTGGTATCCGGATTTTCCTCTGGAGAGCCTAACAGCGTGGCTGCCAGCTCCGGAGAGGCATTGGCGTTGATGAGTTCCCGCCTTACCCGATTATTGGAAATCCAGCGTGTTATAAGCCCGACGGTAATGACAAACACGATGGGGATGCATAGTGCCAGTATTTCTTCCATGGCTTTTCCCTGTAATGGTTGAATTGTGGTATATGACGCAACTTCCCTGACGCTGGTTGCAGAATGATTAGCTGTCAATTTTATGCAACCGGAGACCAGCAGAGCGCGTCTCATGAATATGCAAGAGTACTCTGATGCGGAGCTGATCAAGGCGGTCACCGGTGGTGACCAGCGCGCCTTTGAGCGACTGATCCTAAGGTATCAGGATGCTGTTGCACGATTTATCTGGCGTCTGGTGCCTTCGCCCGAGGATCGGGAGGAAGTATGCCAGGATGTATTTATCAAGGTTTTTATGAATCTCCATCAATTCAAGTCGGATTCAAAATTTTCTACCTGGCTCTACAGTATTGCCTATAGGACAGCAATTAGCTCGGCTCGAAAAAAACGCCCGCAATTTGACAAATTTGAGGAGCATCCGGATGAAGGGCGCGGCCCAGAGGCAGTTGGTGAAGGGGAAGAACTTTCCAGACTACTTTCGCGAGAGATTGCCAGGCTGGATGTGGAGGAGCGGGCTATCGTCGGCCTCTATCACCTTCAGGAGTGTGGCATAGACGAAATCGCAGGTATCATGGAAAAACCGTCAGGGACCATCAAGAGTATATTGTTCAGGGTTCGCAAACATCTGAAGGACCGTCTTTCACTACAACTTGTGGGAGTCGCCGAAATTGGAGATATGCTATGAATAAGACAGGCCGGGACCAGGAGATCCAGCAGCGGTTGGACTCGAGCGAGGCAATGGAACGGGATACCGATGTCATTGCCTACGAGAGATTATACAAGGCGC
>JBBDIT010000004.1:18336-42879 GCA_040880285.1 Pseudomonadales bacterium | reverse complement strand
GAGGCAATGGAACGGGATACCGATGTCATTGCCTACGAGAGATTATACAAGGCGCTCGGCGAACCGGACGATTCCGTACGACTGCCCACGTCCTTTGCCTACAATGTGATGTCCAGAATCCTCGAAATACGCCTTGCCTCGAGAGATCCGGCCGCCACCCTGGTGTCGATGCTGGTTTCCCTGATTGCACTAGCAGGCTCGGTCTGCGCCTTGCTGGTCCTGTCAGCCACGGGTTATAACACGATCATTACCTGGACAGCGATTGAGCAAATACTTGGCCGGATACCGGCAGGGGCAGGCTATGTCGCCCTGTGTCTGGTGATGCTGGCAATTTCGGACATTGTGATTAATCATAAGCGCCCACACCGGGTATAATGCCGGTAAATCTACAGTCAGGAATGCGTCTTTCATGTCCGAGCGATGGAAATTAGGGGATGTCATCATCTGGTTCCAGACGGGAACCGAGCAGAATGCGAAAACTGATTCCGATGTTCTGATTCAATTCTACGATGATGAGGACAATCTGGTCGGGTGGGTGAAAGCCTATGAACGCGGGGATTTCGCCGGTTTTGAGGAAGGGGAACTGAATTGCGGTTTTCTGGGAAATCTCAACAGGATTGAGTGGCTAAAGCAACTCCTGAAAGAAGCAACCCGTCTCGGCGTCAGTATTGAGAAAGTTTCGGATGACCATCCTGACTGGTACCTCGAGTCAGTCAGCCTGGATTTCAGGATTGGTCCCAAACCCGATACGGTGACGGCCAGGAACTGGCGAATCGGTCAATGGATCAAACCGGGAGAACCGGAACAGAAGTTCGAGTGTGAGGTGCTGGCGGAGGAAAATGCTGAAGGCTTCAGTCAGGTAGGCTTCGACAAGGAAGTGGAAATCGAGGCTGGCAGCGCTGCCGAGTCTCTCCAGTAGATAACCACCATTTCGTCGTCAGGAACCCACCGGTGCCTCTTCGACAAGGACGGCCGTTCCTGAAACACTCACCATCATCATGCCGTTAGTCTGACCGAAACTCTCATAGTCGATATCAACGCCGACTACCGCGTTGGCGCCCAATTCCTCTGCCCAGTCTTCCAGATCATCCAGCGCAATTTCTCGCGCCTTGCCAAGTTCACGCTCATAGGCCGCGGAGCGCCCACCGACGATATCCCTGACCGCCGCGAACATGTCCCTGAAAATGTTCGCACCAAGAATGGCTTCGCCGGTGACGATACCCAGGTACTTGACTATTTTCTGGCCTTCAATGGTTGAGGTTGTGGTAATGATCATATTTTTATTCATGTTTTTGACGTGGTTGGCTTGTAAGTGCGAGGATAAACCCAAACAGGGTAATCTGAGAAGCTCCGGTAATGGCAAAATCTCTCCATAGGCTCTTTCATCGGGGTATTCTACCGGGCCTGGCCGTGGTTATACTGACAATGAGTTCACACGTCGGTAAGAGTTCGCCGCAGGATTGGGTCGCCATGCGTGACAAGATGGTAGCTGAAGTTCAATACGATATGGCCAGGGTCCGGGATATCACCGGACGAGACCAATTGTCTCCTGAAGTCACACAGGCACTCGGCGACGTTGAACGCCATTTGTTTGTGCCGGATGGTTACCGGTCGTTTGCTTACGACAACAGACCACTACCCATCGGTGAGGGGCAGACAATCTCCCAGCCCTTCATCGTGGCTTTGATGACCGAGTTGTTGAATGTCGATAAACGTTCCAGGGTTCTTGAGCTTGGTACCGGTTCCGGTTACCAGGCAGCAGTACTCGCGGAAGTCGTTGACGAGGTATACACGATCGAAATTGTGGTGTCGCTGGCCCGGGTTGCGGCCGATCGACTGGAGAAGCTGGGTTATACGAATATTCACGTAAGGCAGGGCGACGGCACCCTCGGTTGGCCGGAGGCAGCCCCCTTTGACGGTATTATGGTGACGGCCGCGGGCATCGATATCCCCCGACCTTTGCTGGAGCAACTGGCTTCCGGGGGGCGGTTGGTCATGCCGGTTGGCGCCCGGGACCAGACTCAGCAATTGATGGTGATTACACGAAATGAGGATGGGACGTTCACCGAAGAACCTACCATCCCGGTTCGATTCGTGCCTATTACCGGCGATAATGCCGGGCAGTGATCAGGAACCTAGAGATCGACGATCAGGATTTCTCCAGACGCTCGCACTGGCCTTGATAACCACTTTTCTTCCAGTCGCACGGCGTCACCGTATTTGCCACGGCAGCGTTCAACCAGGTCTGTAAATGGTGGTCGACAGGGATCAGAAATCATGACCTGTTTAACACCGGCTTTTTTCGCACGGCCGATCAAGTTGAACAACAAGTCTCCCAACTCGTCCCAGAAGCAGATATCTGCACCTAATATCACGTCGAAGCCTCTCAGTTTTTCAACGGTTAACTGTTGAAATGACATCTTTTTTCCGGTGATGTCGACACCGTTCATCTCTGCGTGCAGTTCCATATAAGGCAAGACATTCTCATCGGCGTCAATACCGGTGACCCTGGCATCGAATTCCCGCGCACAGTAGATGCCCAGCAATCCCCAGCCGCACCCGATTTCAAGGACCCTTGTGTTCTTCTTGAGAGGATGCTTCTTCAGGTAATCCATAATGAGGAAGCTTGAGTTCCAGAATTTGTTTCCGTGAATTTCGGCAACATAACCTTCTCGTTTCAGTCGTCGAATTTCGGGATGGTTAGAGTTCAGGATCTTGACGTCGTAAGCGCGACGATGAGTCGGTCGTGAGGGCATATCTGCTGCTTCTCTTCACAAAAAGCGCCTATTCTACCAACTTAAGGCACGAATGCATCGCGTCCTTTGCGATAAGTTGAAAAAGTCTGGGCAGGATTTCGATTGACGAGTGGGCGCCTGTACATTGGATGCAACAGGCTCCGAACTTCATGTTCCAATTCAAACAACGATTCCCCGGTTACCGGATCAAACAGCGTCGTGAATCGGTATTGATGAGCGTCGGACTCTTCCGTTAAGAGACCCCGCGCCTTGATCATCTTGTGGGGCACTGAAAAATTGCTGATATAGATGGCAATGTGGTGCCCATCATAATCCGGCAGTTTCTTTGGTGTTTCCCGATATCTGATCGACTGTCCCGTCCCGACATGGACAGTGCACAGGCCTTTGGCGACGGAAGTTCGTGCCGCCATGACGTCCCGGTAGAACCGGCCAATGCCCTCGCTGGTTCCTATGGGTACCCTCAATTCCACGTAAGGGATACCGAGCTTCATCTCGCCGAAGCTGCCCGGCTCATAACAGCGGATGTGATTGCCGTAGGGACAGGTCACATCAATCCAGCGCCTGCGTGCAACCGTGCTGAAACAGGTACCTTTGAGCCGGGGTGCGACCCTGGCCAGACGTGTCGCCAGATCCTCAAGGGAGGGTACAACGAGACCCGTATGACCCCGCAACACCTGCGGCTTGTTGGTAGGTAAGTGGAACTGCTGCTCGCCAGCGTTGATCCAGACGTTGAATGGACCGAAGTCAACGTAAGGGTCCCGGGTCAGCCCAAGACCACTAACATAGAACTGTGTGGCGAGGAGTTGGTCGGGCACAGTGACATTGACATGCTCCAGCAGAAGAATATTCCCCACGTCCTGGCTCGCGCGATCATAAGAACGTGTCTTCATGTTGCCTCTTCTTCTGCGAGTGCTGCGGTACGAAGCGCATCACTGGTAAATGGAATCTGCCGCAGGCGGACTCCCACGGCGTTAAAGACCGCATTGGAGATCGCCGCTGGCGTCGGTCCCTGGGTAGCCTCGCCGGCGCCCACACTGGGTAGCTCTGGATGGTCAAGCAGGTGAACATCCACGGTGGGGACTTCATCAAAGCGTAGAATCGGGTAACTTTCCCAATCGCGGGAGGTGGTGGCGAACTCATCAAATTGTACGGCTTCCTTCAGGGTCCAGCTTGAGGCCTGGATCAATCCACCTTCCAATTGATTAGCCAGGCCGTCGCGATCGATAATCTGGCCGGAATCCGCCGCGATGATGCCATGATCCAGTTTGATCTCGAGCGTCGTTTCATTGACCCACAAATCCACGACCACCGCCGCGTGGGTTTGCCGATTTTTGTATTGTGCAAAGGCAAGCCCGCGCCCATGCCGCCAACCGTCAGACGATGAGGGTTGGCGATCACTGGCAGCCTGCCAGGCGGTGTTTATTACCTTGATGGCGCGCGGGTCGGATAGATGGGACAGCCTGAATTCGACGGGATCAACGCTGGCGGCGTGGGCCAATTCATCCATAAAACTTTCGATAGCGAACACGTTTCCGAAGGCACCAAGTCCCCGTGTTGAAGAAGTCCTGACTCGTTGGTCCGTGACCAGGTGTTTGATAATACGGCGATCAGGGAAGTCGTAAATCGGGTCGGCATTCCTGTGGATACCACTATGATTACCCATACCGGGCCGCGCTTGTGCGCGCTTCATTGGATTTGACTTGTGCCACGCGGCGATGAGATTGGAGACGCTTCTGTGGGGTATGGGCCTTCCCGAGTGGGATTGACTATAGATGTCCGCATTCCAGTGAGTGATTTTTCCGTTTTCAAGACTCGCTTCCATACGCATGACCATTGCGGGTGAGTAAGGCTCCCATGCATGTTCATCCTCACGCTCCCACTTTAACATGACGGTTTTTCCGGGGACTGTCCGAGCCACCATTGCGGCGTCCATGGCGGCATCATCGGCACCATTGTGACCGTAACAACCGGCATTTTCCGCGTGCTCGACAACGATATCTTCCGGCGGCATAGCAAGCGCGGCGGCAAGCGCACCACGAATCAAATAGGGACCTTGGCTGTGGCTCCGGACGTAGAGTTTGTTGCCTTGCCATCTCGCAGTAGCCGCTGACGGACCGATGGATCCGTGCATGTGGTAAGGCTTGCGATAAGTCGCCTTCAGCGTTTCGCCATGGGTTCTCCTCGGCGGGATGGTTGATTCTATGGGTGTACCTTGTTCCACCAACAGGCTTACCGCGGCATTTTTCTCCAGGTATTCGTGAATATCCACTGGCAAACGCTTTTCGGGTGAAGGCTTCCATAGGATTGCTTGTTGTAATTTGAATTTCGCCAGGCTTGCGGTGTACTCATCTTCAGCCAGGACCGCGACAAAGTTACCGTCGACGATGACGGATAACACACCCTGCATCTGCTCGATACCGGATTTGTCAATTTCATTGAGGGTAGAGAGGGTATAGGCCATGGAAGGTGGTCGCACGATACGTGCGTGTAATGTATCGGCCTCAGCAAGGTCCTGTACGTAGGCTGTACCACCGGTAATTTTGGCCAGCAAGTCAACGCGGGTGGCGGTTTTGCCGACCAGCTTATAAGACTCGACTGGCACAGGAACCGCGTCTCCAGTGGCGGCGATATTGAGTGATTGCCCGTCCATCAGTTCCGCAAAGGACGCGGTTTCATTGGTTGCGGGGTGTTTGATAATACCTTCTTCGATCGTGAGTTCACCAGGTTCGACCCCGAAAGTTCCCGCAGCAAGGCCAAGCAGATAAGACCTCACCTCGGCACAGGCTTGCCTGACCGCCGAGCCAGAGCCTTCTATTGACATGCTTCCCGCGGTGATAAATTCGTTGGGGCCCGCACTGGTGCTACCGGTTCTCACGGTTATGCGGGTGACTGGTACCGAAAGTTCTTCCGCTGCAATGATTGCAATGGCGGTCATGATACCCTGACCCAACTCAACCTTGCCGGTCCTTACAATGATGTCATCTCCCTCGAACGCGACCCAGTTCGACAGTAACGGGTTTTGTTCAAGTGCGGCCGGCAGGGGCATCAGGCGTTCCCATGATCTGTACTGGCGGGTAGCTGTGCTGGCATTAATTCAGCCGCCCTGCTGATGGCAGAGATGATCCGATTGTGCGCGCCGCACCGGCACAGGTGATTTTTTAGCGCTACCTGAATTTCGGTCCTGGAAGGGGTTGGGTTAGCCTTAAGTAGTGCCGCTGCCGCCATAATGATACCGCTGGCACAATAGCCGCACTGGGCGGCGTTGAATTCAAGGAACGCCTGCTGGAGTGGATGCAACTGCGAGGCGGTACCAAGACCTTCGACTGTCGTAATTTCCTTGCCTTGCGTTGTCTCCACTGGCACTGTGCAGGAGAAAGCCGGATTGCCATCGATATGAACCACGCAGGCACCGCAGTGCTCGCTACCACAACCGTAGCGTGGGCCGTTGAGGTTCAATTTGTCACGCAACACAAAGATGAGCGGGGTTTCAGGTGCCGCTTCGACCTGCCTGATCATGCCGTTTACCTTGAGTGAAACCCGGATCATGGATCGATCGTACCGGGTCAACCAGGCATGATCAATTCGTGCCGGCTCCTTCCAATTCACCGATGAGATAGTCTCCAAGGGAGCGCCATGCAGCATCACTGTGATTGCTGCCATATCCCTTGGTCTGCATTCCCCGGGTCGCATCTGTGCCACAGTAGGGCAGGATCACCGAGGGTCTCGTCGGATGTTGATCGAGATAGGACGTCAAGTCATAGACCTTGCCTTCGATAATCATCCAGCAATCCTGCAAGGAGTTGTGGGCGGCAACCTCCTCAAGGGACCAGACTGCCATGGATGGGGCTCGCTGTGCCGGGTCCCCGTTATCCGGTCCATTGATGAGATGGATCGTCACAATCGTCGCGATACTGGCCCAGAAAGCGATGAACGCTGTATAGCAGAGTTTTTTCATAAGAGGTCAAACTCTTCTGTATGTATGGCATTGGCTTTCACGCCACCTTCAAGTGCCAGCCTGCTTGCCAGCGATAACAAGGCTGGTGGGCCGCAAATGTAGACGTGTCGGGACTCAAGATCCTGGCAACACGCATTGATGAATGTCTGATCCAGCGGACCCTGTTGGTAAAAATAGTGCAAACGAAATTCGAAATTTGGCAGCGCATCGGCAATATCGCGCAGCTCATCAGCGAAAAGAGCCCGGGCCTCATCTTGTACGCATAAGATGAGGCAAATTCGGCTGGTTGAGCTCCCCGGTTGTCGAAGCGTGCGAGCTCTTGAGAGAAATGGGGTGATGCCGATGCCTCCTGCGATCCAGAGTTCGGGAGAGTCATCTTCGTGCCTGGGAAAGAACGCGCCGTATGGACCCTCTATGCTGACGTTGCTACCCGAGCGGATTTTTTGCAGCGCACGACTCGCGTCGCCCAGGTCCTTGATCGTTATCCTTAGACCGGTTTCGGCTGGTGCGGAGGAAAGGGTGAAGGGGTGCTCTTCATTCAAGCCGGATTTCAGGGTCTCATCGAAGGGCGTGAGATAAACGAACTGCCCAGGCTCATACGCAAGGCGCCTGCCAGTCTCCAGCAAGCTGATCTCCACGACGCCCTGACTGACCGGTCGCACATCGGTGACCTTGTAAGGAAAACGCCCGCCTGCAACGCGCAAGCGGGCGAGGGAAAACAACCATCGATAGGCAAGTGCAGCGACGGCTAACAATGAGAGCGTACCCCACACCAGATAGTCAAAAGGTGGCGGTAGGGTGCGATCAAGGGCAAACGCGTGAGCCAGCGCCAACACAATTGCCGGAGCGGCAAGTTTGTGAACCCACTTCCAGCGTTGATAGGGTGGTCGACCAAAAAATGAGAAACTTGGTCCCAGAAATAGCATCATAAGGACAAGTGCTCCCCAGCCTGCCCAGATTGGCCACGCGTTGAAAGCAGGGAACAGCAGCCCGGTAGCGTCTGTAGCGGAATGGCCACGACCGAAGGCCAATAGTAACGGGTGGGCCAGCAGGAGCAGGAATGCGACACCCCCCAATAAGTGGTGCGTGCGCCATAGCTTGGTCAGCCCGCCAAAGGCACGATCAAAACCCGGAACGCGGCTACTGATACAGGCGGCAACCAGCAGGAAGCCGAGCCCGGATATACCTGTCAAACGCCCAAGACCGTTGAATACCGCGTTGGGAGAGTTCCAGTCGGCATCTGTGAGTCCTGGTGCGGCGATGAACGTGGGTATGAGTGCGAGTACCCATATTGCCAGTGTTGCTCGCCTGGTCATTGGATTACCTCAAATACGATCACTGTATCGGTGTTTCAAGTACCTCGAGTACCTTTGCGTTGAGAGAGGTTGTTGTATAGGGTTTTTGCAGGAATGCGATACGATTTTCTATCAGGTTTTCCAGTATACCGGTATCACTGGTGTATCCTGAGGTGAACAGACACCGGATATCCGGACGTATTTCCGAGATTTTCTGCCTGAGTTCCTCTCCGTTCATTTCTGGCATGACGACGTCAGTTAGCAGCAAATCGATTTTGCCATCATAAGTCAATGCCAGATCGATCGCGGAAGACGGACTGCCCGCCGCAAGAACGGTATAACCGGTTCTCTCGAGAATGCGCTGGCCAAGCCTCAGCAAGGCGAGTTCGTCTTCGACCAGCAAGATAGTCTCCCCGGCAACCCTGACGCCACGCGACTCCCTGGTACCCGAAGATTCTGGTACCACGTCATCGCTGGCAGGTAAGTAGATCATAAAGGTTGTACCCTGCCCCGGCTCACTTTCAACTTCAACAAAACCCCGGTTTTGTTTGACGATTCCGTATACAGTCGAGAGGCCAAGGCCCGTTCCGGTGCCTTCCGGTTTGGTCGTAAAGAAGGGTTCAAACGCTCTTTCCAGTACCTCCTGGCTCATGCCGTGACCATTATCGGAGAATTTCACCCGGATGAACGGGCCCGGTTCGAGACCGGGCCTGGCAGCGCAGTCGTCGTCGGTTAACACGATGCGCTCGGTTTCGGCCATAAGGTTCCCCTGGCCGGTGATGGCGTCACGCGCATTCACTGCAAGGTTAGCCAGGATCTGGTCGATCTGGGTAGGATCCATCTTGACAAAGCAGGGTACCGATGCCGGCTGCCAGTCCAGACTGATGTATTCCCCGATCAATCGATCAAGCATTTTAATTGACCTTTCGATGCTGTCATTGATATCAACGCGTTTAGGCTCGATGGTCTCCTGGCGCGCAAAGGCGAGCAGTTGTCGGGTCAATGAAGCTGATCTTTGTGCCGCGGAAGCAACCTCCGCCAGGTCATTTCTTATTGAAGAGTCTGAAGGTATTTTCGAAAGTGCCAGTTCGTTGTAACCCAGGATGACACTCAACATATTGTTGAAGTCATGGGCAACGCCACCCGCCAGGCGACCTACCGTTTCCATTTTCTGGGCCTGATTGAGTTGCCCCTGCAGGCTCAACTCACGGGTGATATCACGTTTGACCGCGATGTAGCTTTCGATTTCGCCGTCGTTGAGGACCGGTGTAATGGAAACGTCTTCCGTATACAGGGCACCTTGTCGGTTACGGTTAACGATGCGTCCACGCCAGGTGTCGCCGTTGCTGATGGTATCCCACAGGTCACGGTAGAATTCGGCCTCATGCTGCCCACTCTTCTGGACCGCAGGGGTTTTGCCAATAATACTTTCCAGGGAATAACCAGAACTCTGTTCAAAGGCGGGGTTAACATATTCGATGATGCCGTTCCTGTCGGTAATCATGATCGCATCAGCCGTCTGGCTGATCACTTTCTGGAGTCTCTCTCGTTCGTGTGCGGCAGCGCGCCTTTGGCGAATGTCACGAATGAATCCGAGGCCAGCCTGTTGACCCTGGTATCGAAAAGGCACGGCAACACTTTCAACTGGAATAACATTGCCGTTGACAGTGACGATGGATTGTTCGATCTGGCTCACTGCTTGGCCCTTATGGAGAAGCGATTCCAATCTCATTTTCGCTATCTCAACGTCGTCAGGATGAATTCGATCCAGTACCCGTGTACCCAACAGTTCTTGAGGCGATTTGGCACCCAGGAGCGCAACACAAGCTGCATTGACGTAGGCGAAGCGACCATCTACCTGAATCAATATACCTTCCGGCGCGGATTCAACCAGCTTACGAAACTGCTCCTCGCTCTCTTCGAGTGCACTCATCACGCGCCGGTGTTCAGAGATATCTTCCATGGTGGCCATAATGGCTATGACACTGCCTTCACTATCGAAGATGGGTGCCATGGAAAGTTTTGCTGGAAACAGTGAGCCATCCTTGCGTTGCCGGGTTACTTCAAGACCGGTAAAGGCGCCGCTGGCCATCACGCGGCCGCGGAGCCGCGCGAATTCCGCTTCCTTGTCGCCGGGGATGATGGGTAAGTGCTTCCCCAGCACTTCTTCCTCAGGCCAGCCGAAGATTGATTCGGCCGCCTTGTTCCAGGTCAGGACCCTGCCATCAGGGTCGATGCTGTACATGGCGATCGGTGATGCATCAATGATGGCCTGGCGAAATTCTTTCGCCTTGTTGTTGGCTTTTTCCAGACGGCGGACCAACGAATAGATCAATATTGAGGTTACCGCAATGAAAAGCAGGCCTTTGATCGTCTGAAGGGATTGACCAGGCAACAGCAGTTCTGCCACCAGGTCCGATCCAATAATCCAGGTACTACCGAACAAAAGGTACCATAGCGTAACGGCTGTCGCGTTATCTGGCTTCATTGCCGAACCCGCTTTGTCATCGTATTCGCTGGAATTGGAATCATTGGAGGTTTCGCTTGTATTTGGTTCAATTAATCACAATATTGCAGACCAGGTAAAGTGGTGCCTGGGCTTGATGAGGTGGGCGGGCTCAATCGCGTCCCGGTTTATGCTAATCTCAATGGCACCATTTATAAACTGTGACGACTTTTTATGGAAGAATATCCCCACACCGACTTTCGGGCACTGTGCGATGCCGCTCAAGTGGGAATGACGTTGGCGCACTATGCCTGCGATACGCCAGACAGGTTGGCGGTGACCTCAAAGTTCGGCGAACGGACATTTTCAGAGCTGAATTCTCGTGCCAATCAACTGGTTCGAGTCTTTCGTCGTGCGGGAATCAAGTCCGGTGACTCAGTGGCAATGTTAATGGGGAACCGGCCCGAGTTTATTGAAGTCTACAAAGCCTGTCTGCGGTCAGGGGTCAGGCTGACACCAATTAACTGGCACTTGTCCGGTGAGGAGGTTGCCTACATCGTCGATAACTGCGAGGCGCGGATGCTAATTTCAGAGAGTCGGTATGGTAGTGCCGCCGCGTTTGCGATGGCTCAGAGCCCAGGCCTGGTTCAAACGCTGATGGTGGGCGGTGGGGTCGACGGCGCCTACCTGTACGAAGACCTGGTTCCTGCAGAAGATCCGACCGACATTAACGACCCGGAATACGGTCGCTATATGCTTTATACCTCTGGTACTACTGGACGTCCCAAGGGCGTGTGGCGCAGGTCGCGACAACCGATCCTGCCGGCGTGGGATACGGGTGCTGCACCGATGCGACCTTTGACGGACTGTTGCCTGCTAACAGGGCCAGCGTATCACGCGGCACCACTCATGAGTATTGTCAGGGGCCTGGTATCCGGCGTCCCGGTCGTGATGATGGACAAGTGGGATCCCGAAGAAACACTCCAGCTGATTGACCAGCATAAGGTGACGCACAGCCATATGGTAGCGACCATGTTCCACCGAATGTTACAGCTGCCTGGGGACGTCAGAAACCGCTATGACGTCAGTAGCCTGCGCAATGTAACTCATGGCGCGGCCCCGTGCCCTGTACACGTAAAGCAGGCGATGATCGAGTGGTTTGGTCCGGTCATCAATGAGTATTACGCGGCCACTGAGGGCGGTGGTGGCTTTACCGTGACTTCCGAGGAATGGCTGAAGAAACCCGGTACTGTCGGCAAGCCTCCACCCCAATACGATAACAAAATTCTGGACGATGCTGGCAATGAATTGGGGCCCAATGAGGTCGGTACCATCTATATGAAGTCCCTGGGCGACAAGTTTGAGTATTACAAGGATCCGGAAAAGACGAACTCATCGTATCGGGGCGACTACTTCACGCTGGGTGATATGGGATACTTCGACGAGGATGGTTACCTTTTTCTTACAGGCAGGAGCGCAGAAGTGATTATCTCAGGGGGAGTGAACATTTATCCCCAGGAAGTGGACAATGAAGTAATGAAACATCCGGCGGTGCATGAAGTATGTACTGTCGGTATTCCCAATGAAGAGTGGGGAGAGGAAGTTCGGACCGTGATTCAATTGAAAGACGGCATTGCGCCGTCTGCTGACCTCGAAGCGGAAATTATTGAGTTCACCAGGTCGCGGCTCGCCAGTTACAAGTGTCCGAGGAAAATTGACTTCGGTTCAGATTTGCCTCGTCTTCCGACCGGTAAAATACAGAGGCGTAAAGTACGTGATCCATACTGGGCAGGCCGTGACAAACAAATCTGATATGAGCAAATGGAAGAAGAACTTTAACGTCCTGTTGTGGTGTTTCCTGGCGTCACCTGCGCTGGGACTGCAACTGACCACCAGTGATCAAAAAAAGGTGGACCTGACAGTCTATAAAGATTTTGTGGTGGTGCGGGACGTTCGCGAAACCGTGTTGCCGGTCGGTCTGATCAGTGTGGAATTTCAGGGTATTGCCGAGACGATAGATCCAGGTTCAGTACAAGTGAGTTCGTCTGGTGGCGATAATGCATTTGAAGTCATTGAGCAAACCTATGAGTATGACTTGCTTAATAAGCAATCGCTGCTGAAGCGTTTTATTGGACATAAACTAAAGTACTCCCGGAGTATCTTGCAAGATTCATCTTACGAAAAAATTTTGCGCGAAGGCATCTTGCTATCGATAGGCCCGGAAATCGTAAAATTTGGTGATATGATCGAAATAGAGCCGGAGGGTGTCATCTCGCTACCCTATGTGCCGGAGACACTCAAGACGACTCCGACCCTGTCGTGGCGAGTTGACAATAGGCAGGTGGGGCCTCAGGAGATTGTGACGTCCTACGTGGCTGAAGGCATGGGATGGTACACGGATTACCGACTGACCCTCGATGAAGCAGAGACTGCGATGGATTTTTCAGCGTGGGTCAATCTCAGAAATGAAACCGGTGTGGATTATAAAGAAGCCGCGATCAGTGTTATTGCCGGAAAGATCCGGCGCGTCGCCATGACGCCTGGTGAAGGTAAGCGTGGCAATGCCCGCGTTGATACGGCAATGATGATGGAGTCCCAGGGCCCCGCACAAGCGCTATCGGACTATTACATCTACGATCTCGACCGGCGCGTGAACCTGGCCTCCCACCAGACTCGCCAGGTCAAATTGATGTCGGCTGAGGGAATAGCGGTTGAGAAGAAATATATTTCGGCCAATCAGATTATTACTCACCGGATGCCACAGGCGTCCAGCGGGCGTTTCGATATCGAGCTCAATTTTGTCAACGGTTTCAGAGGTAGCCCCGGTGTTCCGCTGCCGGCAGGACGTGCCAGTGTGTTCAAGGCCGGGGACGACGGTGTCCTTCAGCTTCTGGGGGAAGATCGTATTCCTGATGTACCTTCTGGTGAGATGGTCCGGTTATCCATAGGACAGGCATTTGATCTCGTGATAGAGAGGACCCAGACTGAATTTCGACGAGTGTCTGAAAACTCGACCAGATTGACAAATGAAGTCGTATTGCGGAATCGCAAGGATGAGGATGTCACGATGATTGTTCGCGAGCAATTCTTCGGAGACTGGATCATCATTTCTCAAACGGAAGCTGGAGAGAAGCTCGATAGCGTCACCCAGGAATTTGTTGTCGATGTTAAGGCCGGCGCAACTCGTACGTTTACCTACACTGCGGAGATCACTTTTTAAGACACGGTTAAAACAACCGGTAGTCATTGAGTCCGACGAAAGTCCCGCCGTTTCTTTCACAGAGTACACGCATCAGGTGCGCAAACCTGAATCCGGACGCCTGGAACTGTGCCGGTTGGGCGAATATCACAGGAAAGCCAACACCATGTATGCGCACGAGACGGTTGCCGCTTGCATCCACCTGGTTAATTCTATCCACCGCGTCGACTACCGCCTTAATGGATCGACCATTGAAGTCATCGCCGAAGACGTACAGGCTGATTTTCCTGCCTGGTCGGTAAAAGGTCGATATCGCACGGATAATTCCACGCTCTGGACTCGAACGGCTAAACGCATTCCAGTTCTGCATGCGCTCAAGTATGGCAGCGCGTCTGGCGCCGGTATCAGGAATCCACTCGTTAGTGTACTGGGTGAACATATAATCACCCTGGTCATTCATGACCTGAATCCCTCTTAGCTGTGGATAGACGGACAAGGTTTCCTGCACTTTTTGCATGACCAAGGGCCATGCGAATTCCCGCATACTGCCACTTGTGTCAATAATGAAAATGACGTATTCGCTATCCACCGGAATACCACCGATGGTGTTATTTTCCTGGTCTCGCTCATATTCCGACAGCAATCTCCGCATTTCTTCTGTCAGGGACTGTTTTGCGCTCGCCAGCCGCCCCTCGATGATATTGTTTAGCCGGGTTTTATCTTCGGTCGCTTCAAAGCGGGATTGCAAGGCATCCAATTCCGCCTGTAGCTGTGCCAGACGGTCAAGTTCCTCTTGCTTCTGGTCTTCCTTGCGAATTCGTTGGCGATTAAGCGTGGTTGTCTCGCCCCGGATTTCGTGTACATCTTCTTCCAGTGCGGCCAGATAGCCTTCGAGATGCTTGATAGTATCTTCAATGATAATAGGTTCAAACACCTTGGTCAGGACCAGCAACAGGATAATTGCGCCGAATCCACAACTGATGACATCCAGGAATGAGAGGCTGATGCCTTCGATATCACGCCGTCTGGTACGCATCAGGGCCAGTCCTTCGATGGTGTAAGGAAAGCGCCGCCGGTAATCTGTGCCAGTATCCAGAAGTAGGGTGTTGCCATGGGGTCGCCCTCCATCGGAAACAGGATGACATTGACGGGGATATCCTGAGGCAATTCTTCGAGAGCGTTAGTGAATAGCTTTACCCGCTCTGATGACGACACAGCGGAACGCTTTGGCGGATCAAAATCTTGTGTGGGTAGACTGTCGACGATCAGGAAAATGTTGTCAGGACGTGGCTCCATTGACCTCACCTGCGCGAATGGATGGTGTAGCGACGTGCCACCATTGGGGACGAATTTCTTCAGATTGCTGAGTAACTGGTCTGTGGCGGCTTTGTCAATTGAATCCAGCCAGTCCTTCGAACCATCCGTCGTGGTCGGGTGGACCGAAGTATTGAACGTGAGCAACTGAAATTTGGATTCCGATGGCAAGTTGGCCATGACCCATTCCACGGTGCGAACCGCCCTTCGCCACTTTTCCGCGTGAATTTTCGTGTCATCAGCCATGTTGCTCAGGCGAACGGCGTTGACGATGGTTTCATGGAGCATGCTGGCTGAACCATCCAGTAACACCAGGATATGTCGTCCACCCACATTCAGGCCCGTGATGTATTGACGATCACCTTCGCCAACAAAGGAACGAAGGCTCGTACCAGTTTCTTCGTCGCCTGCAACGCTACCTTCCAGAGATGCGGCTTCAGCCTGGATTCGCTTGAGTTCCTGTTTTAATTCTTCAATTTCTTTGGATTGGCTTGCTCCGGACTCGGATAGCGCAACGATTCTGGATTGGAGATCACGAATTTTCTGGCTGATGTTCTTTGCCATGCTCGCCGTTGTGACAATCTCATCTTCTGTTTGTTTTATGGTGTTACGAATCTGGACCAGGCGGTTTGTGCCTTCGGTGATTTCTTCTTCGAGTTTTTTAACCTCAGCCATCAGTTCGGCATTAATCTCACTCGACGTTACCTCGGTAGCATGGTTGATCAGGATATAAATCAGAATTACCGCGCCGAATCCACATGACATAATGTCCAGAAACGAAAGGCTGAAAACACTAAATTCCCGTCTCTTCGCCATCGCGACCTCAGGTCACTGTGATCAAGGTCAGGGATTTGTCGTCGATAGTGAGTACATCGCCGGTGGTCAGCGCCTGCCGCGCTGGTGCTTGCCGTCCGTTCAGGATTACCGCGGCGCCGGTATGATTTTCCAAATAGGTGTTATTACCACGCCGGTAGATTGTGCACAGGGCGTTGTCATCGCTGGCACGAATTCGTCCGTCTGTGATGCCGGCGATGTGGAGTGCATTGCCGATTGCGGTGGCGTGGTTATTGTTCAGCAGATGGGTTGGTTGTGTTGATGCCTCGGGTGGGGTGGTTGTCGCGGCATTGTGGGAAAGGGAAACAGGCAAGCTGATTACGTGTGAAACGG
Organism: Pseudomonadales bacterium; assembly: GCA_040880285.1. Classification (GTDB taxonomy): domain Bacteria; phylum Pseudomonadota; class Gammaproteobacteria; order Pseudomonadales; family Azotimanducaceae; genus JANQJA01. The sequence goes on along the minus strand of JBBDIT010000004.1, from coordinate 26,747 downwards.
TACCACTGGTAGAAATGATTCGGTCTTCGTGCGTGACCACGGCGCGTGGCACACTATCGCTGGCCAATATCGTCATATCCACATTGGCGATCAGGTGCAGTGAATCCATCAACCCGGGAAAACCAGTAAACCGGTCCGAAACCAGTAGGGTAGCAGAACCACCCTGGGGGATATGGTCCCGTATAAGCTGGACTATTCGGGGATACACTGTTGCGCAAGCCCCCAGTAATTGTTCCTGGGAGACACTGACCCGATGGCGGGTATCGCCATATTCCAGTTCGAAATTGTGGCTGCGGCTTTCTTCCAGCTGCGCAATCCATTCGGGTAGCTGGTCATACAGCGCCTGCTCACTGATGGCCTGGTGCATGGGGTCGTAGCGGGAGGTCTGGATAAATTGACTGGCGATGATATTGGCCCACCGGTCCCATAAGGTGAACAGCCCGATTTCACTGACCGTAACCGTCTCGATCCGGCGCAGGTTGGTGTCGGCGCGCAATATCGTCAACGTGATTCGGTGCAGGAATATGTCGAGGTGGATGACCGTTGGATGCTGTACATTGTCGGAGGCGGCTAATACAGAAGTGTCGACGAGGCCGGCGACCGGAATACCACACTCCCTTGCCATACCCAGCAAGAGACCCAATTGTTCGCGTGAATAAAAGCCAGGGACAGCCAGCACAACCTGCCGGGTTTCGCCGGCTAATTGTTTCCAGACTTCCTCCAGATGTGCAAAGGCAAGATCCGCATGATGCCTGACCATTGCAGTTCCGTTTGGAACCGGATCGACGCCCAACTGGTTCCAGAAACGATTGTTAGTCCATCGTGGCAGGAGGCGGGCTTTTTTTCGACCTTCTTCCCCGATTAGCAGCCGATCGCCGTCCATGACAGCAAAGCCGGCGCTGCAATGCCGGATGTCGCCATCGATACCGGCTCGTATTCCAGCGTCATTGATCTCGATAAACCCTGTGGGCAAAAGTGACTCCTCCCGGCTGCCTAACTTTGCAAGTGTCGTATCAATCGCGTGTCGCAGTAGTCTTCGGTATCGAGGACCACGCGTTCCTGGGCCTGTTGCAATTGGTGCATCAGGAACATCACGACAATGCTGATGAGTAGCGCGACAAAGGTTGAATTGAAGGCAACGCCCAGGCTCTGCGTCACTCCGGCGATGTCGCCCTGGACTGCCTGGTGGGCCTGGCCAAGCGCCTGGCCAATTCCCCTTACGGTACCCAGGAAGCCTATAGAAGGAATGGCCCAGGCGATGTAGCGAATCATTGCTAGTTCTGAATCCAGTCGTTCTGACTCGGATTCGCAGATCGCGCGAACAGCGTTTGAGACGTCCTGGATATTCCTGGTTGAGCGGAACCGGTGCAGCGCGGTCAGCAGAGCACGTGGCAGCAAAAAACTCTGTTGTGATCCAGGCAGGGCCTGGATTGGCCTTGAATACTCACGCGTGTCCTCAGGCAATATGCTGGTGCCCTCACTGCGTGGAATCAGGTCCATACGCAGGATCTCGCGTTCCCTGGAGATGAGCCATGCCTTGTAGCCCATCAGCGACATCGCCCAGAACATCAGGATAAAACAGGCCTCTTGTTCAAAGTCACGTATCACGACATAGGTAGATCGCTCTGGAATATAGTCAGGATTCGTGTTGATTTGTATCGCCTGTTCTTCCAGCACGACACGCGCATTGGGCCTTACGATCGAAACGTAAACCGCGTGCACGATAATGATGGCGATGATGAGTGAGAACAACTGGTAGATGAACTCCACAGGTAATTGTTTATTCACTTACAGCACTTCCTGGTTACGTTAGATATTGGTTGGAAAATCTACTGGCTTGTCGACGTCGATTTCCTCGCTAGGCACAAACAGCTCAAGTGACCGGGATACGGCATCCTTCACGTCGCCTGGTTGTGCTTGATCAGGTTCGGGTCGGCTGACCGATGATTCGGTAGTTTCCTGCCCGGTCGAAGCGGTTTCATTGGCTTTATCCGGATTGGTCCCTACCGCGGCTTGCGCCAATACGGTAATGAACAGGATCAGCGATCCCAGGAACATTCCCATCTTTCTCTTCACTCGAGATACCTCGCTATCCTGAATCCTGTATCGGCCCTGGCATCTGCGCCATAGTCGCGAAAGGTCCAGCGCAGTTCACTGAACCTGCCATGCGTGTAATTGGATCCACGAACGACATGATACTCCCCCTGATCGGGCCCTGTCGGATCGGTCAGGACCCCTGAAGGCAGAGCCATAGAGTAGAAGTCGTGTATCCACTCTGAAACGTTACCCGCAAGGTCATAGATACCGAATGCGTTTGCCGCAAAGCTGCCGACCGGCGCTGTGCCGCGATAGGTGTCGTTATACCCTGCAATGTGGTATGGAACCATATTCTGAGCGGCAATGTCGGCATAGTTTGCGTGCACCTCGCGAGGCGGCATGACGTCTCCCCAGGGAAATCGTGTCGGATTACTCCCCTCAGCGTAGCGTGCCGCCCAGGCCCATTCGGCTTCGGTGGGCAATCGGTATCCTGTGGTCATGGGGACGACGGCACGCCACTGTCCATTCTTCATTTCATAGGCCGGTGGCAATCCGTCTTGCTCGCTGAGCCAATTACAAAATTCCGCGGCGTCTTGCCAGGATACGTTGACTACCGGCCGGTCAGCGGCACCCAAAAGAGAGCGACCCAGTGTCCCCGAGTCATGATTTGGCGCAAAAGCCGTAAACCAGGCGTTGGTGACCTCGTGGACGCCCAGATAGTAAGGGCGTGTCAGTTGCACGTCCTTCTCGATCTCATTCGAACGCCGGCCAGGTTCGCGCCGACCGGCACCCATCTTGAGACTCCCTGGCAAGATTAGTTTGAGCTCAATTTCACCTTTAGCGGTAATACGCTCGGGAATCGCAGCAACCCGGGCCTCCTCTTCAGTCCTGAGCGTCACCATGAGTTGTTGGTCCCGACCCGGCTGGGGGGTGACACTGGTCTCGAACGGCGCGTAGCCATCTTTGGTTATCCTGATCTGATGGTTCCTGGCAGTCAGTTCAAGTCGTGGCAAAGGTGTGCCGATCAGGTTGCCGTCGACATACAGCCGGGCATCTCCCGGTTCCACAAATAGTCGAATCACACCCAGTACCGGGGTGAGGGTGGTCTCCAGCACGAGATCCTGGTCAGGTTGAACTGTCACAGTTCGTTCTACCGGTTCGAATCCGGCCCTGGACAACATGATCGGGTAAGTGTTGCCTGGTCTGAGTTCCACTGAGAGAGGTGTTTGACCGCGATATTGCCCCCCAATCGTCACGTTGGCGCCTTCGGGTGACGTGGTAATAGTTACTTTGCCATCAGAACGAATGAGGCGAGCAGTTGGTATCTCCACGGATCTGCCAGCAATCACATCGATTGTAGACTGCCATATCTTGTAACCGTCTTTTTGTAGTTGGACCTGACGTTTACCTTCGATCATTTCAATGATTGCCGGCGTTTCTCCGAGCGACTCGCCGTCAACGAGTATCATCGCGCCTTCTGGCAGGCTATTGACTGTCACTTCAGCCCAGGCAGGTTCCAGGGTAATATCGAGGAACTGGTGAGCGCGTTTGCCATCGATCTCGATCTCGGTATCGTAGGTAAGGAAGCGTTCCGAGACCAGGCTCACATCATGCAGGCCCGGTGCTATCGGGTCGATGGTCAGTGGTGTTGCGCCCAGGTTCTGTTGATCGATAAGCACCCGCGCGGGTACCGGTGGATCAGTCCTGATGGTCAGGATGCCCGGCAGCTTCACCAATGCAAAGTTGAAGGTTTGGTCCGCCTCGGGGGTCACCAGGATGGGCCTGTCCAGGGTTTCGTATCCGGCAAGCGTCGCCTTAACGCGATATTCGCCTGACAACATCAAGAAACGTTCACCGAATTGGTAGTTGAAGCCATCAGTGATTGCAACGTCTGCTGGTGAAGGTGAGATTTCAATCTTGACGGCGCGTGCCAGGAACATGAATACCGCCGCTAATGCCAGGAGTATGAAAACCGTGCCGATAACCACGGGCACTGGCCCGAGGCGAGAACGACCACCGGTTCTGCTCGCCTCGGGTCGTGTAAAAGGGGTCGGCTCGATCGTCAGGTTTTCATCATTATCCGTCATTGATCAAATCTTCTCGGTACAAGCGATATAGATTGGTTCGACTTCCCGTCCTCCGATAAGGGTAAGCTCGTGTTCCACATCCCGGTAGCCGGGCCTTCTTCCGACAATCTTGTAATTGCCGGGAATGAGATCCAGTGAAATTGAATCAAGGCGTCCCAAATCCTTGACCTTGTAGACGGTAACATCAGTACGATTATCGGACTTGAGTTCGACCTCCATTGGAATTCGTGCAAACGCAATGTGATGCGACAACTGCTCGATCTGGCGTCTGAGACGTGGACCGGTCATTTCTGTTCGTGTCGCTGCAACCAGGGCCTGTTTTGCAGCCGCCAGCTCCGCATCGTTTGCCAGCACGGTTGGATCCCTTACGTAGCTTGCAAGGGTGTTGTCGAGGGCGAGGCGCTCTTTGGATCTTGCCAGTCCCTCTCTTGCTTCAACAATGGTTGGATCGAGATCCAGGACAGCTTCATAGGTATCAATCGCTTCCTCCCATGATTCGGTTCTGGCATGTTCAGCGGCTGACTCGAGTCGTTCATCAACCGCTTGTTGTTTCAGCCTGACCTCGATTTGTTCCAGTCCGTCGGCAGGTTCCGTTGACCCGGGTATGATGTCCCGGGCACGTTCAAACTCGGTCCGTGCTACTTCGTACTCACTGTCCGTAAGGGCAGCCAGTGCCCTGGACATGGCGTCGTTGAATCGATTAGTGGCAATCTTGTCTTCGACTCTAGCCAGGGCCTCTTGTGCCGGGCGCCATTGGGAATCGAGTTCAACCGCCTGTTCCAGCTTATTCTTGGCCACGTCCAGTTGGCCTTCAGCCTCGTGAAAGATGCCTGCCTCTACCAGTGCCATGACGTTTTCCAGGTTCTCTGCCCTTTCCAGCTGCGCTTTCGCGTGGTCGTCAGGGTCGATTGCGATGGCAATGGTATAAGCCCTGATGGCCGCTGCGACATCTCCGTCGTTGATCGCTGTACTGCCTAGCTCAAGATTTCTTGCCAGTACCTCGCCAGCACGGTCCTTCAGTTCAGTCAGCTGCCGGAGTACTTCATGGTAGATGGCGATCGCCTGCTCGAACTCTCCCTGCCGATACGCCACGTCTGCCGTGGTGGTAAGATCTACCGCTTGCTCGAATGCCTCCCCTGCCCATAGCCTGACCCCGAGATCCTCAAGTTCTACCTGCAACCGCAGGATCTCGGATGCGACACGAGTTCCCTCTTTTTCCAGGTTTTCCTTTCTCGCGATTTCATAGGGAGTCAGGACAGGGCTGATGTCTGCCTCGTCTTTGGCAGAGGGTGGTATCGTGCCGGGTACCGGCGCTGTTTGGACGCTGGTGCCAGAGGGCGAATCAGGTTCGAGTTCCGGCAGAGCGAAGAACACAATCAGTGCGATGAGGACAAGGATAGAAAGTCCCATATAGGCGAGTGACGCCGGAACGACGTTACGTTCGCGAGCCGGCCGATGACTACTGGAAGCTACAGTGGCTGCTGCCTGCCGGTTGTCGATCTTTGATTCTGTATTGCGTGGACGAATAAAGGTCGCAAGGTCATCGAAGGAGGGTTCTGATCCTTCAACCAGATAATCCCGGAGGGCGTCGACGACTGTTGAAAGGTCAGTCGGTCTTTCCCAGGCGGTTTCCTGCAACATGGCCGCCACTGCTTCCTGAACCTCCAATGGGATCGGGCTTGAGGATTCAAAGTTGTCATTGTCTCGCCACTGTCGGCCTGTTAGTAAGACAAACAGAAGCTGGCCTACAGAATACACATCGTCAGAGCTGTCAGGTGTCTCGCCACGGCGAGCTTGCGGTGAAAGCCAAGAGGCTCGGTCATCATCGCTCTTAATTAGTAGGGGTAAACCGAAATCAGTAATGTGCAGGACGTTGTTCTCGTCGACCAATAGTTTGCCCGGGTGAAGATGGCCATGGGCCAGGCCAAGGCTATGGGCGAAGTTTATGGCGTCGAATAACTGTTCCAATAGAGGCCACTGTTGACGGAGACTATCGGGTTGGGGCTCAAATGGGCTGGCGGAACCAATAAATTCAGCTGCAATAAAGTCATGCTTGCCGTCGCTTTCGATACCGTAGAGTCGGGTGATATTGGGGTGTACCAGGCCTCGAGTTGCGGCGATTGCTCCCTGAATCCGGTTCCGCACGGGTTCATCGAGTGGGTCGTTAAACACGCGCAGCACAACCCGCTCGCGGAGTTCTGTGTCGAGCGCAAGCCAGCTTTCCATGTGTTGGCGCTGGCTCAAACGCTGTAGTAATGAATAGCGGGCAGCAAATTCCTGCCCTTCAACCAGTTGAAGCGTCATAAATCGACTTCGGTTTTAAGACGTGCCTATTCTACCGGAAGACCGGTTTCTTCAATGTAGATATCCTTAAGAATTCTACGCCACTGTTGGTATTGCGCATCAGCAGTACCGGTGAGCTCTATAGTGCGCCCCTCGATGTCGAGGACAAATGGTGTGATTTCAGCACCCAGGGACTGGCTCAACTCTCGAAGTGATTCCTCGTGGATTTCTGCCTCCCGGCGGCGCTCCATGCCGCTTTTGATCATGCCGATGCCACCGACAACACCGCCCACTGCGGCGGTCTGCCCCGCATAGGTTTCGCTCTCACTAGCTGCATAGATACTCCCTGCCAGCAGGGCTGCGCCACCTAACAGACGGCCCGCAGCTTGTTTTTCGAGCCTGCGCAAGCGCACGGCTTCTTCATAGGTTGCAAACCGCCACTCGTCATAAGATGGCTTCATTTCACGATGGAATCTGGCGTAATAGTTATCCAACGTGTCCACAAACAAGTATTCACGCTCTTTGATGGTGCGAATTCGGTCCAGCATTTGATTGTCGCTGGCGGGCAATTGCTTGATCAAGGTTCGACCACGCCTTTCGATGAGATAGTCGCCAAATGCTTCAGGTGAGAGGTAGCGCGCATATTTCAGGTCCGATATTCGGCGAATAGTGGCTATTTCCTGATCTTGTAACGTATTGCGGAAACGGATCAGGTCATCGGCTATCTGGTTGTAGAAGTCCTGGAACGGATCTTCAACAGGTTGGTTATAGGAAAATTTACTGGCCGCATCTTCATAGATCCGGTCAATCCAGATACGCCCCGTGGAATCGACTGCATTGATGTGGGCCTTGAGACTTTCGCCATCAGAGAGCAGAATTTCGCCGCTGACCGTGACGTTTACTACTTCCGAAGGTTCGGGAGTCACCCGAACAGCGCCCCAGTTACCGGTCAGTTCCAGAGTGTCTTTCAAATGATAAGCGATGTATTGCGATTCTGCCCGACGTACGTCGGGAACAATCAATGCCTCGCGCTGTTTTTCCTCCGAGTCAGGTATGCCGGGGTCCAGTGGCATTATACCGATGTCCAGTATCAGGTGTGGTGGTGTGATCCCGCTTGCATGTATGGCGGGTGTTGAGTTCGCTGTGATAACTTCTGTACTCGTGCAAGCTGTCATGGCAAGACAGGCGAGCAGGCCAAAACATTCAAGTTGTGCAATTGATCTCATAGTCCGGCTTTATATCTTTTGTACTCTTCCCAGAGTTTTTCACGAAGTTTTGGATCCGTCTCAGAGATGGCGGCTTCCCGTAGCTGTTGGGCGACAATGTCGTCATTCTGACCGTTACCCACGTCGTCGGGAATATTCAGCGCGACTTGCTCCTCACTCTCTTCACGTTCCGACATCGGTACATTGCCCTCGGAGTTGGCGCCACTTGTGACTACCTCGGTGGTATCTTCCTGTGATCTCCTTTTAGCGGTACCCTGCGACCCAGGCAAGTCATCAGCTGTTGACGGCAGGCTGTTCTGGGCAGGGCTTCCGGGGTTGAGCACAGAAGTGCGGGCCTGCAGGATCTTGTCATCGAATACGATCAGCGAATCTTCCAGTTCCGCCTCCAACTCACCAACCTTGCCCTGGTCCGATTTTCCCGCCGTCCTTGCCAGATCTTCGAATTCAGGTATACCCAGGATAGTGCCAGTGGCGACGACGATTGCCACATTGGCATCCGTGAGTGCCTGTTCTGCTTCATCAAACACGGCGACATCTCCATCTTCCCGGGACTCACGTGCTTCCTGCAAGTCCTGGCCAGCGACTATGACCATGACTCGCGCTTCTGATAGCAATTCTCTCGCCCGTGCAAGATCTTCCTCGCTGCTGGCACTTGCCACTGCCTCACCTGCCTTCTGCAATGCGATGCCGGCTTCAATCAGGGCTTCCTGGGCCCGGCGGGCTTCTGCCGCGGCTCCCGTATTTGCCGCAGTGCTTTCACTCGCAGCAGTGCTTTCAC
>JBBDIT010000004.1:14228-18236 GCA_040880285.1 Pseudomonadales bacterium | reverse complement strand
CGCTGGTCCTGGTAGCGTCACCAATTTGCTGGCCGGCCCGGGCTACCCGCTCACCGGCTTCCGTCAGGTCGCCGCCAGCGGTTTGCTGCTGTGCTTGCTCACCAGCCTGACTTTGCTGATCGCCTTCCTTTCCGGATTTTTGCGAGGACGCCGGTTCCGATGAACCGGGGGAAGGCTTCGAGGTTGCCACGGTCGGTGCCGAGGGTGGACTCGTGGAGGGAGAAGGCTGGCTGGTTGACGATGGGGGACTCGCCGTTGGCACACCTGGCGGCGCAGGCGGCTGTTGACTCTGTGACGGCTGCTGCATGGTTTTGCATCCTGCCAGGGCCAAAATGCTCGCTAATCCCACAATCAAAGTAAGTTCTTTCATGAAAACTCTCATGCTTGCCTCTATACGCCCCGCCTATGCGAGTATTGTCGCAGACAGACGCTGAAGTGTAACTGAATGCTCATCACAGTATTTGACCTGATTCCGGCTCGAAACGTTCAAATTGGTGATAAAGACGGGAAAATGAATGGATTGTTGCTTCCCGGGGCGACCAAAGGTCCGGATTTTTCGTATCGCGTTACACGCAATCTGTGGGATTTGAATGCGCGACTGGTTACTATGAATATCCCCTATGGGATGAGGCAATCTATCCTTCGTGGGCTAAGGTGAACGATCAGGCCGTTGCGAGAACTCATTCTTTAAAGGATCAGCAATAACTGAATGAAAGCTAAAGCGTTAGTGATTTTACTGTTGGCCCTGTTGGGTGGTTGTACGACAACCGTCATCGTTGAGGGCACGGTGCCCACACCGCTTGTTGCCAAAATTCCGCTGGAGGTTGGTGTTCACTTCCCGGAAGACTTCAAGTCCTTCCAGCATGAGGAAGTCATCGAGCATACCGGGACATTCAAATTTAGCCTCGGTGAACAAAACCTCACGTTTTTTCGTAACCTTATGGCTGCCATGTTTGATCGCGTAGTGGAAGTTGGTGAGCCACCCCTGGCCAGGGCAGAGGCTGCAGGTCTCGATGGTGTGATTGTGCCCGAAATCCTGAAATATGGATTTTTGACGCCGGGGATTTCGGGACTCAACTTTTATTCCGCCTCGATCCACTATCGCATCACTTTATATGGAGCTAATGGCGATAAGGTAGCGGACTGGACGCTGGTGGGATACGGCAAAGCTGAAGGTGGAGCCTTTGGGCGTGGCGATGCGCTCAGTGAGGCCACGCTGCTGGCGATTCGTGACGCTGGCGCCAGAATAGCCATTGAATTTCCCAACCAACCGGGTGTCGATGTCTGGATCAAGCGTCGTAATATCGCTGGTAATTCTGGTGGGGACCAAATTGAACCGGTTCCTTCTCCCGTCGAGGGGTAGCAAACATGAAGCGGCGAGTCCTTTTTGCGTTTGGCTGGCTGGGTGTGATTGTTCTCTTGTCTGGTTGCGTGTCATCCAGGATTGAGGAGTCCAGAACTGCCAATACCGGAATCCAGTCACATGAGGCACTGGTGATTCTGGGGCGTGCCAGTTACAACGATCGTCAGACAGAAGTGAGTTTTACAGATTGCATCGCCAATGCGCTTGGCTCGGGGAGTACCCCTATTCGTATGATCCCGGGTGATGAGTTCAAGGATAGTCTGTATCCCTGGTTTGAACCGAGAACCGCGCCAACCAGTGCTGATGATCTTGCCCTGTTGTTTGCCCAACCCGGGGTGCAGGAACGAATTGAAGAATCGCAGGTGCGGTACCTGGCCTGGATTGAAGGCGATACCGTCACAGTTGATCAGGGTGGCAGTATGAGCTGTACGATTACGTCATTTGGTGGTGGATGTTTTGGTATGAGCTATTGGGAGGAGGATGCCTCCTATGAGGCCAGTATCTGGGATCTGCAAAACCTCACATCGGCAGGTGAAATCAGTGCAGATGCCAATGGGACCTCGTACCTTGCCGGTGTCATCGTGCCGATTCCGGTCCTCGCCCGACCCGGTAATGCGGCTTGCAAGGCGCTGGCGAGTCAATTAAAGGACTTTCTGGTAGGTACGCAAGCGAGCGCGGGCCCGGACATCGAGCGGGCGAGATAAAAAATGCAGTTCAGGGCAAGGTATTGGTATTGACGTTGAGTTCCATCGAACGTTCGGGTTCAACATATTCGAATGCCTGGTGCAGCATAAGCCCTTGAGTCTCAACAAACTCACCATCGACAATCCGCGGGCGATAGCGCGAGTAGCCTAGACGCTTGCGAATATAATTTTTCTCTTCATTGGGAACGTTTCCATCAATGACGCGGACGTCCGAGACCCTACCGTCGTCGATCACGGAGAATTCGACGTCCGCATACAGGGGAACCGTCGTATCGCCATCCACATGGCTCGGGAGACGATCCAGGCGAATGACATAATTCTTCTCCGGATAGAGGCGCCGGGGCATGCCAAACAGTTCGTTTTTGACGTCATCGAGTTCCGGGTGGGCATCCAGAAGGTTCCATGCTTCAAGATAGGTTGCGTGGGCACGCCGGTCAGATGTGACGGTATAGATGTCTGCCAGGTCCACCAGGGCCCGTGCATGGTCAGCAATATCGGTGGCAGGATTGGATGCAACGATCTCAAGCATACGTTCCATTGCTTGTTCGGCGTACCGTCGAGACGTCCGCTGCTTTAGCCGGGTGTCGGCAAGGCCCTTTAGCGCGGGGACCAATCGCAAATCATTGGCACCGTAATTGTCTTCGATGATCTTGATTGCGCGCTCATAGAGTTCAATAGATTCGCGAAACAGGCCGACCCGATATTGCTCGGTGGAGGCCCCCGGGTCCACCTGCGGTATCTGGGATGCACTCACGATTCGAAGAGGAATAGTATTACCACGGTCGGCGAAGTAACTACCCAGCTTTTCCAGGACGGGAACCAGCTCTTCGCTATTGTGTCCGTAGACCTGTTCATTTATTTTTAGGTTGAATCTTTGTTGGCGATCGGCCTCGAGAGTAAAATTACGAGACAGATTCAGGCCGGTCAGCAAGTCGACGATTTTAAGTTGTCGACGGGTATAGACGCCTCCCAGTCGATGGGCAATGTGCTGTGCACGCCGTAAGTTATCCTCCGCGACCTCGAACTCGTCCTGGTCTGACGCAATGACTCCCTGTAACGTCAAGAGGTCAATCAATAACTCGTCATAAGGCCCCTGGGTTGTCTCGATCCACTCGATAGCCTGGCCGATCAAGAGCATGCCTCTAACGGGCTCGCCATTAACTGCTTTCAGAAGCCCCGCATTCGACAAAAGTCTCGCGTGGCTATGGCTACTGATTCGCTCCGGCTCGATTGCCTCATACAATCCCTCCATAAGGGCAACAGCGGTATCATAATCGTGCTGGTCCACCTGCAGCCGCACCTGTCTTAATTGATCGAGTATTTCGCCGTCGACAATGTCGGTGTCAGTAAAGTAGTAGTCAAAGTAGCGTTGCGACGACGAGGCGGCAACGCTTGCTAATAAAAGCGCAAGCAACAAAGCGGCCAACAAGGGAAGTCTGTAACTCATATTCATGGTTTAAAAGTTTGTTTTAACCTGAAGTGTTCAGTTGTAATAGGATAACCGTCGACGATACGAGGACGGAAGGTTGTCTGGTAGAGTACTTCACGCATTAATCGAACCAGTCGATTCGGTGCATTGCCATCCCGGAATTCAATGTCGGTAACACCGCCATCAGATTTAACCGTAAATTCCATATCCAAAAAAATATCGGCGAGGGCATCATCCGCTCGCAGCTTCAGCGGCAGGACCTGCTCAAGTTGTTTTTTTATGAATCGGAACGGCTGGCCTACTACTCTTTGGGCAGGCTCGACGACATCATTGGGCGAGTACACGTCATTAATGTAAAAATTGCGATTACCATCGTCCAGGGGCACCCAAAATTGTTGTGGGGGCAAGGTTTCCATGAGCAGTTTTTCACGGCCAGTGACTGCCTGCGTGGGTTGGCCAATCAAGCCGCGACGATAGGCCTCCGGAGTGTAGATATACTCTCTTGCGCTCGA
>JBBDIT010000004.1:0-14128 GCA_040880285.1 Pseudomonadales bacterium | reverse complement strand
CGTTCCAGGGTCTTGTTGGCGTGGTAAAACTGGCCGGTATCCGTATACCAGGTGGCGAGTCTGGTAAGGGATGGGAGTAGATCACTGGTCGCTTCGAAGTTACGCTCACTGATATGCATAGCGAATTTTTGTTGTGTATCGGCGTCAAAGGGTTCGCCTTTGCGGAGATTGACCTCGGTCATAAGCTCAACAATTTCCAGTTGGCTGAGCGCATGGACTCCCTCAGTGCGGTGGATCAGATGTTGTGCCCGCTTAAGGGCCTCTTCTGCCGAAAGCGGGTCACCCAGTCGTTGGTAGGTTCGGCCTAATCCTACAAGAGGCCCGATCAGGACCGAATCGTATCCGTCATGATTGCGGTCAATTTCTTCGATGATGGAAAGGTAAAGCTTTCGCGCTGTTTCGAAGTCTTCATTGGCTTCTGCCAGCTCGGCCCCGGCTAGTTGTTCTACTAGCGAGGGATGTACCTCAGCTGCACTGTTGCTTGCAACGCTGGTAGCGCTACACGAGCAGCAGAACAACAGCACGAGGAGTCTGGATCCGTCCAGTTTCATAACTTTATCCCCACCATTAAACCTGGCTGGCCAGAAGTACCACTTACTTCTGGTGAGGCAACCCAGCCTGTAGATTGCAGCAAATGCCTGGGCCACGTAAAGCTGAGTTGAAGGAGCGAGGTAAATAGTTCTATCACAGGATCCTTCTGTGTTTGTATCGGTCTAAGCTGAAAACCGCCGTCGCACATGCTCTCGGAGCTCTAAATAAGTGGGCTTTCCATCTATACTTTCCATCTATAAAAGACAAGTGAATCAAGGCTTTGTTCACGGCAGATTCAGGGTTTGAGTGCCAACATACCGGTGTTTGTTCAGTTAAGATGGGCGATATGAATCCAATTGAAAGACAGCTATTCCCGTGGGGCCGCATGATGGTCCTGCTTCCCCTATTGTGCGTCGCCGTGGAGGCAATGGCGATGTCCGAGGAAAAAGAAATTGAACTCGGGGCGCAAGAGCATCGAAAGATCATTTCACAATATGGTATCTATCGCGATAAGGACCTGCAGGAATATATTGATCGTGTTGGCCAGCGAGTTGCGGCCCAGAGTAGCAGGCCAGAGCTCGAGTACCACTTTACTATCCTCAACGACGAAATGATCAACGCTTTTGCATTGCCGGGTGGTTATATCTATGTGACGCGGGGCATCCTGATGCACCTGAATTCTGAAGCCGAACTGGCGGCAGTATTGGGCCACGAGATTGCCCATGTCACCGAAAAGCATGCATTGCGGAACCAGACTCGAGGTAAGGCTCTCGGTGTTCTCTCGACCGTAGCGGCGGTGGTTACCGGTACGCCCGGGGTATATGAGTTGGGCAACATCTTTGGTGGTGTCCTGCTCTCCGGTTACAGCCGGGAATTCGAGCTCGAGGCTGACGAGGTGGGTGCCGCTTACATGGCAAAGGCAGGATATTCTCCTGATGCCATGTTGAAGACTATCGAGATACTAAAAGCCAAAGATCGAATCGAGATCGAACAGGCGCGACTGGAGAAGCGGGAACCACGTGTCTACCATGGCTTCCTGTCGACGCATCCCGACAATGATACGCGGTACAAGGAGGCGATCAAAAAATCGGAAAAGTTGCTCAAGGATTATGATGAATTCGTCAAATATGACGAATTCCTGGAGAAATTGAACGGCTTGTCCTACGGCAATGCGCGTCAGGTCGGCGTCGTCAGGAAAAAGACGTTCTATCACCCGAAGCTGGGCATCAAGCTCTCCTTTCCGGATGGCTGGCGAATTGAAACCTCCCCCAATGGAATCCAGGCAGTGTCACTCGTCGGTGACGCCATTCTTGCCTTGAGTACGGGACGAATATCGTCAGGTGAAGAACCCCGGCAGTTTGTCGAGAACAAGATGGGTATGAAGTTGAGGGAAGGACGGACGGTCACAATTGCAGGCATGCCGGCCTTTATCGGTATCGCCGAGCGGGCGCAGTCGCCTTTTGGGATTCGCCCGGTGAGACTCGCTGTGGTATTCGACACACGCAAGCGACTTGCCTACATCCTGACGGGAGCGGGCCAGTATGACCTGAAGAATATTGCGGCTGACGGAAAGTTCATCGCCACCATCTTCAGCTTTGACAGGATGACCCGAGACGATTTCACAGAGGCGCGGCTGCCCAGGATACAGATAGTTCGCGCCGAGGAAGATACGACCATGCAGGCGTTGGCCGAGAAGTCTCCCATTACCAACTATGCGCTGGATAAGCTGCGCGTGATGAACGGTCTTTATCCCAGAGGGGAGCCCGAGCCAGGGCAGTTGATCAAAATTGTTGACTAGTGTATCCGTCTGCCGACAGGTCAGAAGCGATGTGCGCGAGCACCTCAAGGGATTTGACCTGTTGATTGTCATTCACGCCGGGGATGCGCCCCCTGGCAATCAGATGGGTCATGCCCAATCTTTCAGCGTACTCGGCCAGTTTGTCGCGGACGTAAGCTGTATCTCCGATGATGGCCCAGTCTTCGACCTCCGCGCCTTCATCCAGCATTGCGTGCGGGATACGAACGGCTAATGCTTGCCGGATCTTTTTGGTGTCGAACCTGTTATTGCTAACGTATAAAGTGCGCATTATCGGTACGACATTGATTGACTCGTGGCCTGCCTCGTTCGCGAAAGCCGTGTGACGCTCGTAGTTTTTAACGAGTTTGCCGAGGGGTTCGATTGGCGATGCGAGGTAAGGTAGGCCCAGTGATCCGGCCTGTTTGATTGCCAGTGGTCCGAAAGCCGCTATCCAGATCGGTGGGTGCGGATGTTGCATCGGCAGTGGCGCCAATGTAACCGGTTCCTGACTTTCTGGCAGGTAGGCGACCGGTGCTCCGCACCAGGCATTGATCATGATTTCAAGATTGGTTTTGAACATCTTTCGTTTATCTTTTGTGGCAACGTTGAACGCATGGAACATGGCATCCTGGACACCCCTTCCCACGCCAAGGATGACGCGTCCTCCGGAAAGCCGATCGAGTACTGCCACTTCCTCTGCCGCCTGCAGCGGATGCCGGATCGGTAACAAATAGGAAGTAGAACCGAGTTTTATCTGTCTGGTTCGGGCTGCCACTGCAGCAAGCAACATGAGGGGTGAGGGTATCGAATGTGCATCGCCAAAGTGACTTTCCGGTAACCAAAAAGAATGGAAGCCGAGCGCCTCAGCAATTTCGGCTTGCCTCGCCAATTCCCCGGCAAGGCTGGGTTCATCCAGACGCCACGCCGTCACTGCAAATTTTATTTCGTTCATAAAGCAAGAGAACCACATAGCGGCTGGCAAGGTCTAGCGAATCGTTGCATCATGCGCGTTTCGTTTTCAGCATTTTGAGGTGCAATTCCATGTCAAAGCCGAATACACCAGTGATTGTGGGCATTGCCCAAACTGAACAGAGAATTACCGAACCCTCTGCAGGCAAGGAGCCTATAGACATGATGGTGGATGCGGTGCGTGACGCGGCGGACGATGCAGGTAGTCTGGCATTACTTGCTGGGGTTGAATCGGTTCGAGTGATTCGAGGTGTCTGGCCGTACAAACAACCAGCACGCTATGTGGCCGAACAAATTGGTGTGCATGGAGCAGAAACCGTAGGAACGCCATTTGGTGGCAATATGGTGCAATCGGTTGTCAATGAAACCGCCATGGAAATCTTGCAAGGAGAAAAATCGCTGGTGGTCATCACTGGTGCGGAGAACGGAAACAGTCAGGCGAAGGCGAGAAAGCTTGGCGTTGAATTATCGGTGACGGAAACCAGCGGGCCTTATTCGCGAATGATCGGTGACGACAAATCGATGTCCAGCGAACCGGAATTGGCTCGTGGAATCAGGGCGCCGATTCAGCTTTATCCGATCTTTGAGAATGCATTGCGATACCAGCGAGGAGAGTCACTCGAAGAACACCTGATACGGATATCCGAATTATGGGAAGGATTCAGTACAGTCGCTGCCACCAATCCCCATGCCTGGATAAAGGAGCCGGTCAGCGCTCTAGCAATCCGCACTCCATCTGCGAATAATCGCATGATCAGTTTCCCTTATCCGAAATTGATGAATTCCAACAATGCAGTCGACATGGGTGCTGCACTGATCATGTGTTCGGTTGAGAAAGCGAAATCGTTGGGGATACCGGAAGACAAGTGGGTCTATCCCTGGGCCGGTACCGATGCACACGATCATTTTATGGTATCCGACCGAGACAACCTGTATTCGTCGCCGGCGATAAGAATTGCAGGTACCCGGGTACTTGAAATGACGGGCCTGTCGGTCTCCGACCTTGAATATATCGATGTATACAGTTGCTTTCCGTCCGCCGTACAGGTGGCAATTAATGAACTTTCGCTACCGGAGGACAGGCCATTGACCGTGACTGGCGGACTCACCTTTGGTGGTGGTCCGCTCAATAATTACGTCATGCACAGTATTGCCAGGATGGTCGAACTGTTACGACAAGACAGGGGGAAACGCGGCCTGGTCACGGCCAACGGCGGTTACCTTACCAAACATGCATTCGGGGTCTATTCCGGTGAACCACCGCCTGCCGATTTCAGGCACCAGAATGTACAAAAGGAGGTCGATGCGACACCATCAAGGCATAGTGTGATTGACTATGATGGAGAAGTCACAATTGAGTCCTACACGGTAATGTACGCACAGGAAGGTCCGTCAATTGCGCATGCCGCGTGTCTAGTGGATGACGGCAGTCGGACCTGGGCCAACACCAATGATAGGGATGTCATGAAATCCATGGTCAGGGAAGAGTACTGTGGTCGGCGCGCTCGGATTGACGGTAAAGGTAACCTGACGATTTTGTAAGGATGCGAGTATGAATGCTTTTCTGGAAAAAATGGGATTTAACGAGACCGACAAGGTCTTGATTACCCACATAGATGACATAGGTTTCAGCCATGCATCCAATGTGGCTTCCTTCGAGTGTCTGGATGTCGGTGCCGCCAGCTGTGGCTCGATTCTGATCAACGGACCATGGTTCCGGGAGGCAGCACAATTCTGCAAGGACAATCCAGGCTATGACGTTGGCGTTCACCTGACTTTAACCTGCGAATACGATACGTTCAGATGGTCAGCGCTCAGCACACGAGATCCTGCGTCCGGTCTCCTTGACAGTGAAGGCTGTCTCTGGCGAACGCGGGAAGATGCGATTCGTAATGTTACCGAAGTGGCCGCAGAGGCTGAAATGCGTGCCCAGATTGAAACTGCACTTGGTGCTGGCCTTGAGATCACGCACATTGATACTCATATGGGCAGCGTCGTTCATCCGAAATTTCTTGGTAGTTACCTGAAGTTGGCACAGGAATATCGTGTGCCGGCATTTCTTCCCAATGTCACAAAGGAACGCCTTGACCAGTTGAAAGAGGGAGGCCTTGCCGACGAATACCTCGCCGTTATTGAGCGAATCGATGCAGGCAAAGTACCGACACTGGATGAGATTATGATCGACACCTTGCTGCCGATGACGGACAAGTCAGTGTTTTACCGGGAGTTGATCGACAGCGTCAAGCCAGGGCTGACTCACCTGTTATTTCATCCCGCGAAGATGGGAGATGAACTTGCCGCCATTGACAAGCGCGCCAGTGAATCGCGCCATGCAGATTACCTGGCGTTCCGGGATGGTAATCTCAAGGCCCATATCGAGGCCTCGGGTTGCAAGCTGATCGGATACCGGGAACTTAAAGCCAACCTGTGACTTTCCAGGACCTGAAACATCCATCCTTGCCAGCGGATATCGAACTGGTTCGAGCCTACTTTCGTCATGTCGAACGGGAGTCGATGGCCGCACTGGAAATTCGAAATCCGCATATTGAACCCCGGGTGCCCTTGTCCGTACGTGCCGGTGCGCGTCCCGCGGCCATTCTCATGCCGCTGGTCATTGCGCGGGCCGGGTCAGCCCCCCGGCTTCTGGTGACCAGGCGCCAGGCCCACATCCGGTTCTCGGGCCATATCTGTTTCCCCGGTGGCACCTCAGACCCTGTCGATCATTCGCCGGTCGATACCGCGCTCAGGGAATCGCAGGAAGAGATTGGGCTTGATCCTGGCCGGGTTACTGTGCTGGGCAAGTTGGGTGACTACTATACCCAGACAGGATATCGGATCACCCCGGTCGTGGGTGTCGTTGAGAGACCGGTTAGGTTGACACCGAGCCCGGATGAAGTTGCACAGATTCACGAAATTTCGCTGGCACGTGTGCTCGATGCCAGGAGCTACCATCTGACGATTCGTGGCGAGGATCGTGGACACTTTGCTTTTTACGAGGGGAATGTCCGGATTGGTGGCCCCACGGCTTCCATCCTGATCGGATTCTACGAGGAACTATTGTCCTTCAAGGGCCTGATCGACCGATCCTGATTCGTGAGCACAGTCGACCTGGCGACATTTGAGGAAATTCCTGATGTGCGCACTGGCAAGGATGACGCCGCCAATTGAAGTAATGATGCGTTCCCCGGTAAATCCGAACCATACATGACCGAACAAAGCGGTCAGGGTCAAGATCAAAAGGCCGGTTCCCCCCAGTGCAATCGTGACCGCATCCTTATGCTTTCGGCAACCGATGGTGAGTGCCAGCATGCTGGTCGGCAGGATGAGGAACAACATGATCAGGTGGAAAAACTTTTCATCCAGCAAGCTGCCCTGAACGATCGGGAACAGGGTAACCATCAGCGGTAGCGCCAGGCAATGCAGCATACAGGTACCGGACAGGATTACCGCAAATCCGTCCAGTCGAGTGGTGTGATGATGTGATGGGGTCATAATGGCATCTTCAAAGGCCGCAATTTATACCATAACTCGATACAATATGCCCCTATTGCTGCTGATTGGAGCGAAATATGGCTACCGCAAACCAAATCAGGAAGCTGCACCAGCTCGTTTGTCGATGATCGAAGCCGGTGGTAGTAAAAAAATGGCAGGAAACCAAAGGCGGATAGTATCGTCTCGTGCTGGTAAAAAACAGGCTTTTGCCGACGGTTATTGTCCTTATAATTAGCCGCAAAAATCGTGGATGCCATTCATGCCGAACAGACCGATTTTCCAGAAACTTTTCGGCCGATCTCCTATCGCTCCCATCCAGGCTCATATGAAAATCGCGTCGAAAAGTGCGAGTGAGCTTGGGCTCTATATGGAGGGCCTGCTTGCAGCGGACTGGGAGAAAGCCGACCCCCACGGTGATGCTGTGGTAGAGCTTGAGGAAGAGGCGGACCGGATCAAACGGCAAATCAGGCAGAGTCTGCCACGTAGCCTGTTCCTGTCTTTTTCAAGATCGGACCTGCTGGAATTATTGAACACTCAGGACAAGATCCCCAATCTCGCGAAAGATATCGTTGGGCTCACCAGGGGGCGCCGTATGAAGGTGCCAGCGGCGCTCGTCCCCCTTTTCCGCGACTATATTGAATATTCTATTGGCGCGACCAATCTTGCCCAACAGGCATTGAATGAACTCGATGAACTTGTCGAGTCAGGATTCAGTGGTCGTGAGGCGGACGTGATCGGGAATATGATCAAACGCCTGGATGAGGCTGAACATGATACCGACGTCAAACAGGTTGATGTACGCAATGCGCTATTCAACATTGAGAAGGAGCTGAATCCGGTCGATGTGATGTTCCTGTACCGAATCATCGATTGGATCGGAGACATTGCGGACTCCGCACAAACGGTAGGGAATCGACTGTTGTATCTCATCGCCAAATAAAGAATTCTGGAACGGAATACAGCTTATGGGAGTAATCGAAGACTACGGTACGACGCTGCTGATTCTGGCGGTACTGTTTGGATTCTTCATGGCCTGGGGTGTCGGCGCCAATGACGTCGCCAATGCGATGGGTACTTCGGTCGGTGCGAAAGCGATCACCATCAAACAGGCAATCATCATCGCGATGATATTTGAGTTCGCAGGGGCCTATCTTGCCGGTGGCGAAGTTACCTCTACCATTCGTAAAGGCATCATTGAACCGTCGGCACTGGATGGTGATCCGGAACTCGTTGTGTACGGCATGATGGCGTCCTTACTGGCAGCGGGGCTATGGCTACTGATTGCATCGGCATTTGGCTGGCCCGTATCGACGACTCACAGCATCATTGGTGCCATCGTTGGTTTTGCGGCCGTGGGCATTTCCGTTGATGCCGTGCAATGGGGCAAGGTAATCGAAATCGTGGCGAGCTGGGTGGTCTCGCCGGTGATGGCAGGAACCTTGTCGTTCCTGTTGTATATGAGTGTCAGGCGATTTATTTTTGGTGCCAGTGATCCCTATATTGCAGCCAGGCGCTTTGTGCCTGTTTATATCTTCATGGTCGGCTATATTGTATCCATGGTCACGCTGGTGAAGGGGTTAAAGCATGTGGGACTTGAGATAACCTTCCAGCAGGCGCTGGTATACTCCGTTGGCATCGGAGGGTTGACTGCGCTGATTGGTATTTTTGGTTTGTCGCGTATCAAGAGAGTGACCCGATCGGAACAGCTTGATCTGGTCAATGTCGAACGTGTGTTCGGTGTCCTGATGATCTTTACTGCCTGCTCGATGGCATTCGCTCATGGTTCCAATGATGTCGCCAATGCGATCGGTCCCCTGGCGGCCGTCAACGGCATAATTGAAAGTGGGGGTGTCATAGGGACCCAGACCAGGATTCCTGCCTGGATCCTGCTGCTGGGTGGGGCTGGTATCGTCGCGGGACTCGCCTTGTACGGCTATCGGGTGATCCGGACCATTGGTACCCATATCACAGAATTAACGCCCAGCAGCGGTTTTGCAGCGGAGCTTGCAGCAGCATCGACGGTTGTGTTGGCATCGGGCGCCAGCTTGCCAGTATCGACGACACATACCCTGGTGGGCGGTGTCCTGGGGGTAGGGCTGGCCCGTGGTATTTCTGCCATTAACTTGCGTGTTGTGGGTACCATTTTTGTTTCCTGGATGGTGACACTGCCGGCAGGCGCATTCCTGGCCATTATTTTCTTTTATCTCTTCAAGGCGATTTTTGGAACCGGCTAAGGAACTTCTGAACAAGGTCTTTGCGATACGGTATCCTATTGAGGGGAGCCCACGTGAAAAAACTGCTGATTCTAGTCGCCCTGGCCATTTTTGGCTTCATTGTCGTATGGAACGTTGACCGAAGTGATGAGGTCATGCCGGTGGCATCCCCCGATACGCTACGCAGTCTTGAGAGTGGCGACGTTTTGGGTTTTGTTGATCGATTTAATGCCCATGCATGGCTTGGTATTCCCTACGCCCTCCCACCCGTAGGCGCGCAGCGATGGCGGGCACCAGGATCGCCACACAAATGGCGTGGCCGCCTTGCTGCTCTCGAAGCGGGAAACGTGTGTCCACAGGTGAGCACCGGGGAGCGAGGACGATCGGGACAGCTCATCGGTAATGAGGATTGTTTGTACCTCAATGTCTGGGCACCTGCTTTCGGGGTCGGCCAGGTGCCAACGGGACCGGAACGACTGCCGGTAATGTTCTGGATTCATGGCGGTGGTAACAGCATAGGCCATGGTGCATCAGCCATGTATAACGGCGCGTTACTGGCGAGCGAACAGCGGCTGGTGGTCGTCTCGATAAATTACAGGCTCGGTCCGCTGGGCTGGTTCCGTCATCCGTCGCTCCGTCGTACGGCAGAATCTCCAGAAACCGCGTCCGGTAATTTCGGTACGCTGGACATTATTGCCGCCCTGAAGTGGGTTAGAAGGAATATTTCACAGTTTGGCGGTGATCCCGGCAAGGTGACAATCTTCGGCGAGTCGGCAGGTGGCGTCGATGTACTAACGATGATGGCCTCGCCCCTGGCTGCCGGGCTTTTTCACGGCGCTATCGTTCAGAGCGGTGGGTATGATCCGGATAGTGTTGAGCTGGCGGAAAACTTTATGGATGCGGGTGGGCATCGCTTAAGTTCCAGAGAGGTAGTCAGTAAATTATTGTTGGCGGACGCCAGCGCAGACAGCCCCGGAGCCGCAAGAGAGATTCAGCAGACAATGCCCGACGCCGGGCTTGCCGATTATTTGCGAAGCAAATCGGTTTCCGAACTCTTTGTTATCTACAGCAGTGGCAGCTTCGGTATGTTACAAAATCCGGATGTCTTTGCCGACGGGTTTGTATTGCCGAATCTGCCTGTAGAATCAGTGTTCTCGGATCCTGCTAACTATAATGCTGTCCCACTCATCATCGGGACTAACCGCGATGAGGTAAAGCTGTTTCAGTTTCTGGACAACAGCATGGTCAAAAAATTCTTCGGGTTGCCGTACCAGATCGTCGACCCGGTTGCCTATGAACGAAGCAACCGGTACGGCTCGGACCTTTGGAAAGCGCGCTCAGTTGATCGTTTAGCATCAATCATCACGGCAAGTGAGGATAGCGAGCCCGTGTTTGCTTACCGGTTTGACGTAGATGATCTGCGCAATCTTGGAATTGTGGACTTCAAGGATGTGCTGGGTGCTGCCCATGCACTCGAGATTCCGTTCGTGTTTGGAAATTTTGACGGGCTTTTGGGGTTTATTCACCCGGCCAGTTTGATTGAGGAACGAGAAATCCTGTCGGGACAAATAATGTCCTATTGGGCTGAGTTCGCCTATCACCAGGCGCCGGGTGCCGGGCGTCAGCGCCAGCAGATTGAGTGGAAGCCATGGAGGAGTGATCCCGATGCGCAGCGCATCATTATTTTTGACTACGAGTCAGATGAGGGAATTCATTTGTCTTCGCTGCTAATGACGGTAGACAGTGTCAAACAGCGTTTCATTGCTGATACAACCTTTGAAAGCGATCGGGAGTTTTGCGCCGCTTATAAGCGATTATTTAACGAAGATGCAAGCGTAGCGCGATGCTTATAGCTCAAGAGTATTCGGGAGAGACACAGGAGGGCTACAATGTCTGGGCATAAGAAGATTATTGTGACGGGTGCTGCAGGCACCCTCGGCCAGGCGGTCGCCGCCTGGTTCGGCACGCAAGACGCAAGACTCGCACTGGTGGACTATAGCAATGAATTAATCGATGCGGCTTATCCGGAAAAACGGGACCGGAACCTGTATGTCAGTTGTGATTTAACGGATCGTACCAGTACCAGCGATGCTATGGCTGGGATCATCGAGAAGCTGGGAGGCATTGATATCCTGTGCAACATCGCTGGCGGATTTGCAATGGGCGATGCGGTACATGAGATATCTGATGAAACCTGGGATTTTCTGTTCAACCTCAATGCGCGTTCTATTTTGAATACAGCCGCCGCAATTGTGCCAACAATGTTATCAGCGGGTCACGGCAAGATCGTAAATGTCGCTGCACGCGCAGGACGAGAAGGTCTCGCGTTGATGGGTGCCTATACCGCATCAAAGTCCGCTGTGCTTCGTTTGACGGAGTCGATGGGAGCAGAACTCCGCGACAGGAATATCAACGTCAATTGTGTTATGCCGAGTTTGATTGATACGCCGAGAAATCGAGAAGATATGCCGAGTGCCGACTTTAACAAGTGGGTGTCGCCTGCCGATATTGCCAGGGTCATCGGCTTCCTGGCATCTGATGAAGCCCGGTGTATTCACGGCGCCGGTATCCCGGTGGACGGGCTTTCATAAAAAAATTCTGTAGCGAGTGAGGCAATTGCAGTGGGCGACTGGAGCTCTTATGAGGTTGACGCTGGAACTTCCACAATTGCTACCAATCAGCTGGTTGGCCGGGATTCAGCTTTCATTCGCCCACGTACCAGTTTGCCGGGTAATTCACCGGTATGTTTGCCGTTTTCAAACGTGACCTTGCCAGACTTGATCGTATAGTCGTAGCCGGTAACTCGCTGAACAAGACGCCTGCCACCTGTTGGTAAATCGAATATTGCCTCGGGGCGAAACAATCGCAAGCCGTCAAAGTTTATAATGTTTAGGTCGGCAACCATACCTTCTGCAAGCAAGCCGCGATCCAGCATGTCATAGGCCTCTGCTGTCCTTCGAGTCAATGAGTTAACGATAAATTCAAGGGGTAAGGTATCACCCTTGGTACGATCGCGACCCCAGTGTGTCATGATAAAAGTTGGCATGCCTGCATCAGCAATGACACCGCAATGGGCGCCACCATCACTCAATCCCATTATCACGTTTGGATGCTGCATCAGCATGTGTTGGGCGTCCAGATTGTAATTTTGGTAACCACCCAGCGGCTGGTAAAATAATTCTTTGCCATCGTTGTCGACCAGAAGGTCGTACATTACGTCGAGGGCGGGCAGCTCCCTTGCAGCGGCAATTCCGGCAATACTATCCTCGAAGTCCGGTTCATAGTTCGGATGCTCGCCCAGCGGGAAAACGCGTTTCATCAGCTCCGAAATGGGACCGAGCGTTTCGGACCGGATGCCGGTATCTTCGCCGAGAATTCGGGCTTTGACTTCGGGTGTGCGCATCAGCGAGACTTTTTCGGCTAGCGGCAAGTGCGCGATCTGCTCCCGATAGGTGGGATGCCCGATAAAAGCATGGAAGCTACTTTGCAGGCCGTGCAGGATACCTGTTGGCCTGCCCGCCATCTGGGGCAGGATTTCCATGCCGGCAGCACGGGCTTCTTCTGCGATCCGATAGATTTTTCCGTCAACGTAAGCGGCTGGTGTGGTCGCGATCAGTGTGACTTTTTTACCGGTTTCCCGGGCGAAAGCTTTCACCCATTCCCACTCGTCATCGTCTCCGAGATTGTCCGAGACCATTTCGAATACGCCATGGTCCAGCCCCTTCATGGCGAGCCCGAGTCTCAGCATCTCGTCGCTGCCGGCAAAGGTACCGGGTACGTATTCACCATGAACATCTTTGTGAAGCAGGGTTCTTGAACTGGAAAACCCCAGGGCACCAGCGGCGACGCCTTCCCTTACCAGATTTGCCATCTGGTCGATTTCCTCGGTCGTCGGATCCTCGTCTGAATTACAACGCTTGCCCATCACATAGGCGCGTACAGCACCGTGGGGTACCTGGGTTGCGACATCCAGTGTTCGTGGCAGGGTTTCCAACGCGTCCAGGTATTCAGGGAAGGTTTCCCACTGCCAGTTGATGCCTTCCGCCAGGGCACTGCCGGGGATGTCTTCTACGCCTTCCATGAGTTCGATAAGGAATTTTTCGTCTCCGGGCCGAACGGGAGCAAAGCCGACACCGCAGTTACCCATTACAACGGTGGTGACACCATGCCAGCTGGATGGGGCCATCAGTGGATCCCAGGTAGCTTGACCATCGTAATGTGTGTGGATGTCAACCCACCCGGGTGTCACCAGTCTGTCTTTTGCATCGATGATCCTCGTTCCATCCCTGGCCACTTGTCCGACCGCGGTAATCCTGCCGTCATCTATCGCGATGTCACCGACAAAACGGTTTTTGCCAGACCCGTCGATAATAGTGCCATTCTTGATTACGATGTCATGCATGGGCTTGCTCATGTAATGGGACGTCGATTCAAAGTAGCCGATCGTCCAGTTTTTGTCTACTTATGCTAATGGATGCCGTTATGACCCCGGAAATCAAACCCTGGACCCGAAAGGGCACAAAAATGCTGGCTGATTGCCGAATATTTACGTTGCATGAATCAACGTCTGTGTCGCCGGAGACCGACAAGGAACACCAGTTTTATTACATTGAGACGGGCGACTGGGTCAACGTCGTACCGGTCACCACGGCTAACGAACTGGTTTGTATTCGGCAGTTCCGACATGGTAGTGAGGATATTACGTTGGAGATCCCCGGCGGCATGATCGACATGGGTGAGGAGCCAGTTGCCGCTGCCGCAAGGGAGTGTCTGGAAGAAACCGGATACGAGCCAGGTGAACTGGTTTCGTTAGGTGTACTCTCACCCAATCCGGCGCTGTTTCCCAATCGATTGCACACATTTGTCGCGCCGAATGCAAAACGGGTGGGTGATATTGAAAATTCGTCCACCGAACAAACCGAGGTGCAATTGATTCCGATGGAACAGGTCGTCGAATTTCTGGTCTCCGGTGAAATTGATCACGCATTGGTCGCCGCCACCTTGTGGCGCATGCTGTACTTTTTAAAAAAATAGCTTACAGAACGGCCGCAAGCGATCTACAAAACGGCGCTGACGCGCCTACTGAACGCGGCTTCGCCGCTACAGATAAGTTGATAGTGGACTG
>JBBDIT010000003.1:0-8250 GCA_040880285.1 Pseudomonadales bacterium | reverse complement strand
TGTCCTCTTTTTATCCCTCTTTTTATCCCACCCTGTTGCAAGAGTGCAGATTCAGTGTTGAAATTCAGGAAGATACCAGCGACGAGCCTCTCGACGGGACTGCCACCAACGCCACACCCGCTACATCCGGACAGTTGGGCCTTTCGACGTTTGCTGCGCCTGACCAGTGTGAACCAGACCGGTGGGAGAAAGAATGACGAGAAATAGATTGATGCAAGCGCAAGTTCCTGGCTTTGTCCTGGGTTGCTTGCTGTTGGCGGCGGGCCCATCGCTTGCCGCCAGCCAGCGCGTCGCCCTGGTGGTCGGCAATGCCAATTATCCTGAGTCGCCGCTCGAGAACCCCGTTCGGGACGCCAGAGCGATTGCGGCCAGATTGCGCTCCCTCGAGTTTGAGGTTGTCGAGGTGATTGACGCGGACCTGAAGGAGATGCAGCGTGGCCTGGTGGAATTTCTCGGCGCTATCGACGAGGGTGCGACAGCACTGGTTTTTTACGCGGGTCATGGCATCCAGGCGAACGGCCGCAACTATCTGATGCCGATTGACGCAACGCTTGAATCGGAGATGTCGCTTCGATTCGATGCCATGGAACTAAACGATGTGCTTGAAGAACTGGAACGGTCAGGTTCTCGCACCAATATTATTGTGCTGGACGCCTGTCGCAACAATCCTTTTGAGCGCAAATTCCGGGGCGGGAGTCGCGGCCTTGCGGTTGTGGATGCGGCGATGGGTACCCTGATTGCCTACGCCACGGCACCAGGCAGCGTGGCCTCGGATGGTGAGGGTGAAAACGGCCTGTACACGAGCGCCCTGCTACGGGTCCTCGATGAACCCGGGCTCAAGGTTGAGGAAGTCTTCAAGCGCGTGCGCAACCAGGTTTCTGCCGCCTCGAACAACGCCCAGATACCCTGGGAGTCATCGTCCCTCACCGGTGACTTCGTGTTTAATGCCGCGCCAGCGGCGATTATGGCGGACCGGGCTCTGCAACCGGCGACGGACAAAGAAGGACTGCTCTGGTCCAGCATTCGTGGCAGCGAGCATCCGGAAGATTTTCGTGACTATCTTACCGCCTTCCCCACCGGTGTTTTTGCCGGCGTTGCCACCCGGCGTATTCAAGAACTCGAGGACATGGGCAGTGGCGGACAGTGTGAAGACCTGACGGACAAGTATTATGTCACCTATGAAGGCAAGAGCTGCGCAGACATCATGACCTTGACCAGGCAGGTTAACGACCGTTACCACATGAGCTACAACATTTGTGGTGCCATGGCACTTGTGACCAACGTACAAGGTGAGGGTAAGTTTGCCAACGGTGCGATCAGTGTTGCCTGGTCTTCCCTGCCTTGCGCAGGAGTGACCCAGTATAGTTTCGATGAGGCTTGCCAGGTCGGCACAGGCAAGATCATCGAAAGAAAGGGTTTACCGGGTGTCTGCCATGTTTTTGTCAACAAGAATGTCATTGTCGATGTTGTCCGTGCTGCCAAAGAAAACTGACCACTCTATACCCCGTAAAGTCGAGTACACTTTGTTGACAAGGAGGGTGGCGTATCAGAACCATAGACGAAACTCATGATCCAGATCTTCGAAGCTGGTTGACGTCAGCAAACGAGAGTACAGATTTCCCGATTCAGAACCTGCCGTTCTGCGTATTCAGGACAGACCACGATGAAACTGCTCGTTGCGGGGTAGGCATCGGTGACCAAATTGTTGATCTGCCAGCCTTGAAGCAGGCAGGGATTGTAAAGGGCAGCGCTTATGATGCGTTGCAGCTTTCCTGCGGCACCACGCTCAATGAACTGATGGCGATGGGGCCGGATGCGAGCGCGCAATTGCGCCAAACCCTGTCACAGTTACTACGCGCTGGAGCGAAAGAGGAGCCGGTGATCGCTGGATGTCTCGTCCCACAATCCAAGGCGACCTTCTCGGTACCGGCGAACATTGGTGACTACACCGACTTCTATGCGTCGATCCACCACGCCACCAATATCGGTAAGCTGTTTCGACCGGACAATCCCCTGTTACCCAACTATCGCTGGGTGCCCATCGGTTATCACGGCCGGGCATCCTCCATCGTGATTTCCGGCACGGACTTTCATCGGCCGCTCGGACAAACCAAATCACCGGACGCGGACACACCGACGCTTGGACCGAGCAGGCGCCTCGACTACGAACTTGAGGTGGGCATTTATATGGGAAAGGGCAACCCGTTGGGTCAACCGGTACCTATGGACTCGGCGGAAGAGCACATCTTCGGCCTGTGCCTTCTGAACGACTGGTCGGCACGCGATATCCAGGCCTGGGAATACCAGCCACTCGGGCCGTTCCTGGCCAAAAGCTTTGCTACCACGGTGTCACCCTGGATTGTGACCATGGAGGCACTGGCCCCGTTTCGCCAGAATTGGTCGCGAGCGAGCACGGATCCGCAGCCGCTCGCCTATCTTGATGCCGACAGAAATCGAGCCAGTGGTGCGATCGACCTGGTACTCGAAGTGCTGATTGAAACTGCCCAGATGCGTGCCAATGGAGAAGCGCCGGTACGACTATCCCTGAGCAACTTCACTGACTCCTACTGGACGGTGGCGCAGATGCTGGCCCATCACACCATCAACGGCTGCAATCTTACTGCAGGCGATCTCTTCGGCAGCGGTACGATGTCAGGTTCCGCCGAAGGCTCACAGGCAGCGCTGATCGAACTGACCTCGGGAGGCGTAAATCCCGTGCCCTTACCGAACGGAGAGGCGCGGTCATTTCTTGAAGACGGCGACCGCGTAATACTGCGCGGCTGGTGTGAGCGAGACGGCGCATGCCGAATCGGCTTCGGTGAAGCAATCGGCACGGTCCTCCCCCAGAGTCAGGGAAAGCTATAGGGAGCGCAATAGCAATGAATCTATACGACTATGGTGCATCATCGGCGGCATTTCGTGTCCGTATCGCACTCAATCTCAAGCGCGCAGATTACACGCGGATACCAGTCAATTTGCTGGAAGGCGCGCAACGGACCTCGTCGTATCGCGCAACCAATCCACAAGGACTGGTTCCGACGCTGGAAGTGGATGACGGCAAGCTGCTGTTTCAGTCCCTTGCCATTTGCGAGTATCTGGATGAAGTGATCCCTGAACCACGTCTTTTACCGACGGATTCACTGGGCCGCGCCCGTGTCCGGGCGCTGGCGCTGATGATTGCTGCAGATATTCACCCGCTCAACAATTTGCGCGTTCGCAACTACCTCACCGATCAACTCGAGATCACTGAAGAAGCGCGCCTTTCCTGGATACAACACTGGATCGCTGAGGGTTTCTCTGCTTTTGAAGCACATCTGGCCTCTGCCGAGACCGGAAACTTCTGCCATGGCAATACACCCGGCCTCGCTGACATCTGCCTTGTGCCCCAGGTATTCAATGCAAGGCGGTTCGAGTGTGATCTTTCATCCTGGCCGAAACTCGTTGAAATCGCCGACCACTGTTGCGCCCTGGATGCCTTCGCGGACGCCGCACCTTGACCGCAATCTGCCCGGCAAGGCGCGCCGCAGTAGCGGGTGCAAGTTTGAAGAAGGACTCGCCGAACTGGAAAACCTGTGTCAGAACGGTTTCTGGCCGGGGCCCGCAAAGTACCAGATAATAAGTCCGATCACGGGCAGCAACAGGATCACGATGGACCAGATGATCTTTTCACCGCCTCCTGCAGGACTCTGCACAATCATAACGATTGCATAGATGTCCGCTATCAGAACAATGAGGCCGATAAGGGGGGAAAGATTCATTCCAGTTTCTCTTTTCGAACGTTCAGCCGGGGTGCCATATTCGTAAGCTCACGATCAATGTGGTGACGCTACCATCCGGGTTTTGGTAAGGTTCTTCAGTTCGCTGGCACACATTCAGCACAATTAGCACTTCGCGGCAATTCACTTCGGAATCACCAATACAAGCGACACCCGGTCATCGAAATTGGTTGTAATCGAGAAGTTATCGGAGCTGTTGGTACCAGATTTTTGGGCCGATTTACAGGACTCAGACGGGGGTGTTATTCGCCATTTTTGAGCACCTTTGCAAACCCGTTTTCTGTTCGCCCGGGCTGCCAGCTGCATAGGCTCTATGCTAAGGTTAACTCGACCCAACCCTGGTTCTGCGTATTTTTGAGGATTACTTATGGTGGAGGCGGTCGTTACTGTAGAACGGCTTGAAACGACCTTTCACACCAAAGCGGGACCCGTACGCGCGGTGGATGGCGTCAGCTACAGTATCGGCCGTGGCGAGACCCTTGGTATCGTCGGGGAGTCCGGTTGCGGCAAATCTGTGACGGCATTTTCACTGATGCGGCTGATCGAAAGCCCGGGGGAGATAACCGGTGGCGAGGTCCGGTTCAACGGCATCGACTTGCTGGCGCTCAGCGAAGCAGAGATGCAGGAATACCGTGGCTCAAAGATCGCCATGATCTTCCAGGAACCCATGACCGCGTTAAATCCCGTGCTCACCATCGGTTACCAGATGGACGAGCAAATTATGCGTCATATGAAACTCCCAAAGCGGGCCTCGCGAGAGCGGGCAGTGGAGATGTTGTCACTGGTGGGCATCCCGGCGCCTTCCGACCGGTACGAAAACTATCCACACCAGCTTTCGGGTGGGATGCGCCAACGTGCCATGATCGCGATGGCGCTGTCCTGTGACCCGGAATTCCTGATCGCCGATGAGCCGACGACCGCGCTCGATGTCACCATCCAAGGCCAGATCCTGGAATTGATTCAGAGCTTGCAAGAGCGCTTTGCCATGACCGTGCAATTCATCACGCACGACCTCGGCGTGATTTCCGAGATCTCTGATCGTGTGTTGGTTATGTACGCAGGCAAGACTTGCGAGATTGCGCCCACCAGCACACTGATGAGTGAGCCGAGACATCCTTACACCGCCGCCCTGATCGGATCCATTCCCCGTTTCGGACAACGAGTTGCGAGATTGCCCGCCATAGAAGGTACGGTGCCATCACTGCTTGAATTACCTCCGGGATGTCCGTTTCAAAATCGTTGCCCGAATGCAATCAGCGAGTGTCGAGAGGTGCATCCGCGACTTGCCGAAATAAGCCGTAACCCCGGGGTCAGCCATCAAGTCGCCTGCTTCAATCCGGTGGAACCCTGATGGAAACGCTGCTCAGTGTTCGTGACGTGCGAAAACACTTTCCGATCCTGAAGGGTTTTCTGCTCCGGCAGGCGGGTGCGGTCAAGGCAGTAGATGGTGTCAGTTTTGATGTATTCCCTGGTGAGACGCTGGGCCTTGTGGGCGAGTCAGGTTGCGGCAAGTCCACACTTGGCCGAACGCTGGTGCGGCTTTATGAACCCACATCCGGTTCGATCCGTTACAAGGGACAGGACTTTCTGTCCGTTGAAGGCGAGGCGCTGCGTGCCATGCGCCAGAATATCCAGATGATTTTTCAGGATCCGTTTGCCTCGCTGGATCCGCGCATGACGGTGTCTCGAATTCTGGCAGAGCCATTCAAGGTGCATGATATTTGTGGCGCGTCTGAACGGCAGGAACGGGCGGCCATGATCTTGCAACGAGTGGGCCTGCAAACGACCCACCTGAACCGCTATCCTCATGAGTTTTCCGGCGGGCAACGCCAGCGCATCTCGATTGCGCGAGCGATCGCGTTAAACCCGGAACTTGTGATCGCCGACGAACCGGTGAGTGCGCTGGACGTATCAATCCAGGCACAGATCCTGAACCTGATGCGCGAACTGCAAGAGGAGTTCAAGCTCACCTACGTGTTCATTTCTCACGACCTGTCGGTCGTGGATCATTTTTGTGACCGCATTGCGGTCATGTATCTCGGTAAGATTGTTGAGTTGGCCACCAAAGATGAGCTTTTCAATCATCCAAAACATCCGTATACGCGGGCCCTGATCGACGCAATTCCCAGAGTCGGCGCGGGTAAGAAGCAGATGAAGCAGGTATTGACGGGCGAGGTACCGAGCCCCATCACGCCGCCATCTGGCTGCCACTTTCATCCGCGTTGCCCGAAGCGGTTTGAGGGATGTGATCGAGGCTTTCCGGCCCTGCAGGCGTTGCCAGGCTCGCAACCGCTGAGTCGCAGGGGCCAGGAGCACCTGGTTGCCTGTAAACTGTATGCAGATGCGGTCGAGGACGATACGCTAATCCCATTGGAGACGACTCATGAATAATACCTTGATGATTCTGGGCGCCGGCGCAGCACTGTTCATCGGTTCGCTTGCGGTGACGCAGCCTCAGGTTGGCGTGCCGGGCGAGCCACCGACCAACCGTGAACTGAACATCGGTATTACCCAGGAATTCGAGAACATGAACCCGGTTATTATGTCGATGGTGGCGACGACGTATACGGGCCGCATGGTGGGGCGTTCGCTCGTGCAAATCGACGAGCACAACAACTGGTTACCCCAACTCGCCATTGACATCCCCACACTGGAGAACGGCCTCGCACGGTTAAAAGAGGAAGGGGGCAGGCGCTGGATTGAGGCCGATTATGAGATTGAGCCAAAGGCAGTGTGGGGCGATGGCCAGCCACTGACTTGCGCTGACTTCCGGTTCGCCTGGGAAGTGGGTTCGAGTCCGAATGTCAGCGTGCCCAATACAGAAGCTTATCGACGCATCAGGGATATCCGGGTTGACCCGGATAATCCCAAACAGTGCACTTTTGTCTATCGCGATGCCCTCTGGGACTTCAATCGCCATCACCGTTTTCACCCCTTGCCAGAACACCTGGAGCGGCCCGTATTTGAGCGCCACGGCAATGAGCCCCAGGGCTATGAACAACACTCACTGTACTCAATGGATGCTACCAATCCCGGCCTGTATCACGGCCCTTATCTGGTCAAGGACATGGTACTTGGCTCGCACATCATTCTGGAACGAAATCCGGGCTTTTACGGTGATCGACCCCATATCGACCGCATTGTGATCAAACTGATTCCGAATACGGGGACCCTTGAAGCGAACCTCCGATCGGGCACGCTGGATATGGTCTCAACCCTCGGCATGAGTTTTGACCAGGCGCTGGCTTTTGAAGAACGCGTGCAACGCCAGGAGTTGCCGTTCAACGTGCACTTCGTACCCGGCATGACCTACGAGCACCTTGAGTTGGATTTGGCGGAACCGTTCCTGAACGATCTCAATGTAAGGCGAGCACTGACCCATGCGATTGATCGTAAGGGCCTGTCGAAAGCGCTGTTCGATGGCAAGCAGCCGCCTGCGTTACACAACTTTGCGCCGGCTGACGCATGGTATACAGACGATCCCGAAAAAATCGTGGTCTATCGCTACTCTCGCCGGCTCGCCAATCGTCTGCTCGAAGACGCGGGCTACGAGATGGGAGAAGACGGTTATCGGTACAACGACGCAGGCGAAAGACTGCGCCTGCGGCTGATGACGACCGCTGGCAACAAGATCCGGGAGCTGGTGCAGATTTATCTGCAGGATCAGTGGCGTGCCATTGGCGTTGATGTGCGCATTCAGAATGAGCCGGCGCGAGTGTTCTTTGGCGAGACGTTGCGACGGCGTACTTATGATGGTGTCGCGATGTTCGCCTGGAGCTCGTCGCCCGAGAGCACTCCGCGTTCCCAGTTCTCTGCCGAGCAAATTCCGAGCGAAGAAAACGGTTGGTCGGGCCAGAACTATATGGGCTGGTCAAACCCGACAGTTGAAACGTTGCTCGACCAGCTTGATCGCGAGTTTGACGCGCAAAAGCGGCTGAAAATCGTGCACGAAATGCTCTATCACTACACGAACGAGGTGCCACGCATCCCGCTGTTCTATCGATCAGAAACGTCAGTTACACCAGCGAACATGGTAGGCTACCAGATCACGAGTCACCAGATCAGTGCCGCCAACCATGTTGAACGTTGGCGACTGCTGGATGAAAGCGAGTTGCACGAGCAGGGTCTGGCAGCGTCTACGCCATGACTGCGTTTATCCTGCGTCGCCTGGCACAGACGGTTGTCGTCATCCTGTTGCTGTCGTACTTCTGCTACTTCCTGATGACCCTGATGCCCGGTGATCCGGTTGATGAGATGATCATGGCGAATCCGGAAATCACGTCGGCAGACATTGAACGTTTGCGATCGTTGCACGGGTTAGACCAACCGGTTTATGTCAGGTACTGGAACTGGGTGAGTACGATCGCGAGCGGCGATCTTGGCTACTCGCGAACCTATCGCATACCGGTGACCGACATTCTGGGACCCCGTCTTTTCAATACCTTCGTACTAGCGGGTGTATCGCTGATCGTTG
>JBBDIT010000002.1:51726-52984 GCA_040880285.1 Pseudomonadales bacterium | reverse complement strand
AGTTAACTTTAACTTTGAAGTACAATTCTTCGTCTTCTCCTGGCCCGATGTTCGCGACCACCCAACGTATGTCCGTATACTGCTCGGGACTGGCCCGACGCATCTCTTTTTCACCACTGAATGTGGTGAATTCATACTGCAGTTCACCTGCAGCAGCATAGGTTTCACCGTTATCAACGGAGAACAGGATGTCGGCATCCTTACCACCCGCTGATCCGTCGACATAAAGTGTGTCTTCCGGAATCGGGTTGTCGACAACGACATTGGCCGCAGCCTCATCGCCCTGGTTTACGATCTTCAGCGTAAAGTACAAATCAGAGCCGGACTCGATCTGTAGCGTCGGCACCCGCCTGGTAACTTCCTGCCCGTTTTCAATGACCGTGATTTCGCGCTCGGCCACCATCTGGATCGACAGATCAGGATCGGCAAAAGCGAGTACCGGCGAAATCATCAAAACCAGCAAAGATAGCATTCGGATCAAGCCCTCGTTCCAATTTTGTAGTGTCAGTTTCTTCATAACCTGGTACCTGGCCAGCACTGGCGGGATCAATAAAATTAATCGGCAATATCGCGCAGATATTAGCCAATAACTGAATGACCCTCAAGGAAACTGTAATAAAAATAGCAATTTAACCACTATTCCCAGAATCCCTATAAAGAACCCTATGCAACCACAAGTCCTACATCAGGTACTTTCATCAGACACGATGCGTATTATAAGGATCGTGCGTGTCTATTATGTAAGCAGCTTGTAAACACAAGCCCAGTGGATGCTTACCGGGGATAAACGGTGCATTTTAGCTATCTTATTGAAATATTTAGTTTTTCTAAGATGTCACTGGACCCGGCTGTGCAGGGATGCGGTTCCGGATTCCGGATCAAAGCTGACATAGACTGAACCTTGCGCTAACTGCCGTTTGACCTGCTCCACCTTCCGGGCGAGACTGACTTCCATTGCACCATATTCGGTCCCCTCACGGGTGACAAACTCCTCTATCAAGCCTTCGAGCGCAGGGGTAGAAAGCGATTGCCAGGGGATTTCCAATTGGGGTTCTGGTTCCGGTGCGGTAGCAGTTTTCAGGTTCAGGCGTATAATTTTACGGGTTTCCATTCACAATACGATCGCTATGCGCAAAATTCATCTACTGATTTGCATTACCTTGTACGTCTCAACAACCCTTGCGGAAGAGACGCGCTTTTGTTTTGAAGGGATCTACGCGCTCAAGGAAAATCGCCTTGAGGAGGCGATCGCCCTGTA
>JBBDIT010000002.1:42263-51626 GCA_040880285.1 Pseudomonadales bacterium | reverse complement strand
CACACTATAGCAGCGGCAACTATCAAAAGGCCGTCACTGATCTCGAGCGCGCGATCGAACTTAACCCCAAATACATCAAGGCATACGAAAACCTGGCATGGCTTCGCGCCACCTGCCCCGATGCAACGCTGAGAGACGGTGTGCTGGCGGTATCCCTGGCCAAGAAGGCGCGCTTCCTGCGCCCGGCTGGTACACCCGCGCTGTACGATATCCTGGCTGCCGCCTATGCTTCCCAGGGTCGGCACAATCAGGCAGTCAAGTACCAGGAGCTCGCGATCGAATCGACCAGCGAGCAGGAACAGCGGCGCCATTTCAAGCAGCGACTGGATCTCTATAAGAAAGGTGGCATCTATGAAGACGCCGACCAGAACCGTTTCCTCGTAAATGGATAATTCCAGCCTGTCCCGGCCAGGTGCTCCAAATCGTGGTAT
Organism: Pseudomonadales bacterium; assembly: GCA_040880285.1. Lineage (GTDB taxonomy): Bacteria > Pseudomonadota > Gammaproteobacteria > Pseudomonadales > Azotimanducaceae > JANQJA01. Next base: position 51,195 of record JBBDIT010000002.1, on the reverse strand, counting down.
AAATCCAGTATGAATGACGCTCTCGCCAATCTCCTGATCATCGAGGACGAACCAATTACCCGCTCGCAATTGGCCGCTCACTTTGAAAAAGAAGGCTACCGGGTGGTGGTCCGGGAAGACGCTGTCAATGTCGGCGATGTCATCACAGCGGAGGGTATCGACATTTGCCTGGTTGACATCAATCTGCCGGGAAAAGACGGCCTGACCTTGACCCGTGAGCTACGCGCAAGATCTGACGTTGGAATCATACTGGTGACCGGCAAGGATGAGTTGGTAGACCGGATTGTTGGCCTCGAGAGCGGTGCTGACGATTATGTCACCAAACCCTTTGACCCGCGTGAACTCCTGTCCCGGGTCAAAAATCTGTTGTGGCGCGTGAAAGCCCAGGAGAAGCAGAAGGAAAAGGGGTTCAAGCGCAGCTTTGAGGGCTGGACGCTCGACCTCAACAAACGGGAACTGTTAACGCCACAAAACGAAATCCAGACACTGTCGGCAGGAGAGTTTCATCTCCTGCTGGCGCTGATCGAAAACGCCGGCCAGGTCATGACCCGGGACCAGCTCATGAACCGCATCCGCAACCGGGAGTGGTATCCCGATGACCGCTATATCGACGTCCTGGTGGGACAGGTGCGGCGCAAGTTTCGGGAATATGCCCCGGACAAGACCTTTATCAGTACCATCCACGGCACAGGTTACCTGTTCTCACCCGCGGTCACCTGAGGAATTCCCTATGATTTCCGTCGCCGGTTACAGCAACCTGCAACTGATCCACCAGAGTCCGGAGACGCTGGTCTACTCGGCAAGGCGTACCCGCGACAATGAGAAGGTCATCCTGCGTCAGTTGCGCCCGGAAGTGGCTGCACCGGACCTGGTGGCGCAGTACCGGAAAGAATATGAACTGCTGGCCTCCATCGACTCACCCTTTATCATCAAAGCCCTGGACCTGATCGAGCAAAACAATACGCCAATCCTGATAACGGAAAACCTGGGTGGCGAAAGTTTGGCCAGTATGCTCACGCGGACAAAAATCCCGGTGCGGGAAGTCCTCAAAATCGCCATCGCGGTTGTCTCCGGGCTCGATCACTTGCATGCACGCAACATCATTCACAAGGACATCAATCCTGCGAATATCATTTACAACAGTACCAATGAGCAGGTCCGAATCATCGACTTTGGAATCAGTAGCGAACTGAGTTCATCCACGGTCCGGCTCGAACCCACCAACACCATAGAAGGTACTCTCACCTATCTTGCCCCTGAACAGACTGGCCGGATGAATCGCTCGATTGATTACCGGGCTGATTTCTATGCCCTCGGTGCCACCTTGTATGAACTCCTGACCGGTAGACCGCCCTTCCCGACGCAGGATCCGCTGGAAATGGTCTACAATCATATTGCCGCCACGCCGGAGGCGCCGTCACAGATAAATAGCGCCATACCTCTGCCCTTAAGTCGCATCATCATGAAACTTCTGGCCAAGATGCCGGAAGACAGATACCAGAGTACCCACGCGATTCGGCAAGACTTCATGCGATGTCTCGAGATTATCGACCAGCGCGGCGACCGTCAGGATACGGACTTCGAAGTCGCGCTGGATGATATTCCCGAACAGCTCAATATCTCTGAACGCCTGCTGGAACGTGAGCGCCAGGGCAAGGAACTCAAGGACTATCTGGCAGAAGTTGCAGCCGGTGGCAGCCGGATTGTGGTCTGCACCGGTGAAGCCGGTATTGGCAAATCCGCGCTGATTCGCGAACTCCATAAGGAAGTCGCCCGGTATGGGGGATTTATCGCCGCCGGCAAGCATAGCCTGATGAGCCCCGAGAGACCCTACAGTGCCGTTTCCAGTGCCGTCGCTGACCTGGTTCGGCAACTCCTCGTGAGAAAAGACATCGACCTGCTCAGGCGCCGGATCAATGAAGCCGTGGAAGGTAGCGCGGCGATCCTGGTGGAGCTGATCCCGGAACTGAAGTTGATCATCGGTGACCACAAGGGAGAACTGGAAAGTCTTCCAGCCCAGCCGATTGAGTTGCGAAACCGGCTCATTAAAGGGCTCTCCGGCTTGATTCGGGCGATCAGCAATGAAGGCAAACCCTTTGTGATTAGTATCGAGAACCTACACTGGATCGACCGTGCATCCCTGGAATTGTTTGAGCCGTTGGTGGGCAACCAGAAAATTCCTTACCTTATGGTGATCGGTGCGTATCGAATCCGCGAATTACACGCAGGCCACGAGACCAGGCAAGCGATGGAAGCACTCGCTGATAGCGCCGGTAACGCCGGTAACAGAGTCCCGATTACGACTGTCAAGTTGACCAGTCTCAGCCCTCGCAGTATCGCCACGATTATCTCGGACTCTTTCTATCGGCCCATCGAAGAGACCCTGAAGTTCGCTGACCTGGTTCACGCCAAGACCAACGGCAACCCGCTCGCTGTAAGAGAGTTTTTAAGTAACCTGAACCGAAAGGAGATCGTCAGGTTCGACCGGGTACATCGCGAATGGGTATGGGATATGGCATTGGCCAACCAACAACCACCGACCGACAATGTCAGTGCCCTACTGGCTGAACGCATCGAACATCTTGAGCCAGTCACAGCACACCTTTTGAAAATCGCCTCCTGCGCGGGCGATGAATTTGACCTCGATACCATTCGCAATGTGTCAAACCTGTCCTTCTCGGAAACTTCCGCACGCTTGCTCCATGCCGTACGTGAGGGTTACCTCATCTACAAACCGAAGGCTCGCGGGGAAGACGGCCACAATAGAATTGGTTACCAATTCTCCCATGAGCGGATCCAGCAGGCAGCCTATACGCTGCTGACCACCAATCAAAAGCGCAAGATCCACACGAGTATCGGCCACACTTTTCTTCGTGCCCAGGGAGAAACCTCAGACGACAATATTTTTGAGATCGTAAATCAGCTTAACAACAGCTTTGAGTCACCGGACGCGAGTTTCGTCGATAAAAATAAACTTGCCGAATTGAATCTCGCGGCTGGCCATAAGGCGAAAAAGTCCGCTGCATTCCAATCGTCGTTCAAGTATTTCAAGACCGCCATTGCCCTTTATGGCCAGAATGTCTGGGCCCAATACGACTTGAGTCTGCAGATGCACCTCGAAGCAGCAGAGACAGCCTATCTATGTGGTGACCAGAAGCAACTGGATCTTTTGGTCGAGCGCACACTTAAACACGCCAAAGATCCACTGGACCAGTCACGTGCATACGAAATCAAACTCCGAGCCCTGGTCGCATTCAACGAGCTGGATGCCGGTCTCGAACTCGGCCACAAAGTTCTTGCCCTGCTGGGGGTACCACTGAAACCGAATTTCGGCTCGGTCCATAACCTTTCACTGGTACTGCGCCTTATGTACCAGACCACCCGTATCAGCGAGGCAGATGTAGCCAACGCAAGACCTATGACCGACCCACGGTTGCTCGCCGCCATGCGTATTTTGATGAGCATGTGCCAGGCTGGTTACCTGAGTGGTAGTGAAAGTACCGGCGTCTATATCCTCAAAATGACGCAACTGTCCCTGAAACATGGTATGGCACCGGAATCATCCTTTGCCTATCCGATGTTCGGCGCGCTATTAATCACGTATCTCGGCACCATTGATTCCGGTTACCGCTTCGGCATGTTGGCCAGCAACAACCTGAATGACGCTAATAAAGAACTCCACTGCAGGACCTTGACCCTGGTAAACAACTTTATCCGCGTGTGGAAGCATCATTTAAAGGAATCCCTTGATCCTTTGTCAAACGCGTACAGGATCGGCATGGAAACCGGCGACGTCGAGTTTGCGCTGATCGCGGCAATCACGGGCTCCACCAATGCCTTCCTGCTGGGCCATGATCTCAACAGTCTCGATACCAATCTGTCCGGCTATAACCAGAAGGCAAGTGAATTCAACCAAACTCCGATGTTGTCGATGGGTTCAATTTACCAACAAGCGACCCGCAACCTTATTACACCCAACGCGGCGCCCTGGTTACTCGAAGGTGAGATTTACAGCGAGAATGAACTACTGCAGTTCCATCTGGACAGCGGGGATGAGTCCAGCATCGCTAACCTTTATATCGTCAAATTGTTTCTGGCGGTATTGTTCCAGAAACCAGCGCACGCACTGGCATTTGCACAAGAGGCCCGGGAGAAGTTGTCTTCCATTGTCTCGTCGCCGGTGGTCGCCTTCTTTGTGCTGTATGAGAGCCTTGCCGCAATCAATCGACTGGAATATGCCGGGACCCTCGAGCGGATGAAACTGCACACGAGGATTCGCCGCAACCAGCGTCAGCTCAGAAAGTGGGCACACCATGCACCTGAGAATGTGCTGCATTCTTATCATCTGGTGGAGGCGGAAAGGCACAGGGTAGAAGGCAATTTCAGCCGTGCCCTTGAACACTACGATCTCGCGATTTCCCTTGCTGCAGAACATGGATACTTAAAGGAGCTCGGCCTTGCCAACGAACTCACCGGGCGCTTCCATCTGGCTACCGGCAAGCGGGATCTCGCGCTTTTTTACATTCGCCATGCGCGCTCAAGCTTTGTGCGATGGGGGGCAATGGCAAAGGTCCACGCATTAGATAACGAGTTCGCTGAACTGCGGGATACTGATTATCAGGACCAAAACTGGCGGCGCAGTGCCGAACGTGTGCAACCGGCTTCCAGTTTGTCGCCGAACTTTCGTAGTTACGGTAACTTCCTGGATCTCGGTACCGTTATCAAAGCATCGCAAGTACTGTCGGGTGAAATCATCCTCGACAGCCTGCTGGAACGTTTGATGCAAGTCGCACTCGAAAATGCCGGTGCGCACAGTGCGAGCCTCGTGCTGCAACACGATGAAGAACTGATTCTGGAAATTACGACAACTTATGACGGCTCAACCTCGCATCACCTGCGTGCAGGAATACCGCTTATTGAGGCATCAACATTGCCGGTATCGGTCATTCAGTATGTTGCAAGAACCGAGGAAGATCTGGTGTTAAACGATGCACGAAACGAGGATATCTTTACCCAGGACGAATACATTATTTCAAGACAACCAAAGTCTATCCTGTGTATTCCGATTCTTAGCAAATCGCACCTGACCGGTGTACTGTATCTTGAGAATCTGCAATCCACCCTCGCGTTTACCCAGGACCGTGTCGCGATCCTCAAGCTACTGGCGTCCCAATCTGCCATCGCCATTGAGAATGCGAAGCTGTACCAACAGCTCAATGATTCACGTAACAAGTACTTATCCCTCTACCAGAATGCCATCGAGGGTATTTTTGAGCTGGACCGCGACGGCATCGTGACCAATGTCAATCCGGCGGCCGCGCAGCTACTGGGTTTTGAGTCACCTGCAGGGGCCCTCAAAGATCCTCAACTCGATATCTCTACCACCTTCTTGAATCCCGGGGACGTGGAGCAACTCAGGCAGGTGTTGACGAGTGAAAATCGGGTTGTCGGCTTCGAAACGGAAATCCGGCGGATGGATGGACGGCCACTTTGGGTCGCCTTGTCCGCCCAGGTGTTCATCGACACAGACGACCCCTCCGACTATCGTATCGAGGGCTCCATTATCGACATCACGGAACGCAAGTTGCGGGAAGAAGCCGAACAGGCCACCCGCATTGCCGAGGCCGCAACCGAATCAAAGAGTCAGTTCCTGGCGAACATGAGCCATGAAATCAGGACGCCCATGAACGCGATCGTCGGCTATACCGACCTTGCGTTGCGTACGGAGTTATCCGAACAACAGTTGTCGTACCTCGAAACAATACGTAATTCATCCAGTCACCTGCTGCGAGTGGTCAACGACATTCTCGATTTATCCAAGGTTGAATCCGGCAAACTCGAACTACAAAAGGTGCCCTTCAAGTTACGCGAAATTTTCAAAGACCTGCATAACCTGTTCGGCCTCGAAGCAAGCGAGCGTGGGCTGACGTTCAATGTACCGGATCCCGAATCGCTTGAGGACGTCTACTTTCTGGGAGATCCTGTCCGAATCGGCCAGGTGCTCATCAATCTCGTCAGTAACGCACTCAAGTTCACGGATACGGGCGAGATCAAGGTCGAGTTTGAACCGGTCACCCTGCAGGACAACAGGATTTGTATCAATTTTGCCGTATCGGATACCGGCATCGGCATTGATGAATCACAACTTGAATACATCTTTGAGTCGTTTGCACAAGGTAACATTCGGTCGAAACACAGTGGCACGGGTCTCGGCCTGGCCATTTGTAAAAGCCTGGTGGAAATGATGCATGGCCATATTCATGCCGTCAGCGAAAAGGACAAGGGAAGCAGTTTCTACTTCTCCGTTGTGGTGGACTCATGGCACGAGAAACTCGCGCCACCGATCGAAAGCGTCGTTGACTCGCCGCGGCAGCTGCATAACCAGAAGCTCTTGTTAGTGGAGGACAACAGAATCAACCAGGACCTGGCAGCGGAGGTGCTGAGCCATGCCGGCTTTACAGTACAGGTCGCAGACGACGGGCGCGAGGCCCTGGACCTGCTGGACCAGGAAACCTTCTTCGCTGTGCTGATGGACTTGCGTATGCCAGTGATGGACGGCATCGAGACGGTTAAGCATATCCGGGCGAACCAGGCCACCAGGACAATCCCGGTGATCGCGCTGTCCGCCGGGGTGCTCAAAAATGAAGTGGAGGAGGCCCTTTCAGCAGGATTCGACCACTATCTCAGTAAGCCGGTAGACTTCGAACAGTTGTTGTCGCTGCTATACCAATTAGGCGACTTCGATGTTCCAGCGCAGGAACCGGCAGAGGCTTTACTCCGTCTCGCACCCGGGCCCCGGACCCACCAGGAAATCCGCGGTGTCGACTTTGGCCGGGCATTGCGCAATCACGATAATGACGAGGCCCTCCTGACTCGCCTGATGAACGAGTTTGTCCGCATCTACGCCGGAGCTGACAGCGAGATCCGCAACTATTTGAAGGAGCCCGATTTCAAAAAGGCAGAACGCCTGGCTCACAATGTCGCTGGCGTTTCTGGCAGTTTCGGTGCGATCAAACTGATGGACTCTGCGCGTGCAATCGAGCACCGGATTATCGCGGGTGAATCGGCCCTCGATGGCCCTTTGTCGGACTTTTCCCGGGAACTTGCAAACTTTGTCCGGGCGATAGAACAATACCAGGTCGAATCGGCCTCGCGCTTGAAGATCCGCGCGATCTAGGGAACCTCTGAACAAGTACGCAAAGTCTAGATAGCCGGTAGATTTACAACATCCAGTCGACGTGGGACCTGGCTCGACTCAAGCCCGGTAAAGTCAAACAGGTTCGTATCCAGCAAGTGCGACGGGACAACGTCGGTGAGCGCACGGAAGATTGTCTCGAGCCTGCCCGGATGTTGCTTCTCCCAACCCTTGAGCATTTCCTTGATAACCTGCCGCTGCAGATTGTCCTGGGCTCCGCACAGGTTGCAAGGGATAATCGGCAGGTCGGCCAGCATGGCATATTGTGCGATATCCTCTTCCTTGCAATAAGACAGGGGCCGAATAACGATATTGTCGCCATCATCACTGAGCAGTTTGGGTGGCATGGTCTTGAGCTTGCCACCATAAAACAAATTCAGGAACAGCGTCTCAAGGATATCGTCGCGATGGTGCCCGAGCGCAATCTTGTTGTAGCCGTTCTGGCGCGCAAACTTGTATAAAATGCCGCGACGAAAGCGGGAACACCAACCGCAATAGGTTTTACCAGCGGGGACCATCTCCGTTACCAGCGAGTAGGTGTCTTCCTCGAGAATTTGGTAGGCAACCCCCAGAGACTGAAAGTAGGCGGGCAGTACGTCTTTCGGGAAACCCGGCTGCTTCTGGTCAAGGTTGACTGCAAGGATCTCAAAGTCAATGGGCGCATGCGCTCGCAGGTTCATCAGGAGGTCCAGCATGGTCAGGGAGTCCTTACCACCGGAAATACAGACCATCACACGATCGCCATCCTCGATCATGGAGAAATCCGCGATGGCCCGGCCGGCCTCCCGTCGCAAACGTTTGTGTAGTTTGTTTCTTTCGTAACGATCTTTCTGCGTCATATTGGTGATTACATCGGACTAAAATCGCAATTCTAACCTATACGCATTAAACTCAATATATGCGCACATTTCTTATCGCCTCAGTCATCCTGGGTTTTTTTGCTTGCTCGAAGGCACCGGCCGATAAACGGTTCAACCCCGAAAGCAGCGGCGTTGTACTCCAATACCATCATGTCGATACAGATACTCCGCCGATCACCAGCATTACGCCGGAGGGATTTAACGCCCATATGGCCTGGCTCGAACAGCAAGACTTTAACGTCTGGCCGCTGGACCGGCTTATGGATTCTATCGAAAAGGGAGAGGCGACGCCGGATAAAACCGTGGCGATCACCTTTGACGATGCCTATATCAGTATCTACAACACCGCGTTCCCTGTACTTCGAAAATATGGCTTCCCTTTTACCATTTTTGTCGCGACCGAATATGTCGGTACCAACGACGCTCAATACCTTGGCTGGGACGAGCTCCGCGAAATGCAAGCCCACCAGGCCATTATCGCCAGTCACACGCACTCGCACACACACCTGCTGCGACGTCTCGACGGTGAGTCACAAACGCAATGGCTCGCAAGAATGGAACGTGAAATCGTACAGGCGATGGCGCTTATTGAAGAACACACGGGTTCAACATCCAACCTGTTCGCATATCCGTACGGCGAATACGATACGGCGATTCTTGGGCTGGTCAGGCGCCTTGGGTTGATCGGATTCGGCCAACACAGTGGCGCTGTTGGTATGCAGGATGCCCGCGAGGCGCTACCGCGATTTCCGATGGGGGGTATTTACAGTGGTTTCGATGCATTCAAGACAAAAATTGAAACGCTGCCGCTACCAATCGAACCGGTTCGGCTCGAACCGCTACTGGCTGACGACTTCCGACCCCGCTTGACCCTTGA
>JBBDIT010000002.1:38226-42163 GCA_040880285.1 Pseudomonadales bacterium | reverse complement strand
CCTGCGGCTGGGCGAACTCGTCTGTTATGGTCCGGAAGGTCAAATCGAACTCAACCGCGTCTCCAGCAAGCGCTTTATTGCCCAGAGCACCTCGCCCGTCCCCGTTGGCCGGTCACGTTATAACTGTACGATGCCGGTCAAGGCGTCGAATCGTTTCTACTGGTTTTCACAGCCCTGGATTCGCAGGAAACCCGACGGCTCCTGGTATCCCGAACCCTGAACCTCGGCCTGCGAACTGCCGCAATCAACTAGAGTCCGCGCAGCACAGCAATCGGAGGCGTGTTGACGACCTTAAGTGTGGCAATGGTGCCGATGATGCCAATCAACACGGTTCCCACCACCGGGCCCAACACCCAAAGGATCGGGTTGGGCGCATAGTCCAGCTCGAAAATTTCAGTTTCGAGGCCAAATACCGTGATCTCGGCACCCACGGTAGCAAGCACACCAGCAAAGAATCCAAGTGCACAGAACTCAATCATCAGGCTGCCCATCACCAGCCTTCGGCTCGCTCCCAGCGTACGCAGGATCGCATGTTGCTTGAAACGTTCATCCATACTCGCCTGGATACTTGACAGCAGCACCAGGGCACCGGCAATCAGGATGAGTGCCAGCACCAGTTCAATGGCAAGGGTAACCTGGGCGATAATCGCCTGAACCTGCTCGATCAGCGCATCGATTTCAAGCACCGTCATGGTCGGGTATTCACGTAACAATTCGTTCAGGAATAGTTTGTTATCTCTGGAAAGCCAGAAGCTCGTCATATAGGTAGACGGGAAGTCACTCATGGCGCCCGGTGAAAAGATAATATAAAAATTCGGTTGCATATTGTCCCATGCGACCGTTCGAATGCTCGCGATGTGTGTTGTCAACTCCCTGCCCTGTATCTGGAAAACCAGTTCATCCCCTACCTTGAAGTTGTTACGCCGGGCCATGTCCTGTTCAACCGATACCAGGGCCGGACCGTCATAGTCCTGCTGCCACCATTGGCCGGACACGATGCGGTTATCGTCCGGCAGTTGGTCCGACCAGGTCAGGTTTCTCCCGGAACTCGCACGCGGGCCATCTAGGTCGTCACCTTCCTCGCCACGACGCTGCCGGTCCCGTTCCCGCGCGGACTCACCGTTTATCTCAACGATGCGTCCCCGGATCATCGGATACAGCGGTTGGGAGCGAATATTGTTGGTCTCAAACAGTGCCCGCATCGGGGCAACGTCCTCGGGCGCTATATTGATCGCAAAGTGGTTGGGGGCATCCTCAGGTATCTGTGCCCGCCACTCTTCGACGAGCGCCGTGCGCACCAGAAACAGGATCAGCAGTAGCATGATGGCCAGCCCGAAAACCAGGATCTGCAAAGTGTTCTCCTGACCCCTTCGTTGCATCCCGGCCAGGGCCAGGCGCCAGGCGCTACCGGCTTGCATACCGAGCACGCGCCCCGTCCGCAGCAAACCGTAGGCGACCGCTGACAGGATCACGATGGCCACGATCGCCCCGGAGAAGATCAATAATGTCAAATGAATGTCGCGACTGTACCACCACATCAGGCCGATGGTGCCAGCCACAGCGGCAAGGTAGGTCAGTCGATCAGTGGTCGAGGCATCAACCAGGTCGCGGCGAATCACCCTTACCGGCTCGGTTGCACGCAGGCGCAATAGCGGTGGCAATGCATAGGCCAACAAACACACAAAACCTGTACCGAGTCCGAGCCAAATGGGTCGCATCCCGGGAGCCGGCAGTTCAATCGGGATATAGGGTGCCAATATTTCGACAACACCAAGCTGGACCAGGAAACCAAGCCCGCTACCAATGAAGGTGGCAAAAATACCGAGGGTCACAAAGATCACCGTGAATAACGAGTCAATGGTATTGGGTGTTGCACCCAGTGTCTTTAAGATGGCGACATGGTCGTAATGTCGCAGGGAATAACGTTGCGCTGACAGCGCAATCGCGACCCCGGCAAGAACCACACCAAGCAGGCCGCCCAGCAGCAGGAAACGCTCTGCCCGGTCCAGGGCACTACCTATACCCTCAGTGCCTTCCTTGACACCAAACATGCGCGCACTTTCACTCAACTGCGGCCTCGCCCAGGCCTCGAATTCGTCCAAAGATTCCCTGGCGCCGGCAAACAGGTAGCGATAAGTCACGCGACTCGCCGGCTGTACCACTTCGGTGACAGGGACATCAACCAGGTTCATCATGACCCGGGGACCGGCATTACTGAAGCCGCCGCCTCGATCCGGTTCCTTGATTAAAACCTTACCAACCTTGAAACTCGCAACACCTATGTCGATGAGATCGCCGACGGCAACATCCAGCGAAGGCACCAGACGGCTTTCCAGCCAGACTTCTCCTGCTGGCGGGCCATGCACCACGATCTGGCCAAATACAAAGGGAGCATCGGAAGTAATCAGCTCCCCGCGCAAGGGGTAGCTGTCATCGACCGCCTTGACGGCAGAGAACTGGGCCCGGTCTGCCGCAAAGACCATGGAAAGGAAGCTCAGGGTTTCGGCTGTCTCAAGGCCGAGTGCCCGCGCCTGGTCCGTCATTGCCGGGTCGAGTGGGTCGGATGTTGAGATGACCCGATCCGCGGCCAGGAAGGTCGCCGACTCACTCAAAAGCGCCTGCTGCAACCGGTCGACAAAAAGGGTAATGGTGGTCACGGTACTGACCGCAATAATTAGCGAGACCAAAAGTAGCGTCAGTTCGCCTGACCGCCAGTCCCGCCACAAGAGCTTTAGTGCAAGGCCAATATTCATAACGTGCCGGAGTCGATATAAAGGGCCCGGTCACAACGCTCGGCCAGACGCATGTCGTGGGTCACCAGCACCAGTGTCGTGCCAAATTCCTGATTAAGCTCAAAAATGAGATCAATGATATGAGCACCGGTTTTCGTATCCAGATTACCGGTGGGTTCGTCGGCAAACAGGATCTCGGCTGATGACGCAAATGCCCTGGCGATCGCCACCCTTTGCTGTTCCCCGCCCGAGAGCTGACGTGGATAATGATGAAATCGGTGATCCAGTTCAACCCGTTTTAATAATTCACGCGCCTTGGCTTCTGCTTCCGGGTCTTTTTTCAATTCAGCGGGTAACATCACGTTCTCAAGCGCCGTCAGGCTCCCGAGTAACTGGAAGGTCTGGAACACGAATCCCACCATTTCACCCCGGACCCTGGCACGCTGTTCTTCATCGAGCGCCGTAATCTCATATTGATTCAGAAATATCTTGCCGCGGGTTGGCGTGTCGAGTCCGGCCAGCAGGCTCAGGAGCGTTGTTTTTCCTGAACCGGAGGCACCGACAATCGCGATGCTCTCAGACTTCTTGATTTCAAGGTCGATCCCTTTCAAGATGGTTAGTTGGCCCTCCGTTGTATTTACCGTTTTACCGAGATCAACTGCTTTAATCATGATATCTAATGTCACGTTTCGCCTACATTTCCTGGTGGTTGTCGCGCTGGTTCTAACTTTGCTGGCCAGCCCCTTTGCTTATACGAGTGAGAACACCTTACTGGTTTTCGGTGATAGCGTCAGCGCCGCTTACGGCATGGAGCCGGAACAAGGCTGGGTCCACTTGCTTACCGAGCGCCTTGAACAGGAATTCCCTCACTATCGGGTGGTCAACGCCAGCGTCAGTGGTGAGACAACCGGCGGTGGCAAGGTCAGGTTACCCAAAACACTTGAGATTCACCAACCGGATGTCGTGGTGATCGAGTTAGGAGGTAATGATGGCCTGCGTGGTTACCCGATTGACAAGATCAGGGACAATCTTGCATCGATGACCCGAATGTCCCTTGAGTCTGGCGCCGATGTTTTACTGGTGGGGATGGTACTGCCACCCAATTATGGGCAGCGGTACACACAAGCGTTTGAATCTGCTTTCAAAGAAGTTGCGAGCACCTGGGAAGTTGACTTCCTGCCGTTTTTACTGGAGGGCATTGCAAC
>JBBDIT010000002.1:32223-38126 GCA_040880285.1 Pseudomonadales bacterium | reverse complement strand
TTGCGAGCACCTGGGAAGTTGACTTCCTGCCGTTTTTACTGGAGGGCATTGCAACCTCACAAAGCATGTTGCAGCGCGACGGCATCCACCCGAAGCCCGAGGCACAGCCGCTCATGGTTGAACAGATCTGGCCGAAGCTGAGACCACTGCTGGCGGCTTCAAAAGAGATCAAGTTGCAGCGTGACCTCATCAGTTCCAAGTAGCTTTTCCCTCTCTCGCCAGTCCGGCATGGTCCTATCCATCAAACGATAAAACGCCTTGTTGTGCGCAAAGTGTTTCAGGTGACACAGTTCGTGGGTAACCACAAAGTCGATCGCCGCCAGTGGCTTTTGCATCAACAAGGTATTCAGGCAAATTTCACCGGTGCGTGAACAGCTGCCCCACCTCGCCTTCATCTTTCGTACCGTGACGGCAGTTACCGGCAGGTATTCCCGGAATCGAGCAAGGCAGTTCTCCACTCGCGCTGGCATCAGGCGCAAGGCTTCGCTGCGATAAAAGGCTTCGAGCACAGACCTGATCTTGTCCGGATTGTCCGGCTGGCTACATCGAACCGCAATCACGTCGCCATTGATACTGACGTTCCTGGTTTGTCCGGCGACACAGCGTAAATTAAGTGGACGGCCCAAAAAATGATGAATCTCATTGTCCACATAGGCTGGCGGCGCGGGATGGTCAATGGCAGCCAGGGCGTTGAGGGATTCGCCGATCCACTGACGCCTGGACGCAAGGAAACTTTCAATTTCACTCCAGGGACATTTAAGCGGAGCACGCAATTCGACTGGTTTGTCATGGTAAACGTGAATGGCCATACTGCGGCGTTTACTTCGCTTGATCAGCACCTCGACGGTCTGGTCGCCACACTCGACTTCTCTGACATATCGCGCATCCACAGGGGCCATTATAAACCGCCACAGGCTCTGTTAACATTGGTTCATGACAGTTAAAGACACCATAGAAGAGAAGCTGGCCAATGCCATCGTGCTCAAGCATATGGAAGTGATCAACGAGAGCGGAAACCACAATGTACCAGCCGGCTCCGAATCACACTTCAAGGTCGTTCTGGTCGCTGACGAATTCATCGACCAACGCCTGGTGGCACGTCATCGACGTGTCAATGAGATCCTCGCCGATGAGCTCAAGGTTAAAATTCACGCCTTGTCCATACATACCTATACGCAAGAAGAATGGCGAGCTCGCAATGGTGATGCGCCTCTGTCACCGCCTTGTCGCGGCTGACTAACCTTTATCCTCCAGCGTAAACACGCCGTCCCAGCCAGATTTGGGTGGTGAGTCGATGTAGCTTTTACACCGGTTAACATAGGCTTTGCTGGGCCCGTCTTCCGGGTCGATCGAGACACACAATTTGAATGCCGCAAGCGCGCCTTCAAAGTCACCTGCAAGATAGAGGGTACGCCCCTTCTCATAGTGGACCAGCAAATCAGCCGCAATGCCGGTGATACGCCCTTTGCGTTCCAGGACTTCATAGATGTCAACGGGTTCATTTTTCCCCACCACCCGCACCGTATCCAGCTGGCGCACGTCAAGCTCATCCCGACAAGCCTCATAGGTGGTCCCGGATATCATGATTTTCGAACCGTAAACCTTGTTGGCACCTTCGAGGCGTGATGCCAGATTTACCGAATCACCCATGATTGTGTAATCCATGCGCTGGGCCGAGCCCATATTGCCTACCACCATGGGTCCCGAGTTGATTCCCATCCGCACCTTGATGTCTGGCCCACCCTCAGTGACAAGACGCTGGCGAAGGGTGCCGAGCGCCTCCTGCATATCGATGGCAGCGAAACAGGCGCGCCTTGCATGATCAGCCTGAATGGCCGGGGCACCCCAAAAAGCAATAATCGCATCACCTTCAAATTTGTCGATCGTGCCCTCGGCCTGAACGATGATGTTACACATCTCCGTCAAGTATTCGTTTAACACCTGTACCAGCTCAGTGGGCGACATGTTTTCAGAAAACGTTGAGAATCCAGCGATATCAGAAAAGAAAGCTGTCATCTCCCTTTCTTCCCCACCCAGGGACAACTTTTTCGGATCCTTGACCAGGTCGGAAACCACCCGCGGCGACAGGTATTGGCCAAACGCATCGCGAATCATTGCTTTCTGGCCCATCTCTTCCAGGTAGTAGCGCATATTAATCACGGTAATCCCCAGAATCGATGCGATCAGCAGGTAGCTCATGGAGAGCACCACCCCTGCATAAATGTAGAGGATACCGCAGCCCAGTATATAGGCGAGTACGATGCCAATGCTGACCAGATTTCGTGGCAACGGGTTTTGGATCATTCGGGTTGCCAGCAATGCCATCAGCAGAATAACGGCGACAAGAATTTCTGTCACCATTGAGGCGGCTCTAAGGGGCGCATCCCGGAGCAAGGTGGAGATGGTATTGGCGATGACTTCAACCCCGTAGACTTTTCCTACCGGTGTCACGAATTCATCATGCGCTACCTCGGCCACTTCACCCACCAGGACAATCTTGTCCTTGATGAAATAGGCCAACTCTGCAAGCTCCGCTTCATCCCGGATAAAAAGGACATCCGCGGCCGACAAGCCGATGACATCATGTAGCCGGAGTGTGCCGCCTTCTGCGCTGAGCGGCAGGAGTGGATAGTCGATATAGATATCGCCGAACTGATCAAGGGGAATGTTAATTTGCTCGCCAATCTTGAGTATTCGACCGTCAAGTTCCGCCTCTGCCGCCAGGTGATTTGCAACCGCCTGGATCGCAAACGGCCATTCTCCATCGGCTGCCACTTCAGGATAAACCCTGAGGCGCACGATGCTTTCCGATATTGCGCTGTTCGGGGAGATATTGGAGTAACCCGAGTCTGCATAGCGATCGAATCGCGGTATCGCTCGATTGACGCCCCGGTAAGTGCCGTCTTCGAGCTCCGCCTGGGAAACCAGGAGCACGTTTCCTGCTTCCTGTAATGCACTTTGAAGCGTCGGGTCCTCGCCATAGGCGCTGGCGAAATCAAGCAACATATCAACACCGATCACCGATGCGTCCAACTCCGCCAGGCGGACAATTATCGTCGCCAGATCCACCCGCCGCAGCGGATAAACACCGTATTCGGCATAGAACGCCTCGTCCGTGTAGATGATAACGACGTCTTCACTCGGACTCGTATGGGAAGGATCAGCGTAATGGGTTCTTAAAATCTGGCGATAAGAAAGCGTCTCATCCTCAATTAATGAGAATGCTTCTTTGTATTCAAGGAACACCGCCATCAAAAAGAGGACGACGATCGCTATGGCGTCGTAGCGGCGCTTGTCATTACCCATATAGAGGACAGTTTACTTTCAGTAATTTTCTTCCTGTGAAGCGTTATACAAGCGCGCCTCACGTTCCCTGAGGTTACTGAGTTTAAGGTCCTGGTAAGATTGGATCAATAGCGGGCGCATATCGTTGTCATCAGGGTACTCGTTGAAATACTCCCGGTACTCATCCATCGCCGCCACATGCATGTCGTTGGACTCATAGAGATTGGTTGTAAGGAAGATGTCATCTTCGAACTCATTGAGGTTTGTCAATAACTTACGTTCCTCGTCCTTACTTAACAACGTAAATGATGACGGGTCCCGTGGAATGTATACTGTGCCATCCTTGTCCAGAACTTCCACGTGGTAGTTGTATATTCCAGGTTCCAGCCCCGAGACTGAATACCGGATCATCTCCGCGGTAGATTGTGCGGGAATGTCAATTGCCTTACCTTCAACCACCAGTCGATAGGAATATTCAGGACAAGCGTTACGCCACACGAGGTCTGGATGTGAAGGTGATAAAGTCACGTTCCGAATCGTTCTAACCTTGTTGTCGCAGCTTTGCTCTTCACCGTTCACGCTCCGCCGGACCGTGGTATATCGCTGCGCCTTGGCAAATTTGTTAACAAGACTGTCCCACAAACTGACCGACTCTTCCCTGGCTTTGGTGACGCTACCAGCGAGCACTTCAATTTCCTCTTCATTGACTGCAATCAATGATCCTGCACCAAGGTCTCGCGACTTACCCGTCAACTGGTTGATCAGCTTGCCGCTACCATCGGCACCGGTTTTAATCTGGTATCCTGGAAAGAGATACTTGGTTCTCATCACTGGACGCCAGCTAGTGCCGTTACGACTGTACTGAACGTCTCCCTCGACCTGGACCAGTTTGGCCACCGGTGCGACGCTTGCGGCAATCGCACTCGAAAGACCGAACGTCATTGAAGCTACCAGCAGCGCAACGCCTACAAATTGAATTCTCATCGGATATCTCCTCACATTAGCCCCCATCTTAATCTGCCGCCCTGTCTCAATTGTCACCATTCGTCGGCCAATCCCACCTTCGGTCAATCTGCCCGACGACCATTGTAAGAATTATGGAACATCATATTCAAATTCAATTCCCGCGACCTGGATTTTGTCGCTTTTCTCCAGCTTACGCGATTTAAAGCCGATAGGCTCGCCGTTAACAAGCGGTACACGCTCCCGGTCCTTGCCACCATCGACGTGGATAATAAAGTGGCCCTGGGGCCTGCGGGAGACGGCAGCCACCTGTATCCCAGGCTTACCAATCGTCGTCATACCCTCTTCCAACAGGATTCGATTGCCCGCCTTGGGTCCACTCAGCACCCTGAGTAGCCCCCTTGGTCCATCAAGGCGATGTTTGGTGGGTTCGGCCCTGGAACTTGTCTTGCTACTCATAATCAGGAATTTGAGCCGATGCTCACCAATGGTGACGACATCCTCGTTTTTGAGTACCTGTTGTTTGATCCGTCGGCCCTTGATGAATATCCCGTTGGTACTACCGGCATCGGCAATCATGTAGCTATCGCCGATCTTCTGCAATCGGGCATGGGTGCCACTTACCGCAGGGTCCTTGATCGAAATGTCGCAGTCTGACTTTCTGCCGATGGTCGCCTCTTCGCCACTGAATGTTACCTGGTCAATTGGCTTATCATCTTTTGTGACAATGATTTTCAAAGTGTCTGCCTTCCTGCCAAGCAATCAATCCAACTATTCAAACCAGTTAAGAAATTTATTGATAATACCGCCTTGTGCCGGAAAAGGCTTGGCGATTCGGGCCAGTACAATCGAGATATTGTCCTTGCCACCACTGGCGTTTGCCACATTTACCAGATGACCGGCGGCTTCCGACAGGTTAGCGCCCAATTCCTTCAGACTCGTTTCAATATCGGAGTCGGGCACCAGGTCCGTCAGTCCATCCGAGCACATCAGGTAAATATCGCCGGTACGTGTCTTGTGTTCATGGACTTCCGCTTCCACTGTCGGCCCCACCCCAAGAGCTCGTGTTACGACGTTCTTCTTGTTGGATTCACGAGCTTCCTCCTGCGTATACACGCCCTTGTCGACCAATTCCTGCACAAAACTATGATCCCTGGTGATTCGCTCCAGCTTGTTGTCACGAAATCGATACATACGCGAATCGCCTATGTGGCCGACCGCAACTTTATTGTCATAAAACAGGCTCGCTACCACGGTCGTGCCCATACCACGGCATTGTGGCTGGGTCTGCGATACATGGAAAACCGCATTGTTTGCCTTCTCAATGGCATGCTTCATCACGCGGGCATCACGTGGCAAATCGATCGTTGCCTCAGACAACTCAAATTCAATTTCGGACTTGCCCGTCAAATAATCCACCAGTTCGTTAATCAGCAGATGCGCGGTCATGGAACTTGCCACTTCGCCCGCGTTCAGACCGCCCATGCCATCCGCCAGCACAGCGACCCCCAGATGGTCGACACAACTGATAAAGTCTTCGTTGTGGTCTCGCACCTGACCCACATCAGTCTGTGCAACAAACTCAATTTTTCCCTTCAAAGTCATGTTTTTACTACGTCCGTTTCTGTTGGCAGCCTTGCCAGGCATATTCGCAG
>JBBDIT010000002.1:10237-32123 GCA_040880285.1 Pseudomonadales bacterium | reverse complement strand
GTCATGTTTTTACTACGTCCGTTTCTGTTGGCAGCCTTGCCAGGCATATTCGCAGGTGTTCAACCAGTTTTTTGCCTGACGGATAGCGCTTCTCCGGTTTCTTCGCAATCGCATTGTGTATCACCTTGCGCAGCGTGGGCGGAATATCGGGCCGGCTCTTTTTGATATCTTTTGGCGCATCGTGAACGATGGCATACATCAAGGTCGCCATGGATTCGCCGCCAAAGGGCAAGGCACCACTGCACAGCTGATAAAGGACCACGCCCAGTGAGAATAAATCCGAGCGACCATCTACCCGTTTACCCATACATTGTTCCGGCGACATATAGTTAGGTGTCCCGAGGACGGTGCCAGTCCTGGTCTTGCTCGAGTCGGTGATCCTGGCAATACCAAAATCCGTAATCTTTACATGGCCAGATTCAGGATCATACATGATGTTGGAAGGCTTGATGTCACGATGAACCACCTTCTGGCTATGGGCATAATCCAGCGCCTCTGCGCACGCGATGCCGATATTGATCACCGTCTCAATCGGTAACAAGGTATCCGCCTTGATATGCGCATCGAGATCATAACCAGACAACAATTCCATCGCGATATAGGCAAGATCGCTTTCCTCACCGGCATCGTAGATCGCAACAATATTGGGATGATTCAAGCGCCCGGCAGATTCTGCCTCACGGAAGAACCGCTGTTTAACCTCCTCGAGTTCATCTTCGGCGAACTCACTCGACAGCGCCATCGTCTTGATCGCGACATCACGGTTGATCTTCGGGTCACGGCCCAGATAGACCACTCCCATCGCGCCCTGCCCCAATTCCTTCTCGACCTGGTAGCGCCCCAACATGGGTTTTTCCATGGTACCGTCGTCGTTCACCAAAGAGCCGGATAGAAGGCTCTGGGTCGCGCCACCGAGCAACGCGGCGTCTCCCATGGACTCGCAACGTTTGATGCGCTTTTCAACATCCCGGAAGCGCTGGTCACTCTCGGAAATGAATTCGTAGGCAGTCTGGGCCTTGTTGAACTGGCGCTTGCGCTCATAGTCGAGGCCCAGGTTGTAGACCAGCTCAAACGTCGCGGCTTCCCGCGGGCAACGCCTGAATTTCTCAAACGCTGCATCCAGCTGCCCCTGCCCCTGGTAGGCAAGGCCGAGCATGCGATTGCTCTCTGCCGAGTCCGCGGCCGACTTGAGGATCTGGCTCTCTGATAACTGGTAGAAGCGAAGGCTCATAAAAAGGATGGTAAAGAGCCCGGCAACCAGGGCATAGCTCATGGAGATCACAAGGCCCGAATTCACATAAATGGCGCTGACTACCGCCACATAGGCCACATAGAGGATGGCGGCAGCGAAAAGGCGCGACCACAGCCCAGGCAGAAAACCCGTTACCAGCAAGCACAGGAGGAAAACAGCCGTGGCCAAGGTTTCCACCGCGATACTGGCCGGGCGCAATGGCGCGCCATTTAACAATGTATGGATGGTATCGGCAATGATCTCAACCCCATACACGGGACCCACTGGCGTATTGAACAGGTCATGGGTGACTTCCCAGGTGTCGCCGATCAATACGATCTTGTCACCGAATACATACTCGTACTCTGCCAGCTCTTCGGCTGAACGATTTTCCAGGTCCAGGATTTCCAGTGCCGAAAATCCCGCCTGCCCCTGACTCAGATAGCGGGTGCCAGGATCGAGCCGGGGGAAATCGATATAGACATCTCCAAACTGGTCTAATGGTACCGATAACTGCCCGATGGTGAGGGTATTGTCCCTGATCCGGGGCTCGGCACCCCAGTACAGGGCCAGTGCCTGGATTGCGATGGGCCAACCGTCCTGGTTCGCCGTGGCCTCTTCGTAAATCCTGAGCCTGGCCAGATTGTCGATCACCGTGCTGGTGGGCTGCAGGTTGGAATAACCGGTCCTGGCGACATTGGCCAGGGTTTCGGTCGGGTAGGTCAAGCCGGTAAAGCGACCGTCTTCAAAATTGGCGTAGGATACCAGCAACACATTCCCCGCCTCAGCAAACATCCTGGCGGTCGGCTCGTCCTCCCCGTAGGAACTCCGAAAGTCCATCAAAAAGTCCAGCACCACCACTCGGGCTCCAAGATCGGAGAGGATGGCCGCAATTTTTCCGAGGTCGGTTCGCCGGAAAGGAAAGCTGCCGTATTCGGCATACAGATCCTCGTCAAGTGTGACGACGGCAATCTCATCCCTCAGGCCAGTTACTTGCGGGTCACCCATTGCGGTGCGCAAGATCTGGCGCAAGGACAAGGTCTGGTCTTCCAGCACCGAAAACCACTCATACCGTTCCGCCGGTATGGTGAGCAGTAATAGTACCAGCGTGAGTACTAGGTCCCATCGCTTTAACGGATTCTTCATTATACTTTTTCCAGGGCTTCCAGGGCCGATTGCCGTCAGGCGTGCCAGTTCCGTACCACCTGATTTTGCGCTATCGATGAATCCATGTCTAATCAACGGCGGTGCTGAAATCCTCGAATGCCTCGCGCCCACCAGGCAAATCTAGTATTCTTCGGGTCTTTCCAAATCGACACAGAATCTAGATGCTCACGGTTATCTCACCTGCCAAGACCCTCGATTTCGATTCACCTTCGATGACCAGAAAGGCAAGTGTCCCTGAATACCTTGACCGCTCGCAGGAACTCATTGCAGTACTTCGCAAAAAGAACCCCAGGCAACTGTCAAAGCTTATGGGGATCAGTGAGAAACTGGCTGAGCTTAATGTGCAACGCTACCAGGATTGGAAACCGCCATTTAACGCCAGTAACGCAAAGCAGTCGATCCTCGCCTTCAAGGGGGATGTGTACCTCGGCATTGACATCGAGCACTATACCGAGCGTGACCTGACTTTTGCACAAAAGAACCTGCGCATCCTGTCGGGCTTGTACGGGGTACTGAGGCCGCTGGACCTGATCCAGCCTTATCGCCTGGAAATGGGCACAAGACTGGCCAACAAGCGTGGCAATGACCTCTATTCATTCTGGGGCGAGCGAATTACCCGGGCCCTCGCGGAAGACCTTTCCACACACCGTAACAAGACCCTGATCAATCTCGCATCCATTGAATATTTCAAGTCGGTACAGCCTGACCATCTACCAGGCAACGTCATTACGCCGGTATTCAAGGATTACAGCAAGGGACGTTACAAGGTGCTTTCCTTTTTCGCCAAAAAAGCCCGTGGCTCTATGGCGTCCTATATCGTCAAAAACCGGATTAACAAGCCTGACGGCATCAAACCATTCGACGTGGATGGCTATGAATTCAATGAGAGCTTCTCGACCCCGACTGAATGGGTTTTCACGCGCAAAGCGTGAGTGCAGCGCAATTGCATCGCCTTGGCATCGTTGTAAACCCCATGTCCGGTCGCGACGTGCGACGCGTTGCTGCCCGTGCAAGCACCACCACCCACCATGACAAGCAGCAACAGGTCACGCGCCTGGTCCTTGCGGCGTTGGAACAAGGCGTCGATGAAATCTACCTGGTCAAGGAACCTTTCCGGATTAACGAGCGAGCCGTGGAAAACTTGCCACAACGGGATCGCATCACCCTGCTCGATTTACCACTTACCCATACCAGCGAGGATACGGTCAATATTACCAACGCCATGTGGGAGCATGGTTGCCGAACATTCGTGGTCCTGGGAGGCGACGGCACTAATCGTATCGTGTCTGGCACTTGTCCGGATGCCAACATCCTGCCGCTATCCACAGGCACCAACAACGTCTTTCCGTTTATGGTGGAAGCCTCCGTTGCCGGTGCTGCCGCCGGACTGATCGCCAGCGGCAAGCTGGACCCGCGGCAACATTGTCAACGGGCAAAACAGGTCCATGTCAGCGCCTTGCCCCAGGCACACTCATCGGCGCTGGTGGATGCAGTGCTACTCAAAAACGACATGCTGGGCAGCCTGCTGCCGTTTGCAGCCGGCAATATTGCCAGCATGGTTCTTGCGATTGCAGAACCTGCCGCCATCGGGATGTCCCCGATTGGTGGCTACCTGCTGCCCTGTCGCCACAGCGATGATTTCGGTGTTCTGGTCGTCACGGGACGCCCGGCGGTCGCCCGGCTCCGTGTGCCCATCTCGGCGGGCCTGTACGGTGATGTCTGCGTGCGCGAGTACCGCAAGCTGGCGCTGGGGGAATCCGTCAACCTGGCGGGTCCCGGCATCATGGCTTTCGACGGCGATCGCCTGTTCAAGGTTGACGAATCGGACCAGGTGACCGTCATCGTACAGCGGGACGGGCCACGCATTATCGAGCCAGCCACGGTGATGAGCGCGGCGGTTTCAGCAGGCTGTTTGCTGTCACCACGCTAATTGCTACTATCTCGACCTCATGGGCGATAAGGTACAACCAATTGAAACCAAACCAGTCTTCCAATATCCCCCCCGCTCACGCTGTTGCCCTGGTACTCGCATTCACACTTTGTAGCATCCCGCTGCATGGGACTGCCCAGAGTTCGGAAGTTAAAACATTGATCTGGGCGGACGGCACACGTTACGTGGGCGGCGTTGAAAACGGCAAACGCGCTGGCAAAGGCACAATCTACTGGCAGGACGGTACGCGTTTTGTCGGCCGGTTCGAAAATGATCTGCGCAATGGCCCTGGCACCATGATCTTACCGGACGGGACTGTCTACAACGGTTTCTTCAAGGATGACAAACTGATCCAGGCACCGGCTGAACCCGGCGACCCCGATTCCGGCGATATCACAACAGCGACCGCCGAGCTTGAGCAGCAAGTGCCGCCAATTTCCGCTGAGATTACGACAATGACCGACACGGTCGAACAGCAACTCGTATCCACTATCGATTTGTGGGCCGCTGCCTGGTCAGAGCAAAATATTGTGCAATACCTCGACAACTATGCCAGTGACTTCGCCGTGCCAGGACGCCAGAGCCGTCGTGGCTGGGAAGCAACCCGCCGGTCGCGGCTATCACGACCCGGATTCATTGAAGTCAAAATTTCCTATGAAAAGTTCGAGATGATTGAACCCAATGTCGCAGAAGTCTGGTTCCGCCAGACCTACAACTCCGACGTCTACCGTGATGTTACCGACAAGGCATTAAAACTTCGCAAGGAGGGGCCATACTGGCGGATTCTGGAGGAACGAACCAGATAGCGCCTCAGGCACTTCAGGCTATCAGCCGCCGAAGTCATCCAGGAAAATATTGTCACGCTCAACGCCGAGATCTTCGAGCATCTGTATCACGGCCGCGTTCATCATGGGAGGACCACACATATAGTACTCACAGTCTTCCGGCGCCGGATGATCCTTCAGGTATTGCTCATACAGGACGTTATGGATAAAGCCGGTGTGACCGGTCCAGCCTTCAATATTTTGGTCAGACAAGGCGATATGCCATTCAAAATTGTCAAAATCTTCCGCCAGCTGATCAAAATCCTCCACATAAAACAGTTCACGCTGATTACGGCCACCGTACCAGAAGGTAATCTTGCGCGTGCTGTGCAGGCGCAACAGCTGGTCAAAAATATGAGCTCGCATAGGCGCCATGCCGGCACCACCACCTATGAACACCATTTCAGCGTCGGTATCCCTGGCAAAAAATTCACCGAAGGGCCCGAAGATCGTGACCTTGTCACCCGGCTTTAACGTAAACAAATAAGATGACATCTTACCTGGGGGGTAATTGGTCCCCGGTGGTGGTGAGGCAATCCGGATATTAAACTTCATGACGCCCTTTTCTTCCGGATAATTCGCCATCGAGTAGGCACGGATGGTGGTCTCATCCACCTTCGAGCGATGCTCAAATACGCCGAACTTCTCCCAGTCACCACGATACTCAGGAGCGACATCGATATCCTGGTAGTCCATCTCATAGGGATCAATTTCGAACTGCACATAGCCCCCGGCACGGAAGTCCACTTCCTCATCTTCCGGCAGTTTGAGCACCAGCTCTTTAATAAAGGTTGCGACATTGTCGTTCGAAATCACCTCGCATTCCCAGCGCTTGACACCGAAAAACTCGGCCGGCACCTCAATCTTCATGTCCTGTTTGACCGCGGTCTGGCAAGACAGGCGCCACCCGTCTCGCGCCTCGCCTCGCGTAAATTGACCTGCCTCTGTCGACAACATGGAACCGCCGCCTTCCAATACCCGGCAGCGACATTGGCCACAGGTGCCACCACCACCGCACGCGGAGGATAAAAAGATCCCTGCCTCAGCCAGCGTGTTCAAGAGCTTGCCACCAGACTCCGCCTTGATCGACTTTTCCGGATCTCCATTGATTTCGATCATCACTTCGCCGGTACTGACGAGGTTGCGCCTCGCGAACAATATGACGAACACCAGCGCCATAATGACACCCGTGAACATAGACACGCCCAATATAATTTCAGTAACCATCTAGAGTGAAATCCCCGCGAATGACATGAACCCGAGAGACATGAGGCCAACCGTAATAAACGTGATACCAAGCCCTTGCAGTCCTTCCGGCACGTCGCTGTATTTCATTTTTTCCCTGATGCCTGCCAGCATCACTATCGCAATGGCCCAACCGACTCCAGCACCCATGCCATAGACCACACTTTCACCAAAGTTGTAATCGCGGTTGACCATAAAAAGTGATGCCCCCAGGATTGCGCAGTTCACTGTAATAAGGGGCAGGAAAACGCCCAGGGCGTTGTAGAGCCTTGGCACAAATTTATCCAGGAACATCTCCAGTATCTGGACAATGGCCGCGATCACGCCGATATAGGACAGGAATCCCAGAAAGCTCAGGTTCACGTCAGGCAGACCCGCCCATGCGAGCGCACCGTCGGCCAGCAGGAGTCCATAGATCAGGTTATTGACAGGGACCGTGATCGCAAGAACCACCACCACCGCAATACCGAGCCCGATGGCGGTCTCGATCTTCTTTGAGATCGCGATAAATGTACACATCCCGAGGAAAAAGGCGAGCGCCATATTCTCGATGAAGACCGCTTTGATAAAGAGGCTTAAGTAGTATTCGAGCATCCGTTTATCGCCTCCCCTAGGCCGTACGCGTTAGCGCAGTATGGCCGCCAATCTCGTATTCCGGCTCTTCTACCTGGTCAGTCTTCCAGGACCGCAACCCCCAGATTAAAAGGCCGATAATAAAGAACGCGCTGGGTGGCAAGAGCATCAGCCCCACCGGATTGTACCAACCACCTTGCGTAACCACCGGCAGCACCTGAAACCCAAATAAACTGCCGGACCCAAAGAACTCGCGGATAGTTGCAACGATCATCAGCACAATGCTGTAGCCAAGGCCGTTGCCAATGCCATCGACAAAACTGATACCCGGCGGCTGTTGCATTGCAAATGCCTCGGCACGCCCCATCACAATACAGTTGGTAATAATCAGGCCGACAAATACTGTCAACTGTTTGCTGATGTCATAGGCTACCGCTGCGAGTATCTGGTCCACCACAATAACCAGTGATGCAATAATCGTCATCTGGACAATAATTCGAATATTGTTCGGGATGCGGTTGCGAATCATCGAAATAAACAGGTTCGAGCATGCCAGCACTGACGTGAGCGCAATACACATGACAAGCGCCACGCTCATTTTGGTGGTCACCGCCAGCGCCGAACAGATCCCCAGTATCTGCAAGCCGATAGGGTTATTATTGAATAGCGGATCGAGCAGGACTTGCCTGGTACTCAAGTTAGTACTCATGACGATATCGCTCCAATCTGGTCCGTCTTTAATTCTTCGAGCACGGGACCAAACCCGTTCTCACCCAACCAATAGGCCACCAGGTTTTCGACTCCGCGGCTGGTAATGGTTGCACCGGACAAACCGTCAATCTGGTGCTCGGCGTTCCGGGCATTGGGATCAACCGAACCCTTGATGACGCGCAATGCAACGTCATGCCCGTCGCGGTAAATCTTTTTGCCTTGCCACTGGGCTTTCCAGGCCGGATTCTCAACCTCACCACCCAAACCTGCGGTTTCCTGCTGTTCGTAAAAGGTAATTCCAGCCACTGTGTTCAGGTCGCCTTCAAGGGCCAGGAAGCCGTACATGGTCGACCACAGGCCGTAGCCGTGCACCGGTAGAACGATACGGTCCAATTCACCGTCTGATTCAAGCAGGTAAACCGTGGCATAACGTGCCCGGCGACTGATAGAGGCGATATCTTCCCGGTTCGGCACTGCTTGTGACAGTGCAGGATCTTTGGAAGCCTTACGCTGGTCGTAAGTGGCGGGATCAATACCGAGCGCCGTCGCTTCATCCGAGGACACAAGCCGCTTTTCCTGCAAGTCAACCAACCGAATTCGGAATCGTTCGAATTGCCTGCCAATTTCGGCCTGGGTCTGTCCGTCTTTATACAAACCGGCGGCGATCAGGATATTCTTGTAGCGGTCAGCTTCCTTGTTCGCAACCTGCATGGGACGCAGGGAAACTGCAGCACCGGACACGATAATAGCGCACACGAAACAGACCGACAGCGCGACGACAATAATATTTTTGATAGAGTCTTTATCAGATGCCACTGCGAGCAAGCCTCCTTTTAACGTTAGCCTGTACCACGCCCCAGTCAATCAGCGGCGCCAGCAGGTTACCAAACAGGATCGCCAACATCATACCCTCCGGAAAAGCAGGGTTGACCACTCTGATCAGGACGCACATAACACCGATGAGCGCACCAAAAATCCACTTGCCGGTGTTGGTCATGGCCGCAGAGACCGGGTCGGTCGCCATATAAATCATGCCGAATGCAAATCCACCCAGCACCAGATGCCAGTGCCAGGGCATAGCAAACATGGGATTGGTTTCAGAGCCAATCCAGTTGAACAGGGATGACATGGCAAACATGCCAAGGAACACGCCCACAATAATCCGCCAGGATGCGACCTTGGTCGCCACCAGGACGATGCCACCGATGAAAATCGCCAGCGTCGAGGTCTCTCCTACCGAGCCCTGCATGGTGCCAATAAATGCGTCCATCCAATCGAGCCCATCGGCCGCGACACCTTCCATACCCTCGAGCGCGGCGACGCCAAGTGCAGTTGCGCCACTGAACCCATCCACTGCTGTCCAGACGGCGTCACCGGATGATTGCGCCGGATACGCGAAGTACAAAAACGCACGGCCCGTCAACGCCGGGTTCAGGAAGTTCTTGCCGGTACCACCAAAGATCTCTTTACCGATGACCACACCAAAAGAGATGCCGATCGCAACCTGCCACAGTGGAATTGTCGGCGGTAAAATCAATGCAAACAGAATACTGGTGACAAAGAAGCCTTCGTTAATTTCATGGCCACGCACAGTGGCAAACAGGATTTCCCAGAAGGCACCGACGGTAAATGCGACGATATAGATGGGCACAAAAAAAACAGCGCCATAAACGATACAGTCCCACCAGTTGGTGGCGTCATAACCTGCGATCAGCTCGACAATCCAGCCGCGCCAGCCACCCAGTGACTCGATGCCCATCTGGTCCATCGCAAGGTTGGCTTGCAAACCAACGAAGTACATACCCGCCAACATCGGAAAGAATGCTGCCCACCACACCGTCGTCATGATGCGCTTTAAGTCCACTGCATCACGTACATGGGAAGCACCGGCAGTCACCTTGCCTGGTGTATACAGTATGGTATCCACGGCTTCATAGACTGCATAAAACTTCTCGAACCTGCCGCCTTTCTCAAAGTGCGGTTCAATCCTGTCCATAAACTGTCGTAGGTTCATCGACCTTAGCCCTCCGCCTCGATGCGCGACAGCATCTCACGTAAATAGGGTCCATACTCATACTTACCGGGACAAACCATCGTACAGAGCGCCAGATCCTCTTCATCCAGTTCAAGACATCCGAGATTGATCGCCGCTTCTATATCGGAAACCAGCAACGCACGTAACAGTTGGGTGGGCAAGATATCGAGCGGCATGACTTCCTCATAGGTACCAATCGGTACCATCGCACGTTCACTGCCGCCGGTACTGGTGGTCAGGTCAAACTTTCGACCGTTAAAAAAACTGCCCACATACAAACGGGTAATCGAAAATTTGTTGGTGCCTGGCATCACAAAGCCCAGTAATTCCCGGTCGGTACCTTCTCGCAAGACCGACACCTGGTTGTGATGACGGCCAAGGTATGCCGTCGCCCCGGCAGCGGTCCTGCCGTCCAGCACGGAACCCGAAATCGTGCGCTGGTTAACCTCGCTCAGTTCACCGGCGGTAAGCTCCAGCGTGCTGGCACCGACCCGGGTACGCAGCAAGCGAGGATTGCTGATCCCCGGGCCAGCCAGGGCAATAACCCGCTCGTGGAATAATTTGCCGGTGGTAAAAAGATAGCCAATGGCAATGAGATTCTGGTAGCCAATGGTCCACACTGACCGTCTCTGGCTCACCGGGCAAAGGAAATGAATATGGGTGCCAACGAGGCCAGCCGGGTGTGGACCGGCGAACTCCTCTACTTTTACCCTGCTGTCATCAACGCCCGGCACGTCAGCGCCCGGCGCTTTACAGACATAGACGCTCCCCCCGGTCAACTTCAGCATGACCTTAACGCCTGCTTTGAATGCGTCCTTGTGCTCGGAAATAAACCGCTGCGGGTCGGCGCCAAGCGGCCTGGTATCCATCGCTGTCACAAATATTGCCGCCGGCACAGCATCCGGCGCTGGCACCTTACCAAAAGGTCGGGTCTTAAGGGCCGTCCATTCGCCGGAATCAATGAGTTGTTGCACGACCTGATCCCGGTCAAGCGATGCGATATCGCCGGGTTCAAAATTCTGGAAATTGGTTTCTTCACCCTCTTCAATATCGATAACCAGCGACTGGAAGGCACGTCGGGCACCCCGATTGATGGCGGAAACCGTACCGGTTGCCGGCGCGGTAAACTTGACCCCTGGATTTTTTTTATCGGTGAACACCAACTGCCCCGCGATCACGCGATCACCGGCAGTAACTTCCATGGTGGGTTTAAGGCCGGGGTAATCGCTACCCAGGAGCGCAGCGCTGCGCACCAGACGACCGTCGTGAACGGTTTGCTGTGGGCTACCCGTAATCGGTAAATTCAGCCCGCGTTTAGTCCTTATCATTCGCTACCTAAAGTGTAACAAAAAAGCGATGCGTAACGTCGTCGGTCAGTTAATTGTCAGTTAATAAAAAAGATCAGGGCGGTACAAAAAACGCGGCCCATTATAGTTGGACAGCGGACATTAATCCACCTGAGCCTGAGCCTGCGTCAGGCCATCTTCAATTTGGGTTCAGCGACAACTTTTGTACCGGTCCCCGATTCACTGGTGCCGGGTTGCCTCGGCACGATGGGATAACGAATACCGGCCATCCGCTGCCCGACCCGAACTACCTGGCAGGTATAGCCGAACTCATTGTCATACCAGACATAGAGCACTACATGCTTGCCATCGACAATGGTGGCATCCGAATCCACGATGCCGGCATGGCGGTCACCGATAAAGTCGGAGGACACCACCTCATTTGAAATCGTGAAACCGACCTGGCGCTGCATGGAAGAATTGAGGGAAATTTCCCGCAGAAACTCATTGATTTCTTCTTTGGTATGTTCGCCTTCCAAGGTGAGATGGAGAATGGCCATAGACACATTCGGGACAGGAACTCGAATCGAGTTACCAGTCAGTTTACCGGCAAGCTCCGGCAGCAGCTTGCCTACAGAACTGGTGGCATTTGACTCCGTCAATACCATGTTAAGTGGTGCGCTGCGGCCACGACGTTCCTTGGAGTGAATGTTGTCGTGAAGATTCTGATCGTCCGTATAGGCATGCACAGTCTCCATATGACCATGCACGATACCGAACTGGTCGTTCATGCACTTGAGCACTGGTACAATCGCATTGGTCGTGCACGAGGCAGCTGCAACGAGTTGATCTTCCGGGGCAATGAGGTCTGAATTCACACCGGAGACAATATTTTTCATTGCCCCCTTACCGGAAGTCGTCAGTAATACTTTGGCGGCGCCCTTTGACTTCAAGTGTTGGGAAAGTCCTTCCTCATCACGCCAGACACCGGTGCTGTCGATGATCAGCGCATTGTTGATACCGTAGAGCGTGTAGTCGATATTGGCCGGATCATTGGCATAGATAAAACGAATCACGTTACCGTTACAGATGAGCGCCCGGTTTTCTTCATCAACGCGGATGGTGCCCTTGAAGCTGCCGTGGATGGAATCACGCCGCAGCAGGCTGGCACGGCGGCTAAGGTCGAGCGCGATGTCCTTGGGTGGACGTAACACCACGGCCTTTTGCACCAGGTTCTGGCCGCCGCCGGTTTTTTCCACCAAAAGCCTGGTCACCAGTCGACCAATACGGCCAAAGCCATACACCACCACATCCATGGGCTCATGTGAAATTGTATCCGGTTTGCCCAGGATATGGGCACACTCGCGGTTGACATAGTCCTCCATGGAGAGGCCCTCGTCATCGGCCATATAGTTGGAGGTCAACTTGCCAATATCAATGTGCGCCGGAGCAAGGTCGAGCTTGCTAATGATTTCGAGCATCGGGTGCGTCTCGAACTCAGACATCTCGTTGTGCTCGATCTGGCGCACAAACCGGTGCGCCTTCATCAAATCAATAACGGACTGGTTGTAGAGTGGTACACCGTGGATATACATGGCGATATTGCGCCGGTAGAGTCCCCCAATCAGGGGAATCATTGCTTCTGCTAAGGCTTCACGTTCTTTCCAGTCTGCAAAGACGCCATCAAGACCTGGTCGAGCCACGAGTCGCTCCTCTTGCTAGAATTTGATACTACCCCTCAGGGTACTGCCAAGGTTATGATTTTTATAAGATTTCGAGCCACGAAATGATTCATGAACTGTCCCCGCGCTCAGGGCGCTATTATCTTTTTTCCGCCTTGCAAGCGCAATGCTTAAGTGCCCTATCGGTCGAATTTATCGCGCGGTTTGCAGGTGCAGGATCACGCCCTCCTGGTCAATTCTGAATTCAAAGTGGCGCAGGAAGTTCATTCCCAGCAGTCCGTCTATGCCGGTGGGCAAATCGAGATCCAGCACGCCAACCGATAATTGATTGATACCGGAACTACCGAGGGACAGGTGGTGCAAGGTCACGACCGGTGCCTCCACCACGCCGTTTGCAGTGCGAAAGTAGGCCCGCTCAGTGCCGAAGTTATACCCCACAGCTGCCATCACCCGGGTGTCCAGGATCGTCATGGCCGCACCCGTGTCAATCAAAAGTGCCACTTCAGCAGCGCCATCGATCACAGCGTCAACGATATATTGTGAACCGGCGGTCCGAAGCGGTAATTGTTCCAGCGAGTCCGATTCGAAAGCCCCGCTTGCCTGCCCCTGCTCCATCAACTCTCGTGCGCGCACACCGAGCCGGGTATGCTGTTGGATCTGGGCGAGGGGCGGTAACGCATCATCAAATCGGCCCATGCGGATTCGCAGCTCGCCCAGCTTCAAATAGTAATCGGCGAGTTCCGGCAGTGTGAACGTAATGCGCTCATACAAGGTGTCCAGGGTATCGACCCTGTTTGCCGCAATCAGTTCTTTGGCATATTGCCCGGTGATCTCGGCAAGCACCTGCTCCACCTGTGCATCTTGCGCCACCCCGCCAGTCTCGTGGGCAGCTGCAAATAAGAGTTCGATCGCGGCAGACCAGTCCGCCTCCTCCCCGGCCAGCAGTGCCTGGGCCATCAAGCTCTCGAAACCGACGCCATGGTATTGGTCCCACGCCTGCAATGCCCGGCGCTGTTGCGATGGCTTATCGCCTGCAATCTGTGCCTGAAACCGCGCGAGGTTCATATCCGGCAACGCCGCAAGTTCCCGGAACCGCCCGTTTGCGACCAGTGAGTCTTGCCGCCTGCTGTCAGGCGGTGACGCCGGGCCCTTGGTCTGTACATCAACAGTATCCGCGGCCGGGTTTGACAGAAGCGATGCAAGATCACCACTGACCACCAGTCCGAACACAAATCCCAGCAGCAACATCGAAAGTGCAAAAAGTGCAAGCAGCCACCGGCTCACGATCGACGGTGCCTGATGATTCTTGAAGTCATATCCCATTTGAACTGACATCCAGGGGGCGTGAACCGCTTGCGTTCTGCGGGCAACCCGGTAACCTTCATACCCTTTTCGATCTACCGGTGTAACATTTTGTCCCTATCTCCCGGCGATTACAAAATACCTGAAGCGCCCGGTCAACGAGACCGCTGGAGTAATCTTCCCGGTGCGGGCGCCGCCTTTTCGATCGCGCATGCGGCACGCAAGGCGAACCGATTTTGTCTTGTGATCACCGAGGATGTGCAAGCGGCGGAGCGGATGGCCGAAGAACTCAGGTTTTTCCTCGGCCCCGATGCCAGCGTCAGGCTTTTTCCGGATTGGGAAACGCTGGTTTATGACAGCTTTTCACCGCACCAGGACATCATCTCGGACCGCCTGACAATCCTCAATAACCTGCCCGCCAGCCGCCAGGGTGTGCTGGTGGTCCCGGGCACAACCGTGATGCACAAACTGGCCCCGCGTGCGTTTACGCTCGGCAGTAGCCTTGCGCTTGAAGTCGGGCAGCGATTTGATTTAACCGCCATGCGGCACCAACTGGAAGCCTCCGCTTACCGGTGTGTCGAGACGGTATTTGAACACGGCGAATTTGCCGTTCGTGGTGCCATCATGGATATCTTTCCGATGGGTTCGGACCAACCCTATCGGCTCGATTTGTTCGATGATGAAATCGAGACGCTGCGCACTTTCGATCCGGAGACCCAAATGTCGATTGAAAAAGTCGACCACATCAGTCTTCTGCCGGCGCGGGAATTCCCGTTAACCCGCGACGCCATCAATGGCTTCAAGGACAGATGGCATCAATCCTTCAGCAGCGACCCAAGACGTTGCCCGGTCTACCAGGATGTTGGCCAGGGCCTCGCGCCGGCTGGTATCGAGTATTACCAGCCATTGTTCTTCGAGGGACTCGAAACGCTGTTCGACTACCTGCCGGATCATTCACTCACGTTCGTGTGCCAGATCGACGACACCATCAGGCGCTTTTTCGACGATGCGAACGCAAGGTATGAAAACCTGCGACATGATATCCAGCGACCAATTCTGCCACCATCGGAACTTTTGTTATCGCCGGACGAACTTTTCTCACTGTGCAACCAACAGGCGCGGATCGACTTGCGAGTAGATCCGGTGGATCGGTCAGACCGATTTGATTTCGTGGCCACCCCTGACATCAGCGTCAATGATCGGGGACAGCAACCACTGGCTCGACTGATAGCGTTTCGGCGCGACGTGCCAGCGCGCATTCTGATTGCGACTGAATCCGGCGGACGCCGTGAGGTAGTCGATGAACTATTGCGTAAACACGGACTTGAACCCGGTGTGGTCCATTCCTGGGACGAATTCATCAATGGCGCTGACGACATTCAGCTGACGGTCGCCCCACTCGAACGGGGCATGTACCTGCCGAACCGCGACCTGCTACTGGTGACCGAGCAGCACCTGTTCGGCGAGCATGTTCTGCAACAAAGGCGGCGCGAAAAACAAAGGGACAATGCCGCTGAACTGGTCATCAAAAGCCTGACGGAATTACGGATCGGCTCACCGGTGGTTCACATCGACCATGGCGTGGGTCGATACCAGGGTCTGGTCACGCTCGATATCGACGGCCAACAGAACGAATTCCTGTGCCTGGCCTACCAGGATGAGGCGAGGCTCTATGTCCCGGTTTCATCCTTGCACCTGATTTCCCGGTATTCGGGCACAGAGGAGTCCCTTGCGCCCCTTCATAAACTCGGCGGGGATACCTGGGAGAAAGCCAAGCGCAAGGCCGCTGAACAGGTGCGTGATGTCGCGGCAGAACTCCTCAATATTTACGCACGACGAGAGGCTAAAAAGGGCTTTGCCTATCCTGCACCGGACGAGGCGTTTGAGCAATTTTCAGCCGCGTTCCCGTTTGAGGAGACACCGGACCAGGAAACCGCCATAGAACGTGTGGTTGCCGATATGATGAGCCCGAAGGCCATGGACCACCTTGTGTGCGGTGATGTCGGCTTTGGCAAAACAGAAGTGGCCATGCGGGCCGCGTTCGTGGCAGTTCAGGCGGGCAAACAGGTCGCTGTACTGGTACCGACTACCCTTCTGGCACAACAACACACTGATACTTTTAAAGACCGATTCGCTGACTGGCCCGTTACCATCGACTCGGTCTCTCGATTCCGTACCAAAAAAGAACAGCTAGGCATCCTCGACAAGCTCGCAGCCGGCACGCTGGACATTGTCATCGGCACACATGCGCTGATTCAGGATGGCGTTTCATTTAAAAACCTCGGACTCCTCATTATCGACGAAGAGCATCGCTTCGGTGTGCGCCAGAAAGAAAAACTGAAGTCATTACGTGCCGAGGTAGATATTCTCACCCTGACCGCAACGCCAATCCCACGGACACTCAATATGGCGTTGTCCGGCATGCGGGATTTAACGATTATTGCAACCCCGCCAGCGAAGCGACTGTCGATCAAGACATTTGTACGCCAGAGGAGCGACGGCCTCGTCAAGGAAGCCATACAACGAGAGTTAATGCGTGGTGGCCAGGTGTACTACCTGCACAATGAAGTCAAAACCATTGAAAACACGGCCCAGACCATCCGGGAGCTGGTACCGGAAGCCAGGGTCGCCGTGGGCCATGGACAGATGCGGGAGCGGGAACTGGAACAGGTGATGTCAGACTTCTATCACAAGCGCACCAATGTACTCGTCTGCACCACGATCATTGAAACCGGTATCGATATTCCCAATGCCAATACCATTATCATGGACCGTGCGGATAAATTCGGCCTGGCGCAGATTCACCAGTTGCGTGGACGTGTCGGTCGCTCCCACCACCAGGCCTATGCCTACCTTCTGACCCCGCATCGCAAGGTCATGACGCCGGATGCCGTTAAACGCCTGGATGCCATCAGCGAAGCCGAGGATCTTGGCGCGGGCTTTATTCTCGCAACCCACGACCTGGAAATCCGCGGCGCCGGTGAACTGCTTGGTGATGAACAGACCGGTAATATGCATACGGTTGGCTACACCCTGTTTATGGAAATGCTCGACCGCGCCGTCAAGGCAATCAAGGACGGCAAGACACCTAATCTGGACCGACCACTTAAAGAAGGTACCGAGGTCAACCTGCGCCTGCCGGCCCTGATCCCGGCCGACTACTTGCCTGATGTGCATAATCGACTGGTGCTATATAAACGGATATCGAATGCAGAGACGGATGACAAGTTAAAGGAACTGCAGGTTGAGATGATTGATCGCTTCGGCTTGATACCACCACCCACAAAAACTTTATTCAGGATCACCAGTCTAAAGCTTCGTGCCGAGCAGATGGGCATCAAAAAAGTGGATGCAGGTGGCAGCGGCGGTAAGCTCGAATTCGACCAGGATACGCCCATTGATCCGGGCAGCATCGTTGAACTGGTGCAATCCGAACCCCATCGTTACAAACTGACGGCAGCCAATCAATTGACATTTACCGAGAATATGGAAAATCCGGAAACCCGCTTCCAGAAAATCGAACGGTTATTTCAACGCCTCGAGGCGAGGCAACAGGCGATCGCCTCATGATGCCTTGCCTGAGTCGGGTCACCCAGGTCATTACGCTGGCGTGTACCCTGACATGGCTGGCGGTAGCGTTACCTGCGATCGCGTCTGAAGACTGGTACCAGGTTGAGGTGATCGTGTTGGTCCAGCGCAATCCTGCAATGACCGACGAGCAGTGGCAGACCAAAGGATTCCGCTACCCCAGCGGAATGCTGGCGTTGGCCGATGCCGATGCCGCCAGCCTGCGCCCCTTGAATCTCGGCCAGCTCAAGAGCCTCATGGCTTATGAGGCCATGATGGGCGGAGCACCAGGCAACGTGACCGGGCGCCAACCCGAGACGGAGTTTCTGTTTGGCAACCGCAGCCGGTTTAATGCCAGCACGGCAGCACAGCGGCTGGCAGGCGCAAACCCGGTCAAAGCTGGCGAGGATACGGTGCCTGGCGTGTCCGCTCCCGTCGATGTCGCCACTATCATCAATTCAGCCCAGCCACGGGCATTCGAATTGCTTGCGAATTCTGAACGGATACTGACTCGCATGGCAGCGAGTATCCATCGCAGTTCACGCTATCGATTGTTGTCCCACGTGGCCTGGCGACAACCCGTCACCGCCACCGGCGAAACCTACCCGGTGTTGCTCCAGGCCGGTGACCGATTTGGCGACCTGTATGAGTTGGACGGCACACTGACCGTGAGCCGCGCACGATTTCTACACGTGCAGACCGATCTCTGGTTTACCGAATTCGCCAGCAAGTACGAGCAGGAATTGCCCACGCCTGGGCTTGTCACGGAATTCAGTGCCGCGACCCTGCAGGCACATCCGAACCTGGTCGCCGTCGAGCGAACCCGTGGTAATTACATTCCGGTCCAGAGCCATCACATGAGTATTTCCCGCAGAATGCGCAGTTCGACCCTGCATTACCTGGACCACCCCTACTTTGGCGTGCTGGTGCAAATCGAGGCTTTTACCTATGAGCCGGAGCCATCGACCGAGTAAGTCGCGATGACTTGCTGCACGACTTCCCTTGCGCCAGCCATTCCCCGGGTCATCGCCGCAGCAATGCCGGAGAGGTCAATCGCCTTGCCACCAAGACCGGCACCGGCATTGACCACAACCGACAATCCGGCATAGGGGAGCTCGCGCTCACGGGCGAGAACAACCTCCGGCATGGCCGTCATTCCGACAATGTCACAACCGTCCCGGCGCAGCCTGTTGATTTCTGCCGCGGACTCAAGCCGTGGACCCTGCGTACAGCCGTAAACACCATGGTCTTTAAGCGGTAAGCCGCTCCCGGCACTGATCACTCGTGCCGCATCAATAACCCTGCGCCGCAACCCGTCATCATAGGGAAAGCTGAAATCGATGTGATGGATTTCATCATCAAAGAATGTATGGGGTCGGCCGAACGTGTAATCGATAATCTGGTCGGGTATCACG
The DNA here is from genome assembly GCA_040880285.1 of Pseudomonadales bacterium. Taxonomy (GTDB): domain Bacteria; phylum Pseudomonadota; class Gammaproteobacteria; order Pseudomonadales; family Azotimanducaceae; genus JANQJA01. Next base: position 13,155 of record JBBDIT010000002.1, on the reverse strand, counting down.
AACTGGGGTACCACGAGGCGCTCGTCCACGGAGCCGACAGCAGTCACCCCAATAATTGCACTCGCACCGGCATCGCAAAGGGCCTGGATGTTGGCCAGATAGTTAATTCGGTGCGGTGGAACGGTTGCAGGACTACCATGCCGCGGCAGAAACAGTACAGGCTCACCTTCCAGCAGGCCGGTTTGCACCAGCGCAGGTCCAAAAGGCGTTTCGACCTGACGGGAAGAAAGTCCCGCAAGACCGACCCACTCACCAAATCCGGTACCACCAATGACTGCGATCACAGGCAGCTACTTCCTGGCTTTTGCTGATTCCTTTGCCGCTACTTTTTTTGCCGGTGCCGCTTTCTTGCCGGTAGGGCTTTGCTCCCCACCACCGCCAGAGGGGCTGTCCTCGCCACCGGCCCGATCGGCTACTCGATCCACCATACGGGCCAGAGTTCCCAGTGACGTCAGGTGGCAGTACAACCAGGCAAGTTCACCGGACCGGAACAACTCAAGGGCCTTGTCATCGGGCAAGGCCAGCAGCTTTTTCTCATCCACCGCCAGAAGGCCCGACAGGGAAAACTGCTTTCCATCGACCATATCGATGCGGGCATTGAGCGACATCAGCAGGTCGTTATCCTGCAGGCGCTTGACGAACCGCTCGGTGCGCAAGTATTGCCGCTGGTACTCTTCGAGGAACTCGATCGCCTGCTTCAGGAGCCTGGTTGGCTCATCGTTCTCAAACAGTGGTTCCCCTTCATTCTTGTTAAAACCCGGATACGACTCGTCGATGCAGACCATGCGCTGGCCCTGCTCGGCGGTCTCTGCCAGCACAAACGGATAGCGCCTGACAAATGCCGGGATATATCGAGCATCCCACTTGCCCTGGTCATCCACGAACAGGTTTTCTTCATTCCTGAGGCCTAATAGCGCAACCGGCACAATGTTGTCGCCAGCCTTGGCGAATACAATAGGATATTCCTTGGCGGCCTCGGTAAACTCGACACCAGCGAGGATCACGGAATTCGTATTACGGGCAAATCCGAAGTCGCCTTCCACCGGCTTGATTTTGAAATCTTTGTGCGCAACCTTGTTCAAGGCAGCGGGCTTATCATAAAAAAGCAAATTTGCCATCGAATTTCCTGAAGTTATTGTTTTTAACGACCGGCAGATCATGCCGAATCAACCAGCCTAAATCAACCGATCAGTCAACTGCAACGATCAACGATCAACCAGGCGCCGGATGTCCGGCAGGTTTCGAAAATACCCTCCGACATCCATTCCAAACCCGAAAACATACGCATCCTCGCAGGTCAAACCCACAAAATCCGGCTTGAATCCACTGACCTTGCGATCATGTTGCTTGTCCACCAGCACTGCGCTGACCACCTGCCTCGCCCCCGCGGCGTCGAAGTACTGCGAGAGGGCGGCCAGAGTCTGGCCTTCATCAAAGATGTCATCCATCAACAGGATCGACTGGTCGGTAATGACAAGTTCTGGATACGCGTGCCACAAAAGATCCTTACCATCTTTCGTGTTGTGATAACGGGACACCCGAATAGAGTCGAGTCGCATGGCGACGCCCACTCTCTTCATCAGCTCACTGGTGAACATCAACCCGCCGTTCAGGACACACATCGCAATCCAATCACCATCGCGGCATCGTTCGTTGATAGCAACCGCCATTTCATCGATGGTGCGGGAAATTTCTTCGTGGTCGAACACAACCTTGGAGGTAGGTAGCTTCACTTATTCCGGCTCCGCTTCTCGTGCCGGCGTTGAGGCAAGGTGAATCGTTGAAGTGGGAAACGCAATCTCGGCCCCATGAGATTCGATAATGTCATGGATATTCAACAGGATACGTTGCTTGACCTGGTGAAATTCAACCCAGTTGACGGTCTTGGTAAACGTATAAATAAAGATGTCCAGGGACGAGGCACTGAACGCATTGAAGTTCACAATCAACGTTCGTTCATCCGTTTCCAAATCGGGGTCATCTACCAACATTTGCTTGATATCGTCAATAATCAGTTTCAGCTTTGAGGCATCCGCATAGCGAACGCCAACACTCTCACTAATGCGGCGATTGCGCATACGCGATGGGTTCTCAAGGGCGATCGTGGAAATAACAGCATTAGGTACGTATAAAGGTCGCTGGTCGAAAGTCCTGATGACAGTCACTCGCCAACCGATCTTTTCTACGGTCCCCTCGACATTCCTGTCTGGGCTCCTGACCCAGTCTCCAACCGCGAAGGGCCTGTCCAGGTAAATGATGAGCCCACCGAAAAAGTTAGCCAGCAAATCCTTTGCCGCAAATCCGATTGCGATACCGCCAATGCCACCAAAAGCCAGGATACCGGAGATGCTGACGCCCAATGTCTGTAGTACCGACAGTATCGCCGTGATAATCACCGAGATTCGTAGCAGCTTGCCGATTGCCTCGGCGGTGGTTACGTCTGAACCGCGATTGATGAACGCGGCTTCACACTCGCTGATGAATTTCACCAGGAATAACGCCATCAGGCCGACCACAAGGACATAACGTGCCGGGGCAATAATGCCTGCAAGGCCAGTGTCGGTTTGTGCGGAGATCACCTCGGCTGCAAAGGAAATACCCAGCACCCAGATCAACCAGGTCAGCGGCTTGCGCAGCGCATGAATCAACGCATCATCCCATACGCTTTCGGTCAGCTCCGCCTTTTTCTCAATGCGCTTTAACACGACGGCGCTGACATAATTTGCCAGCAAGGTGAAAAACACAATGTTGAACACAAGGATTAACAGTGGATCAGTGACCCATTCGACGAAGGTATCCAGATATTCCTGCATGCGTTACTACTCGCTCCTTTGCCTTTGGTTCTTGGGAGGTACCAGTGTCGCCGGATTATAGTGCTTCCGTGGTGGCTTTTTATTGGTCGCTGAGGGCTCTTTGTT
>JBBDIT010000002.1:0-10137 GCA_040880285.1 Pseudomonadales bacterium | reverse complement strand
AGCAGTCTCATGCGTTCAACGTCGCCTCGCGCCACTGGCCCCAGCAGCACCCTGGTGTACAGGGCGCCTGCAATCAGCTTGCTATCTGAATGTACCCCGCTGAAGACTTGTTCGAGCCGTCGCTCAAGCCGGATCGCCGATTGCAGGTTGCTGTAACTCGCCAGCACGAGGAATACCCGATCATCGGCTGCCGGCACCGATTGCTCCCGCGCGCTGACGGGCAGGCCAGCGGCAAGGACAATGGGCATCAGGACTACAACGATCAGGTTAAAGCGCCTGGTCACACACGCACCTGCCAGTCAATTCAAGGGTGGCAAGAACACCACAATCCCATGAAAGGCGCAAGCAGACCGGGATAAAATGGTTGCCAAACACTGAATCCTGTATATAATCACAGTACCTGTATAAAAAGACAGCCGCCAAAATGATCAAACTGACCCCACGACAAAGCGAAGTCCTGGACTTCATCAGAAGTTACCTGGATGACACGGGTTATCCCCCGACACGAGCCGAGATTGCCGCCGAGCTCGGCTTCAAGAGTGCCAATGCGTCAGAAGAACATTTGAAGGCACTGGCAAGAAAAGGTGCTATTGAAATTATCCCGGGCACGTCCCGCGGCATCAAGTTGCCGGATTCAGGCGGACTCCCCATTGTTGGCAGGGTTGCAGCCGGGAGCCCGATCCTGGCCCAGGAGCACATAGAAGACTACTGCGATTTGCCCCCGGAATTTTTCAGTCCACGAGCCGATTACCTGCTCACGGTCCATGGCGATAGTATGATCAATGCCGGAATCCTCGATGGTGACTTGCTGGCAGTTCATCGTACGACCAACGTCAACAACAATGACATCGTTGTTGCGCGGATCGAGGACGAGGTGACTGTGAAAACGTTCAAACGCGGCCGAAGCAAGAATCTGATCACACTGCAACCGGAGAATCCTGACTACTCTCCTATTGAAGTCGATTTGCGGAATCAGGATTTTGCCATTGAAGGAATCAGTGTCGGCGTTCTAAGACACTAGGACAGATACCAGGCTAGCCGCCAGCTGCCTTCTTCTTTTTACCGGCGGTTTCGTGTTTAACCCACGAACCGTCGACATAGTCAGCGCGCCAGCCCGATGGTTTGCCGTCCTCATTTTCAGAAGTGACGTAGTGCTCTTTGGTCTTGCGAGCAAATTTGACGACGGTGCGGCGACCCTCCGAATCCCGGGCCGGTGCACGCATCAGGAATGCGTATTTGGGATCAATTTCATTCTGGTGCGGCAAAAGTTCATCTACATAAGGCGCCCTCGTCTCCCGGTTTTTTGGGAATTGTGAAGCAGCAAGGAATATGCCTGCGGCACCATCGCGCAGCACGTAGGTGTCGTCCACCTTCTGGCAGGCCAGTTCCGGCATCGGAACCGGATCCATTTTAGGCGGTGCAACCTCACCATTGCGTAACAGCTTGCGGGTATTCTTGCAGTCTTCGTTGGTACAACCCATATACTTGCCAAACCGACCGGTTTTCAACTGCATGTCGGCACCACACTTGTCGCATTCGATGATCGGACCATCGTAACCTTTGATCTTGAACTCGCCATGCTCCACTTCAAAGCCGTCACAGTCCGGATTGTTACCACAAATATGGAGTTTGCGATCTTTATCGATCAGGTAACTTTCCATCGCCGTCTTGCACTTGGGGCAACGGTGTTTTTTGCGCAACAGGCGAGATTCGGCTTCCTCATCATCGTCATTGGCACTGACTACTTCATCACCGGAAATCAGGTTGATAGTACTCTTGCATCTTTCCTTCGGTGGTAGCGCATAGCCCGAACAACCGAGAAAGACACCGGTGCTGGCAGTACGAATCTGCATGGGTCGCCCGCACCTGGGGCATTCGATATCAGTCATGGTGGGATCGTTGGCACGCATACCGTCGTCGCCACTCGCCTTCTCGAGCCTGGCCTCAAAATCCTTGTAAAATTCATCCAGCAGTTTCTTCCATTCCACCTTGCCGTCGGATACCAGATCCAGTGACTCTTCAAGCTCTGCGGTAAATCCGTAATCGAGCAGACCATCAAAGCTTTCCACCAGGCGATTGGTCACCACATCACCGATCTTTTCGGCATAAAATCGTTTGTTACGCAGCGTAACGTAGCCACGATCCTGAATGGTAGTGATGATGGATGCATAGGTTGAAGGCCGACCGATACCGCGTTTCTCCAGTTCCCGCACCAGACTCGCTTCACCATATCGTGGCGGCGGCTTGGTGAAATGTTGAGTCGGCAAGAGCTCAATCAGGTTCAGTACCTGACCAACTGAAAATTCCGGTAACGGCGTCTCATCTTCCTTTCGGCTCGCAGGCGGTTGCACTTTTGTATAACCGTCAAACCGGAGGATTCTACCCCGCACACGCAATTCCATATCATCGGCTTCCACCAGGACCGTGGTACTCGTGTACTCAGCGTCCGGCATCTGACAGGCAACAAACTGTCGCCAGATCAACTCGTATAATCGCTCTGCATCCCGGTCAATACCGGTACCGCTCACATTGCGCACGCTCACATCTGACGGGCGAATCGCTTCGTGTGCCTCCTGGGCGCCTTCTTTACTGGAATAGACTCGCGGTGAATCCAGCAGGTATTTTTCACCATAATTCTTTTTGATCAGATCACGACAAGCGTTAACCGCATCCTGACTCAGGTTGGTCGAGTCGGTACGCATATAGGTGATATAACCGGCTTCATAGAGTCGTTGCGCCAGCATCATGGTCTTTTTAACCCCGAATCCGAGACGGGTGCTTGCCGCCTGTTGCAACGTGGACGTGATGTAGGGGGCGGTCGGCCGTGTTTTGGTTGGTTTGTCTTCGCGACTCTTGACCGTGAATGTCGCCTTGTTCAATTTCGATAGCGCGTCGTTAGTCTGCGCTTCACTATTGGGACGGAAACTTGAACCCGCCTCTTTGACTACCTGGAACTTGACCGCATCATCCGTCTTTGCGTCTTCAGCTTGTGCAAGGTTGGCGTACACTTCCCAGTACTCTTCGGGAATAAACGCTCGTATCTCTCGCTCGCGCTCGACAATCAATCGTACAGCAACCGATTGTACCCGGCCGGCGGAAAGACCCCGGGCAATCTTGGCCCACAGGAGCGGCGAGACCATAAATCCGACAACGCGATCGAGAAATCGTCTTGCCTGCTGCGCGTTCACCCGCGCCACATTGATTTCGCCCGGATCGGAGAAAGCCTCGTCGATCGCTTTTTTGGTAATCTCATTGAACACTACCCGGCGGTAGCGGCTGGTGTCACCACCAATCGCTTCACGCAAATGCCAGGCAATGGCTTCTCCCTCACGATCAAGGTCAGTCGCGAGATAAATTTCGTCCGCATCCTTCGCCAGCTTGCGCAACTCCGCAACCACTTTTTCCTTGCCTGGGAGAATTTCGTAGTGAGCTTCCCAGTCCTGCCCGGGATCAATCCCCATGCGAGCAATCAGCTGCTTTTTGGCTTTCTCTTTTTTATAGGCTTCTTTTTTGTCCGGATCCATCTTCCTGGTCTTGGCTGCTTCTTTCGCGCGAGCCTTTGGATCGGGCCTGGCGCTTCCACTGGTGGGCAGATCTCGGATATGACCCACGCTCGACTTCACGATGAAGTCGTTTCCGAGATACTTGTTAATCGTCTTTGCCTTGGCCGGCGACTCGACGATGACCAACGATTTACCCATATCAAATACTTCTCTTGAAAATTCTGCCCGAATCACCCGAACCCGAATCACCCGAACCCGAATCACCCGAAAAAGGGGCGACATTTATAGAGGGAATAATGAACCGCGTCAACTTCCGCTTCCCTGCTTCCTTTTTTAGCTTAAAGGCAAAAGTGACCCGTTTGTCAACACCACGTCAAATGAACGGTACAAAACCTGCTTTTTACTTGTCGTTGAAAAGGCGCGGATCAAATGGTGAAATTTCAGCGCAGGCCTTTACAAATGTGATGATGGCGGCGACGCCAACTTCACCACCACGCTCTGTCCAGTACACGGAAATGACATACTTTGATTCATCTACCCTAACGACGTCGTCAGGCAATTTCTGTAGACTGCCAGCGATATATGCCCTAAGTTCCCTGGACATTTCCCCTGGCGGGGGCTCATCCCATACCCAGTTCGCCGGCAGGCCCTGTCCAACTGCATTTCGGCGGCGCACCAGCGCCCAGTTGATGTTCGGTAACCGGCGCCAATCCGGGGGTTTGCGTCTCGGAAACCGGTAGGCGGCGACACTCATGACGCGCTCTAATGGTTTGCCGGTATTGGACAAATACTTTTCGGGATCAGGATCGGGATCGTCGATGCGGGTCAGTTCCACGCTAAAACCGTCTGCCATTGCCTTTTTGCGGAGGAACATTTGTTCTTTCTGGCGTTTCGAGGGCAGGATTGCAAGGATCGGTGCAATAATCACCAGCAGGATGACTGCAATTGCCAGATAAGCCATGTCTATTCCGTCAAAACTGAAGATTCGCCGGGTTTATACCGCAGCTCTTCTACCGGGGATGCAGGTAAGCGTTCTGATTTGATTGAGCTACCTATAAGATGTGTGTACATTTGCACGAACATTGGTCAATAACAATAATAACCTGAATCCGTACGAGGTGGGCCATGCAAGAGTACAAGCACATATTGGTGGGCGTAGACCTGACCGAGGAATCCAACCAGGTTGCCAAACGTGCGTGTGCCTTGTCACGGGCATTTTCAGCAAAGCTCAGCTGCTTGCACGTCATCGAGCCACTGAGCCTCGCCTATGGTGGCGATATCCCTATGGACCTGTCTACCATCCAGGAACAGATTCAGGAAACTGCAAAGACCCATCTGGGTGAATTCGCCGCCCGGCTTGGCGTGGGTGCCGACGATCAATATCTGATATTCGGGCGGCCTGAATCCGAAATACATACACTCGCCAACGAAATCGGCGCCGACCTGATCGTCGTCGGAAGTCATGGCCGCCACGGTCTTGCGCTACTACTCGGTTCGACGGCAAACGGTGTGCTTCACGGCGCACCTTGCGACGTGCTCGCGGTGCGAGTCTAGGAGGATTAGCCAGTGCGTGGATTGGGCCTCGCGATCTTGCTGTACCTTGCGAGCCTGTCATGCCTGGCCGGTTTCTCCGCCACCAGTCAAACGGGTCTATCACGCTATGAGCAACGCGCACTCTACCAGGAAGCAATAGAACTCATTAAAGCCGGACGCCAGAAAGCCCGGGTGAAGGAGATCAAGAATTCGCTGGTGGACTATCCGCTCTACCCGTATATCGAATACACCGAAAAGATCTACCATATCGCACGACAGTCACCGGGTGATATTCAGTCCTTTATAGCGCAGTATTCACACACACCCCTTGCCGACCAGTTGCTGGAAAACTGGATATTCGTGCAAGCCAGGCAAAATAACTGGTCCAACGTGGTCGACTATTACCACGATGGATTAACCGGCGAACGCAACGCCTGCTCCTACGCCTACGCCCTGTACCGGCGGGATCTCAAAGCCGAGGCTTTCGCCGCGGCAAGGAACCTCTGGCTGGTTGATCGGTCCCAGCCGGACGAGTGTGACGCCATTTTCAAAGTCTGGCGAGACGCGGGCCAACTGGATACCAATGCTGCCTGGCAGCGTTATGCCCTTGCCCTTAAAGCCGGTAAAACGTCGCTTGCCGATTACCTGACCCGCTATGTTGCCGATGCGGACAAGGGACTCGCAAACAACTTCAAGCTGGTGCAACAGAACCCGAATTATGTACGCCAGCACAATCGCTTTTTAGTAGATGATGACAGGACTCGCGACCTCATCATCTATGGCATAAAACGGCTTGCGAGCCGTGACCCGAGTGCTGCATTCAAAGCGCTGCAGGCCTATGAGGCCACACACTCGTTTACCGAAGCGGAGCGTGCCGATACCTGGTCCCATGTCGGCGTGCGCCTTGCGCTCGATAGTGACCCGGATAATTTGCTGGGTTCCATTCCGGTGATCCTTAAGGAACTGCCGGACCTGACAGAAGCAAGAATCCGGCTGGCACTCAGGCAGCTGGACTGGAGCAACGTGCTGGTGCTGATCAATGTCCTGCCGGTGGAAGCGCAAGAGTCGCCGCGCTGGCGGTACTGGAAAGCGCGGGTCCTGGCCGGCTCAGGCAATGCCGATGACCAGGCCACCTCACAGGCACTGCTGCGCGAGCTCGCCGCCACCAGGGACTTCTATGGATTCCTGGCTGCCGACATCCTCGGCCAGGACTACCAGTTTGAAGATACGCCCCAGACGATCACTCACACCGAAATACTTGGCGTTGAGAACAACGCCGGGCTGCAGCGGGCACTTGAGCTGTTTACCCTTGGGGAACGCCATCGGGGGCGGCGCGAGTGGAATCTTGCCACCCGTGATTTTTCCGATTTTGAACTCCAGACCGCCGCGCGGGTCGCGCAAAAGTGGGGTTGGTATCGCCAGGCCATTCGCGCCATGATCGACGCCGGTGCATGGGATGACCTTGCCGTTCGATTCCCGCTGGCCTACCAGGACAGCTTTGTCAGCAACGCACGCAGCTGGGATATCCCCTTGCACTGGAGCTTTGCTGTCGCACGCCAGGAAAGCGCGTTTATGCCGGATGCGCGATCCCGTTCCGGCGCAATGGGTATCATGCAGCTCATGCCTGCCACTGCGCGCCTGACCGCCGGCTGGCATGGAGTGCCACTGAATGCAACGAGCGACCTCACGGATCCTGTACTGAACATTCACCTCGGTTCTGCCTACCTCGGGCGTATGCTGCGGCAATTCAATAACAACAGGATACTCGCCTCGGCTGCCTACAATGCCGGCCCGGCCAGGGTTGAGACCTGGCTCGATCCCACGCTGCCATTCGATGTCTGGATTGAAACCATCCCGTTCGTGGAAACTCGTGGCTATGTCCAGAATGTACTCATATTCTCGGCAATCTATGCACGGCGTTTGTCACAGAACCATCCGATGATCTATGCCCACGAACTCCGCGATTTCTCCAACCAGCAGGTCACCATTTTGAATTAATGTGTCTCTGTTATACTTGCGCGTCAATCAGCACAGGCAAGTCCCTTCGTTCTATCAACCGTTTCCATCGACAGCTCTCATGAATAGTCTTATTGATATCGGCGCGAACCTGACGCACGACACTTTTAGCGACGACTTTGATGACGTTCTCGCACGTACGCGCCATCAGGGAATCGTCCAGATGATCGTCACCGGTGCAAGTCAACAAGGCAGTGATTCAGCCTGCCGGCTTGCGAGAAAATACCCCGGTTTTCTTTACGCAACCGCTGGCATCCATCCTCACCATGCAAGCGATACAACGCCGGCGGTGATGTCGATGCTAGGGGAGCTGCTGGCGTCAGCGGAAGTCAAGGCTGTCGGAGAAACCGGCCTCGATTTCTTTCGCAATTTCTCACCACGCGCCGACCAGATCGCCTCATTTGAAGCCCACATTGAATTGGCAATCGAGACAGGCCTTCCCATGTTCCTGCATGAACGCGACGCTTATCCTGCTTTTGCCGAGGTGCTCCAGTCCTACCGTGACCAACTCGGTAAGCTGGTGGTGCACTGCTTTACCGGGGAAGCCGATGCGTTGCACGCGTATCTGGACCTTGATTGCTACATCGGCCTGACGGGTTGGGTGTGTGATGAACGCAGGGGCACACACTTGACGCCCCTTATCAGGGACATTCCGGCGGATCGGCTTATGCTCGAAACCGATGCCCCTTATCTTATGCCGCGCAATGTGCAGCCACGGCCCAAAACCAGGCGCAACGAGCCACAATACCTGCCCTGGATCTGCCGCTTTATCGCCGATGTCCTTGGTAGGCCCTATGATGAGGTGGCGGCTTCCACCACCAACAATGCCCGTCAATTTTTCGACCTGCCGCAAATTCATGCAGAAAATTAAACTTTACACGACCGTGGGTTGTCACTTATGCGAACAAGCGCTGGCGTTATTACAGCAGGCCCGGGAGGGTAGCCACGGGGATAGCCACGAATTTGAGATTTGTGAAGTTGAGATCAGCGATTCGGAGTCCCTGATGGCAGCCTATGGTGTCCGCATTCCGGTGATCCGCTTCGACGATGGGCAGGCAGAACTGGGCTGGCCGTTTACTTACCAGGACCTGCAAACCTTTCTGGCCAATGGAAGATCATCATGAATAAAGCACAAGCACCGTTCGGATCCTGGCGCTCACCGATCAGCTCTGACCTTATCGTCGGGGAAACCATTAGCCTGGGTGGCAGCTGTTTTGACGGCGACTACCAGTACTGGGCGGAAGGCCGGCCGAAAGAAGGGGGTCGCACGGTCATTGTGAGGCGAGAAGTTCATGCCGACGGCACGGCAACCTTGGTGGATATGAACCCGGCACCGTTCAACGCCAGGACCCGTGTCCATGAGTATGGTGGTGGCGCCTATCTGGTGCACAATGAGTGTGTCTACTTTTCCAACTTCGCTGACCAACAGGTCTATGTCGCGGACGCTGCCTGCAATATCCGTCAATTGACCCACTGCCCGGATTTACGGTTTGCAAACGGCGTGGTTGATGAGGCGCATCATCGCATCATCTATGTAATCGAGGATCACTCGGGCGACAAACCAGAGCCAGAAAACCTGATTGGCGCTGTATCCATTGAAACCGGATCGGTGACATTTCTCACACAAGGGCAGGATTTTTATTCAAGCCCGACCTTGAGTCCGGACGGCAGGCACCTTGCCTGGATCACCTGGAACCATCCCGATATGCCCTGGGACGGAACCGAACTTATGCTGGCATCGGTCACTGGCGACGGAAGCCTTGGCGACCCGGAACGCATCGCTGGCGGCCGCGAGGAATCCGTTCAACAACCGTCATTTTCGTCCGACGGCACACTTTATTTTATCTCCGACCGTGGTGGTTGGTGGAACCTGTACCGCGCCAGGTCCGACATCGAACCCGTCTGCGAGATGGCAGCCGAGTTCGGCGTACCTCACTGGGTATTTGGCCAAAGCACCTACGCATTCCGGCGTACCCCGCAAGAAACCGATGAGATCATCTGTACCTATAGCCGCAATAACGAGAGTGTATTGTCGCGCCTCGATCCTGCGACTGGTGAACTGGCAAACATTGCAACACCTTTTACCGACATAGATGGCATCAGCCTTGATGACAATGGTTGTACGCTGACAGCGGCATCGCCGACGACATTGGGTGCGGTCATCAACATCGACCATGCAAGCGGTGCATATAACGTCATAAAAACCAGCTGCGCGCTCAACCTGGATGCTGGTTATTATTCGATTCCCGAAGCGATTGACTTCCCCACTGCAGACGGCGAGACCGCTTATGCATTCTACTATCCTCCCACCAACAAGGATTTTGAGGCGCCGAAGGACGAGCGACCACCGCTCATTGTGATGTGTCACGGTGGACCGACCGGAGCAACCAAAAGTGGTCTTGGTCTGGGCAAACAATTCTGGACCAGCCGCGGCTTTGCGGTACTTGACGTCAATTATCGCGGCTCAACCGGTTACGGCCGTAACTACCGACAAAAGCTCAATGGTCGCTGGGGCATAGTGGACGTCGAGGACGCAGTGTATGGGGCACGTCACCTGGTTGATCGCGGTCTTGCAGATCCCGGTCGCCTCGCCATTCGTGGTGGCAGCGCCGGCGGTTTTACCACGCTCGCCGCCCTCACCTTTGAGAACTTGTTCAGTGCCGGCGCAAGCCATTATGGCGTTGGAGATCTTGAGGCCCTGGCGGCCGACACCCACAAATTCGAGTCCCGCTACCTGGACAGTATGATCGGCCCCTGGCCGGCCGCAATCGACACCTACCGGGCGCGATCACCAATCCATCATGTTGACCAACTGGCGTGTCCCGTGATCTTCTTCCAGGGCCTGGAAGACAAGGTCGTGCCACCCAACCAGGCCGAAGCGATGGTAGCGGCGCTTACCAAAAAAGGGATTCCCAATGCCTACGTCCCATTCGAAGGGGAACAGCACGGATTTCGCAAGGCCGAAAATATCAAACGCGCACTCGATCTTGAACTGTACTTTTATGGACGGATCTTCGGGTTTTCAATCGCCGATACCATCGAACCCATTATAATTACGAACCTGTAATCACGAACCTGTAATGAA
>JBBDIT010000001.1:0-8976 GCA_040880285.1 Pseudomonadales bacterium | reverse complement strand
ACTTTGACGTCTGCCTTGACCAGGTTCCAGATTGCAGACGCCGGCCCGAAGACGATGATAAAGCCCGCAAAACTGATGAGACCGACCAGGACATAAAACAGGGTTCTTTTCATGATTGCACTGCTTCAATCCCGGTTGATACCGAATGTTCCCGGTTGGTAGGCAAGGGGCCCACCCTTCTTGTCGCGCCCGGTCCTGTCGGTAACGTCTAATCCCGGTGGCATAACAGGCGCTCCATCACCACGGAATAAATTTTGGAGAGCGCGGTCAGTTCGTTGATGTCGATGCACTCATTAACCTTGTGTATGGTGGCATTGCGAGGCCCGAGTTCAACCACTTCGCTGCCCGCCGGACAAATGAACCTGCCATCGGAGGTCCCGCCGGAGGTTGAAAGCGTGGGTGTTATACCCAGCTCAGCATCCAGTGCATACTGAACGGCCTGGATCAATGTACGGCCAGTGGTCAGGAAAGGGTTACCCGACACCGACCAACTAATGTCATAGTTCACACAGTGTCGATCCAGGATGTCTTCGACCCGCTGCTTCAATGATTCAGCTGTTGATTCGGTGGAAAATCGGAAATTGAACAGTAACTCCATACTGGCGGGTATGACGTTGTTTGCGCCAGTGCCGGCACGGATATTGGAAATTTGCATCGTCGTGGCGGGAAAGTATTGGTTGCCCGTGTCCCAGGATTCCGACGCCAGGTTGGCAAGTGCGGGCAGGGCACTGTGGATTGGATTGTCCGCCTCGTCGGGGTAAGCCACGTGTCCCTGCACGCCATGGACGATCAAGTTCGCATTGAGGGATCCACGCCTACCAATTCTGATCGTGTCGCCAAGGCGCTGATCGCTGGAAGGCTCACCAACAATCGTCCAGGTGGGAACCGTGCCACGAGCTTTAAGTGTCTCGATGACTTTTCGGGTTCCATTGATGGCGTCCGCTTCCTCATCGCTGGTAATCAGGAACGCAAGCGAACCGCCATGGTTCGGGTTGGCGAGAACGAACCGTTTCGTGGCGGTCAACATGGCAGCAAGGGATCCTTTCATGTCAGCGGCGCCACGGCCCAGCAGCATATCGCCGATGACGTGTGGTTCAAACGGTGGCCAATCCCACTCCTCAAGCGGCCCCGGCGGAACAACATCGGTATGGCCGGCAAATGCCAGGATCGGTTGGCTGGCGCCACGAACGGCCCAGATGTTGGATACGTCTTCAAAGGGGAGATGCTCGATCGAAAATCCGAGATCAGCAAGATAGTCTGCAATCAGCTGCTGGCAACCGCCATCGTTGGGCGAAACTGAAGTTCTGCTGATAAGTTGCCGGGCGAGTTCGACGGTCGCCTCGTCCAGATTATCCATAAATGTCAATTGTGGCTGTGCAGCGCTTCATTGAGTTTACGCGCCTTATTGCTGGTACGACATTCGACCATGCCGGTCTGGGAATTGCGAATGAATAGCATGTCAGAATGTCCAGCGAGTTCCCGCGCCTTTGCAATCTTCACAAAATTTCGGTTTTCGTCCAGGACTTGTACAACGGTGCTTGCGGTAATGTAGAGACCCGCTTCGATGGTGCAGCGGTCGCCTAGCGGAATGCCGGTACCGCCATTAGCGCCGATAAGACAATCCTTGCCGATAGTAAGGACAATGTCTCCTCCTCCGGAAAGTGTTCCCATGGTGCTTGAACCACCACCAAGGTCGCTACCCGAGTCCATGGTGACACCCTGGGAGAGCCGGCCCTCAATCATGTTGGGGCCCATGGCCCCGGCGTTGAAATTGACAAAGCCTTCATGCATCACGGTCGTCCCTTCACCCAGATAGGCGCCGAGACGAACCCTGGCCGAATGCGCAATGCGTACGCCAGCTGGCACTACATAATCGGTCATACGTGGGAACTTATCGAGCGAGCTCACCGTCAAGAGGGTGCCAGCTGCACGAGCTTCCAGTTGTCGGGCCGTGAGCTCTTGCGGATCAATTGCACCGGCACTGGTCCAGGCAACGTTAGGCAGCTTTGCAAAGATCCCCTCAAGGTTAGTGCCATGGGGTTTTACATATCGATGGGAGAGCAAGTGGAGTTTTAAATAGGCTTCCGGTGTAGATTCAATGGCGGTGTCAGTTTCAAGCAACGTCAGGACACGTGGTTGCGTCGAAGACTTCAATTTCTCCAGTACGGCTATCTGGGCAACGTCATCGACGGCATCGGCCAGCGCCGTAATGACATCGTCGGTGAGGTCAATATTGACGTTGCCTCCCTGATAGTCGAGACCGCTCGACAACATTTTTACAAGGCCAGGTTGCGGCTGGAACACCGGCGCGGCAAAGAAGACTTCAAGCCAGTCGCCTTTTGAGTTTTTGGTACCGATACCGATACCCAATGAAAAAAAGTCCGAAGAGGTCATCAGTTCGCTGGTTCCTGGGTTCAATTCTGATACATCCGGTGTGTATGGTCCGGACAACAAAGACTACATTATGACGGCTTTATCAATTGGAAAACAGGCTGGCGTAGGTGGACTCGGAAAAACCTACAATCCGCTCCTGCCCGCTCTCCAGCAGTGGACGTCTAATAAGGGCGGGATTTTCCAGCATCAATTTTTTTGCTGAGCGCTTGTCAATCCCTTTGCGGGTGGGTTCGTCCAGTTTACGCCAGGTCGTGCCTCGTCTGTTTACCAGAACATCGTGCCCAACATCGGCGAGCCAGGTGTCCAGCAGGGCTTCCGGGAGTCCATCCCGGTTATAGTCGTGAAAAATATATTCGACCTGATGCTCATCCAGCCACGTCATTGCCTTTTTCATGGTATCGCAGTTTTTAATGCCGTAGATTACCGGTTTCATCTTGTTCACCTGTACTTTTGATGCTGCATGAACTCTTTGATGCGGTTTGCCGCCTCAACACACTCATCGAGCGTGGCAACAAGCGCCATGCGGACCCGGTTTCTGCCTGGATTTTCGTTGTCGGGGCCACGTGCCAGAAAGCTTCCAGGTACTACCTTGATGTTAGCCTCGCTAAACAACTTTCGGGTAAACAATTGATCGTCGACTGGCGTTTCCGGCCAGAGATAAAAGCTCGCTTGTGGTCTTGGCATGGGCCAGACATTGGTAAGTATGTCAAAAACGGCGTCGAACTTTTGACGGTAGATTTCGCGATTGGCAATTACATGTTCTTCATCCTGCCAGGCCGCGGCGCTGACGATCTGGTTATGCACCGGCATCGCCGAGCCATGGTAGGTTCTATATAGCAAGTATTGATCGATTAGCGTTGCGTCGCCCGTGGCATAGCCTGATCGTAATCCCGGTAAATTCGACCGTTTGGACAGGCTGTTAAATGCAAGGCAGTTTTTATAGTCGGTGCGCCCCATGTCACAGGCCGCTTGCAGGAGCCCGACTGGCGGGCATGATTCGTCTGCATAGATTTCCGAATAACACTCATCGGAAACAATCACAAAATTATATTTGTCAGACAAGCCGATTAGTTCCTGCATGCAGGTTTTGTCCATGACAGCACCGGTTGGATTACCCGGTGAGCACAGATACAGCATCGAGCACGCCCGCCAGTCCTCAGGCTGGACTGCCGAGAAATCCGGATTAAAGTCAGTGTCTGCGGTGCAAGGAACGTAGACGGGACGGCTTCCTGCGAGGATAGCCGCGCCTTCATAGATCTGGTAGAAAGGATTTGGCATTAACGTCGTTGTGTTTCCATTGTTGTCGATCAGCGCTTGCGCCACTGCAAAGAGGGCCTCCCGGGTGCCATTGACAGGAAGTACCTGGGTCTCGGGATCGATCGGATTCGCGTCAAGGTTGAACCTCCGATTTACAAAAGCAGCGATCGCCTGGCGTAATTCCGGTAGGCCCCTGGTTGGCGGATAGGTACCAAAGCTCTTTTCGATGCCTTCACGGGATTGGTAAATGTCGACAAGGAATGCCGGTGCCTGGTGTTTGGGTTCTCCCAATGATAACGGCAGAAGTTCAAGGCCAGTATCTGGCGTAATTCCGGCAAGCAAGGAGTTGAGACGCTCGAAAGGGTAGGGCTTGAGCAAATCAAGGTTAGGGTTCAAACCACCACCTCCTGGACATGATGATCGAGTTCGTCGCAAATTCTCTTGCGGAGTGTTTCGCACAGCACCGGGTTGCTGAATGGCGCGCTGTTCCTGTCGGCTATGTAGAAGACATCTTCAACACGTTCTCCCAACGTCGTGATTCTTGCACTCTGCAGGATGATGTCCATCTCCACGAAGATATTGGCAATAATAGCCAAAAGTCCCGGACGATCAGGGGTAACAACTTCCAGAATTGTCTGTTCCGTATTGACGTCGTTGCTGATGGTAACCTCTGTCTTGAAGTCAAATTGTTTCAGGACTCTCGGTGTGCGCCTGTTCGCAGGTGCTTTGAACTTGCCGTCCGAGGAGATGTGCTTGATCAGCGTATTGCGAATTTGTTCTATTCTTGACTGACGTTCCCCGACTGGACGTCCACTACCTTCCAGTACAATAAATGTATCGAATACGACGGATTCGGAACTGGCAATCCTGGCATCGACAACGTCGATACCCAGCAGGTCGAGGGCGGTGACCATCGAAACGAAGAGCGACTCGTTCTTCCTGGCGTAGGTGAAGATGTGCGTTGCACCCTCATCGCCGCGGCTGGAAATGTCATCCCGAATGAGGATGAGCGGGCCAGCATCAAGGTCATGATCCCGGATTGCCAGACTATGCCACACGATGTCAGAAACTGATTCTCGCAGAAAGTAATCGTCATCGACGCTACCCCAGATAGCCAGAATTTCCTGGCGCGACATACCATGTTCTGCCAGTCGCTCGATGGCATGTTCCTGGGTCTCGGCAATGTAATCGGATTTATCCACCGGATTTTCAAGCCCGTGCCGTAGCATTTTTTTTGTCTCGACATACAACTGGCGCATGAGAGAAGCACGCCAACTATTCCACAAAGTAGGATTGGTGGCGTTGATGTCTGCGACAGTTAAAGCGTAGAGATAATCCAGACGAACCTGGTCGCCGACAAACAAGGCAAAATCACGAATCACTTCAGGATCAGAGATATCTTTGCGTTGAGCTGTCGTTGACATGACCAAATGGTTCAATACCAACCAGCAGATAAGATTCGTATCCCAACTGCTGAGTCCGTGGCGGCGGCAAAAATCGGCAGCAACATCTTCGCCGAGTTGTGAGTGATCACCGCCCTGGCCCTTTGCCAGGTCATGATACAAGCCAGCGATGAACAAGAGCTCAATTTTTGGAAGACGGGGATAGATGTGCGCCGCAATCGGGAAACGTTGTTCCTGTGTCTTGTATCGAAACCGGCGCATGTTCCTGATGACCTGCAATGTATGCGCATCGACTGTATAGATATGAAACAGGTCAAATTGCATTTGCCCGATTACTCGACCGAACTCTGGTAGATATGCGCCAAGGATGCCGTAGCGTTCCATTCTTCGCAGCTGGGAAAACAACCTCTCTGAAGACCGGAGGAGTTCAAGAAAGAGTTCCGTGACCGCAGGGTCATTGCGGAAGTCGTCATCAATTAACGTCAGATGTCGCCGGATCAGGCGGATAGTAGACGCCTTCGTTCCTTCAATAGATGTGTCCTGGCCAATGATGACAAATATTTCTATCAACGCAGGTGGATATTTCTCAAACACGTCTTCGGAAGTCACCTCAATATAATTATTGGAGACTTGAAAACGTTCGTTGATTGAGCGAATTTTCGGGCGTTCGCCAGCACGAAGGATAGCTTCATCAAAGTGCTGTAACAGGAGCTCACAGACGGCGTTAACCTGTAGGGCAGTGCGATAATATTCCTGCATGAACTGTTCAACTGCCAATTGATCACCGTCCTTATAGCCAAAGAGTTTGGCTAGTTTCGGTTGGTGTTCGAATAGCAGGCGATCGTCGTCCCTGCCGCTGATCAGGTGGAGGCCAAACCGGATTTTCCAAAGCAGGCTTTGGCCATTTTTAAGAATGTCGCGTTCAGCTGAAGAAATGAAATTGAGTTCCACCAGATCGTCAAAATTTACCGTACCGAACTTCCTGCGTGCAATCCACATAACAGTTTGCTCGTCGCGCAATCCCCCGGGTGATGTTTTCACATTGGGTTCCAGGCTGTATTCGGTATGGTCCGACTTGCGGTGCCGTTGTCGCTGCTCTGCGCGCTTGGCCTGGAAAAATTTTGTGGCTGGCCAGAGTTTGGTGACACTGATCTGTTTCTCCATCCGGAGTCGAAGCTCATCGTCCCCACAAATAGTGCGAGCTTCCATCATTGCAGTGAGGATCGTGACATCATTCCTGGCCTGGTTTTTACACTCGCCGATAGAACGGACACTGTGGCCCACCTCCAGCCCGATGTCCCACAAGAGCGCCAGAAAGCTCTGGATATTTGATTTGTGGGTTTCGTAGGAGGGGCGCTCCAGCAAGATCAGGAGATCTATGTCAGAGTGTGGATGAAGTTCGCCGCGACCATAACCGCCCACGGCGATGAGTGAAATTCGGTGCTTGCGCCAGCTGTTGAGGTTCTCGCTCCAGGGAAATCGAGCCCACGCCAGCTGCAATACCTTGTCGATAAACCTGGCATGGTCATGAATCAGTATCTCGGCCGACTCACCGTCATAAAAGCGTTGCTCCAGATCCGCCTTAAAGCGCGTAAGTGCCTGTTTAAAGACAGGAATGGCAGTTTTCTCGTCCTCAAGCTTTGACTCCAGCGCGTGCCCGGCGGCTGCAGAACCCGCGTTGTTCAATGCAGGATTGTCAGCCACAACGGTCAATGGTGTCATCTGCTCGATGCGTGAGGATTTCATAACCGGACTCGGTGACTACAATGGTGTGCTCCCATTGGGCTGTAAGCTTGTGGTCCCTGGTCACAACCGTCCAACCATCCGGCAGCAGGCGCACAGCTGGTTTGCCAGCGTTGATCATGGGCTCGATGGTAAAGGCCATGCCGGGTTTCAGCTCGATTCCAGTGCCTTTTTTGCCGTAGTGGAGGACCTGGGGTTCATCGTGGAATACCTTACCGATACCATGGCCACAATACTCCTTGACCACAGAAAATCGACTTTTCTCCGCCAGGGTCTGGATAGCGTGACCAATGTCGCCCAGCCGTGCGCCGGGCTTCACAGTCTTGATACCTTTATAGAGGCATTGTTGGGTCACACCCACCAGCCGCTCAGCGAGCACGCCGGGCTTGCCCACAAAGAAGGTTTTGCTGGTATCACCGTGATATTCATCTTTAATCAGGGTGACATCAATATTGACGATATCACCGTCTTTGAGGACCTTGTCATCGCTGGGGATACCGTGACAGACCACATGGTTCACGGAAGTGCAGATAGACTTGGGAAATCCCCGGTAGTTCAGGGGGGCCGGAATTGCCTGTTGCTGGTTTAGGGTATAGTCATGGCAAATTCGATCCAGTTCGCCAGTGGTAACGCCAGGCTTGATATACTCCCCGATCATTTCCAACTGCTCGGCTGCCAGCCGACCCACGGCCCGCATCTTCTCGACCTCTTGTGGCGTTAATATCGTAATCGTCATCTGTTGGTACTGCTGTTTCAGGGTTTTTGGAGAAATAGAGGGCGCCAACTATACCAGATTGGTCGATTCGGGATCGACTGAATAGGCGGGATTTGGCCCTGAGGTCGCGATGGCCGGGTTCTCGCCGGCGTTGGTTCCCTGGCGCTACCTCTTCGCACAAGCGTCCTACAAGGACGGTCCCTGCAAATTGAGCCACTGGCGATTGTCATTGCTAGTGGCACCTTTCGCTCCAATATGGTATAAAGCGCGGCTCCCGTGGCCTGTAGCGCAGATTGCGGGGTAAATTAACTTAAATCTCACACGCACCGACACGTGATTCGGGTGCCCGAACTGGCAACAGCCGGGTTGGATCATGGGGTGTGTGGATGCCTAACCCAACACAATTCGGAGTCAATATGTCTAGCGTATCCATGCGGGACCTGCTGGAAGCGGGTGCTCACTTTGGTCATCAGACCAGATACTGGAACCCCAAGATGAACTCGTTCATCTTTGGTGCCAGGAACAATATTCACATTATCAACCTCGAACAGACGGTCCCGGCACTTGAAGAAGCGCTCGACTATGTTCGCAGCGTCACATCCAAACGCAATAAAGTCCTGTTCGTGGGCACCAAACGGAACGCCGGTAAAGTGGTCAGGGAAGAAGCGGAACGTTGCGGCATGCCCTATGTCGACAAACGTTGGCTCGGTGGGATGTTGACCAACTACAAAACCATTCGTCAGTCCATTCGACGCTTGCGTGAACTGGAAGGCCAGATTGTAGACGGCACGATCACCAAGTTGACCAAGAAAGAAGCCCTGTCACGTCAGCGTACGCTTGAAAAGCTTGAGCGCAGCCTCGGCGGCATCAAGGATATGGGTGGCTTGCCTGATATTCTCTTCGTCGTTGACGTCGACCATGAACGGATTGCCATCACCGAGGCGAACAAACTCGGTATCCCGGTTGTTGGCATTGTCGATACGAACAGTAACCCGGATGGTGTCGATTATGTGATCCCGGGCAATGACGATGCGATTCGATCCATTCGGCTGTTCGTGCAGGCAATGGCGGATGCCGTACTGCAAGGCAAGGCCGCATTCGAAGGTTCTGCCGCCAACGAGTTCGTTGAAGTGACCGAGGAAGCCCCCGCGGCGAAAAAAGCGCCCGCGGCGAGTGTAGAGCCTTCAGCGGATAAAGAGCCTTCAGCGGATGAAGCGCCCGCGGCGAATAAAGAGCCCTCAGCGGATAAAGAGCCCGCGGCGGATAAAGAGCCTTCAGCGAATAAAGAGCCCTCAGCGGATAAAGCGCCCGCGGCGGATAAAGAGCCCTCAGCGGATGAAGCGCCTTCAGCGAATGAAGAGCCCTCAGCGGATGAAGCGCCCGCGGCGGATAAAGAGCCCTCAGCGGATAAAGCCCCAGAAGCTGAACCGGAAAAACCCCGGGAATAAATTCATAACAGCCGAG